>JAJDEJ010000338.1 GCA_029259815.1 Planctomycetaceae bacterium | reverse complement strand
AAATGCTCCCACGGATCGAACAGTTCGGGGCTGTGATGGTCTCGCAGGCGTTTCATCGAAGCAGGGTAGCGCCGAAGCGAAAAATCGCAATTCCAATCCCCGACTTTTTGCCGGCCCGTCAACATTTGACAATTACTCGATACACAGGCGAGCTAGCTGGTACATCGCCAGATGGCCTAGCCCGCGAATCGGCACACCATGTCTACGAATTGGCTATGGTCGCATCTCGCAAGTATTGGTGGGTCAACCTCGGGATCCTGTTTGCTGGAATCGGGAGTGCTTTCGGTGCACTAACCGGCCTGATGAGTTAGTCCTTACCTGGTGCCGCTGTTGAGCGAGTTCGTGTGCGCCACGACTGTGTCATCCGTGTCGATGAGAGGTGCGGGCCGATAGGGGTTGGGGTGGCATCTTTGGACCGCCGACGGTGCCTGACCCCTTGCCTTCACTTGTCACTGCTGCGGTTGGGCGGGGTGGACGGTCAATGAGAGCTTGGCGGGAACGACCACTTCATCCGCTCATCACGGCGGAGTGTGATGGCTACTTTGGAGGGGCGTCGTTCTCGCGATGCGCAACCGGGTGGGGGTGGGTGAAGGCTTTGGATTGTTGGGAATGGAATCATGTCTGAGACGGGTCGTGCTAACTTTCGGAGGGTGAATCGTGAGGAGCGGCGGTTGGAGTTGGTTGAGGCGTTGAAGGAGTTGGCTGCTGTGGAGGGGCCGGATGTGACTTTGAAGCGGTTGACGGAGGTGTTGGGGCGGTCGGATCGTTACGTGCAGATGTATACGGGGTCGTTCGCTGATCTGCGGGAGGCGGCGGGGTTGCCTCGGAAACGGAAGATCGGGTACTCGGCTGAGTATTTGATTGAGCGGTTGCTGGAAGCGGAGAAGTCGATCGAGGGGCCTGTCAGTCGACGACGGTTCTTTGCCATCACTGGCATCAGTCCCTCCTGCTGTGACCGGGTGTTTGGGAGCTGGGTCGCGTGTCGGAAGGCAGCCGGGTTGAGTGAGGTGGCTGCGCCCGGTAAGCCGCGTCGCTACACGCGCGAATTGCTGGTGGAGCTGATGCGTGAGCAACTGCCGATCTTGGGGCGTCGCATGACTCGCATCCAGTTCTCCAAAGTGGTGGGGATCTCGACCGCGACGATTGACCGGCTGGGCAGTTGGAGTGAACTTCGACGAGAGCTGGGGCTGACGGGCCGAGGCCGGGCGAAGTCCAAGTCGTTCGCGAAGGCGTTGGGGATTGAACTCTTCGATGAAGAGCCCGAGCTGATTGATCTGTCGGATTTGTCAGTCGGGCCGTCGTGGTCACCCTCGTGATCAGTTGCCCTGAAGCTTGTGTGTCTTCCAGCTTCTTGGGAGTTTGCTCCTCATTCGCTCATCACGCGGAGATCGATGGCTACTCTGGGGGATGCCAAGGTTAAGCCGAGTCGGGGACAAACCGATCTGTCCCCCCGAAGCGAGCACGCCGTACTGTCTACGGCCACCCATGGTGCGTACTCCAGAGTCATCTGATGTATGATCAGCATCTCGCGAACACCACACGCCATCACAGAATGCCGCCATGCGCTGTCAGCAATGCTTCCGTGTTACGACTCTCACGGCCCTCGTGTTCTTTGGCACCAGAATTGGCTTGGCTGAGCCGCCGCCAACGATCAGCGAGACGCAGCTGAGAGAGCGATTTGGCGAACAGGAGTTTACACCGGAAGGTGGCTTCGTGTTGCGAGTGGGCCAGAAACTTCCAGGCCTTGTCTGGGAGAGCCCCGAGTTGGTGGCGAAAGTAGTCGACGACACGACGATCCCCACGCGGTGGTTCAACGAGCAATTCGAGGAGGTCGAGACGGTCGAGCAGCCGGGGCGATATTACGCTTACGCCGAAGCACCTGTTCCGGCAGGCCCAAAGTTGCGTCGAGCAATGACCGGCTGTTGTGTTGCCCAGGACTTGAACCTGGAGGAGTTGGCGAAGGAACGAGTCGCAGAGTCACAAGACTCGGCTGGGCTTGATCAGCGGCACCGTGAGATCGAAGCAATCTTGCGTCACTGGCGAAGGTCCGAGCAAGGTGCGATCGAGCTCGCGGCGATCATCGAGCATGGTCGATTATCCCATCCGCCGCGAAAAGGACAGTGGCAGATGGAGGAAGCCACTCGCCACGTTCGCCTGAAACGCAAGCTGATGGGCTGGGCGGACAAACCCATCGTCAAGGCGACTCCCAGGCGGCTTCCAGGCGAGCCAGCTCCCGTGCTGCGCGATGCACCGCTCGAGGAGACCGCCGGGATCACTCGTGAACAGGTCCGAGAGCTGGAGGACCATCTCGACCAATGGTACGCGGAGTCGGAGGAGCCGATGGCCGTCGTGGTCGCCTGTCGTGGCGTGATCGTGCTCGCGAAGGGCTACGGCGAAGTGGACGGCCAGCCGGTCACAGTCGACACCCCGATGTCGCTCGATTCGGCCATGAAACCGTTGATCGGCCTTCAGCTGGCAACGTATGTCGACCGCGGATTTTTGTCTCTCGATGAACCAATCGGCAACTACCTGCCGGACTTTGACACTCCACGTGATCGCAACCTGACTTTTCGAGCGGGCCACGTGCATGCCACCGGCATTCACTTTCCGTGGGACCTTGCTTTTACACGGCTGTTCTATTTCCACACGTGGCATGAGAGCCTGATCGCGCACTGCAAGCGCGAGTGGCCACCCGGCGAGCGGCATCGTTATGGCGTCGTGGGCGTGATCCTTTCAGTCCGCGCGTTAGAGCTGCTCCGGGGGCGCAATTATTGGGACGCGATGGAACGAGACCTGTTCGAGCCATTGGGAATCCGTCATGTGCGGCCCCACAACGGCTTCTCCGCCGAGAGCCTGGCGCGGATCGGCGTGCTGTTGGACAATTGCGGCAAGTACGGCCCTTGGGAAGTTTTTTCGCCAGAGACCCACGAGGCCATCCTCCCCACGTCGCTCCATCCCTATTTCCCACAAATAGACATGGAATACGGCATTGGTCTTAAAGACGCCAGCCACCACCTCGGCCACGGAGCATACGGCCACGGTGGTGGCTGCGGCACGCTGCTGGCCATCCAGCCTCAGCACCACCTCGTGTTCGCGATGGTTCGCAATGCGCCGGGCAAGAACTCTTCCAAGTACAGGTCGAAGGCAACTGCATTGGTCCAAGGATGGTTCACCGAGTGATCTGAGAGACCGTCAACGGGGTCAGGCACCATTTCGGTGGGGGGACGTTTGAGCTACGAAGAGGCTCTGTCCGAAATGGTGCCTGACCCCTTCCCTTCACATGCCACTGCTGCGGTCGGGCGGGGTGGACGCACAAGCGGTCTTTGTCACCGTCGGCACGCTCGCCACCTGGCACTCTCTTGGACATCGGATGACTTCTGGACGACCATCCAAAAACAT
>JAJDEJ010000337.1 GCA_029259815.1 Planctomycetaceae bacterium | reverse complement strand
AGAAACGACTGCAACCAGTCGTGCCGCAGGCGACCGCACGTTTCGAGGTCGGTCCAGTCATCGGCCCCGCAACTCACCCCCAGAATGGTGATGGCCAAAATGTCGATCAGCCGATGCTCACACGAGGCCTGCACCCGTAGGCCGTCCAGGTCTGTTAGCCCGGATTATTCATTGCGATCCAACGACAGCAGCCTCTGCTGCGTCTTAAGTGGGTGTTGACTTCACTTTGGGACGCCGCAGGAGGCTGCTGATGAGTTGACAGGGTGTGTGGGCGGAGTGTTTAGAGTTTCTGCCGCGAAAACGAGTGGTCGTCGAGAATTCGGCGGGGCGGCTTTCGAGCGATGCGGGGCTGCTGGTCGTTCGCGAGTTCGATGAGCGCCTCGGGATGACCGAGGCGTTCGCGGCAGTTCTGGATGACCCGCGGCAAGAGCCGACGCACGCGCTGCGGACGATGGTCCGACAGCGGGTCGATGGCATTCTCGCCAGCTACGAAGATCAGAACGATCACGACACGCTACGGCATGATCCTGTCTTTCAACTTGTGTGTGATCGGTTGCCGGAGGACGGAGCCGAACTGGCCTCGCAGCCGACGCTGTCGCGGTTCGAGAAGGGGATCAGCGTCAAGGCCTTGTTGCGATTACGGGAACTGTTCGTCGAGCAGTTCATCGAAGCGTTCGATGAAGACCCAGGGCGGTTGACGTTTGACCTGGACGGCTTCGACGACCCGGCCCACGGCGAGCAACAACTGACGTTGTTCCACGGCTACTACGGACAGAAGCAATCCTTCCCGCTGATCATCACGAATGCCGAGACCGATCTGACGGTGATGATCGCCTTGCGGCACGGCACGGCGCATGCTGCACTGGGAGCCGACGAGGATCTGGAATATCTCGTCACCCGCCTGCGTGAGAAGTGGCCCGATGGGACATCGAAGTTCGGGCTGACAGCGGCTTCGGCGTGCCGCGCATGGACAAAGTCTGCGAGCGACTGGACGTGCGGTCCACCTTCGGAATCGGCATGAATTCCCGGCTCAAAGCCGCCAGTGACGACTTGCTGAGGCAGGCCGTCGAACAGCACGAACAGACAGGCCAGAAACAGCGACTGTTCACCGCACTGTCGTATCAGGCTGGCTCGTGGGACCGGACGCGGAGCGTGGTCATCAAAGCCGAAGCTCACGCGGCGGGCACCAATCGAAGGGCCGTCGTCACGAATCACCCCGGCGCGCTGATCGTCCCGCAAGGGGTTTACGACGATTACGTTCAGCGCGGTGAAAGCGACCGCCACAGGCGGAAGGAATGCGGCTGTGCCGCCCGGGGCCTGTACGTTTTTTTTGTGTCAGTGGCTGAATGGTCCGTGAGTTGCTCTGGTTATTTTGGCATGCGCTCTTCGAACATAATGGCGAAGTGGTTGAGAGCGGGTTTCCATTTTGGAACTGGCATCGTCCACTTCTTTGAAGCTTCATTGATCGCGACGTAGACGTGCTTGATCGCGGAGTCTTCACGGGGAAAGATCTTGCGGTTGCGAATCAGTTTGCGGATCACGCGATTGACTGATTCAATCGCGTTGGTTGTCGAGATCGCTTTGCGAATCGGCCAGGGAAAATCGAATCGGGCGATCCTGTCGGTCCATTTCGCACGCCACGTCTTTGAAATCGTCGGATATTCTTCGTCCCACGCTTGAGTGAAATCTTCCAATGCTTCTTCGGCTTCCAGAAGAGTTTGAGCGTTGTCGATCTTTCTGAGATCACGGGCGACAGCTTTGCTATCCTTGTCGGTCACGTCTCGCAAGGCAGCTCGCACCAGGTGGACGACGCACAGTTGAACTTTGGTCTCGGGATCAGCGGTGTGAATCGCTTCGGCGAAACCGGTCAGTCCGTCGATACAGGCAACGAAGATGTCTTTCAATCCTCGGTTCTTCATGTCAGTGAGAACAGAGAGCCAGAATTTGGCTCCTTCGTTCTCTGAAAGCCACAGTCCGATCAGTTCCTTGCGGCCTTCCAGATTCACACCAATGGCCACGTAAATCGTGTGCTTGGAGACACGTGCGTTGGCTCCTCGAACAGGCACGACGGTGCCATCGAAGTCGACGATTGGCCAGACCGGATCGAGGGGGCGCGACCGCCAGGCCGTCACGTCCTGACCGATTTCAGATGTCACTTCCGAGATCAATGTTGGCGAGACTTCGACACCGTAGAGTTCCTGGAGAATGTCTTGAATGTCGCGAGTCGTCATTCCTTGGGCGTACAAGGCAAGAATCTTTTCATCGAAACCAGGGATTCTGCGCTGGTGCTTTGGAATCAGCTTCGGCTCGAACGATCCGTTCCGATCCCGAGGGATCTCGATCCGGAGTTCTCCCACGTCTCCCTTGACCGTCTTCTGCGAATGACCATTACGGCGGTTCCTGGGAGTCTTGGCGGAGCGATCGTCCCGCGTCGTTTCCGGCAACGAATCTGGCTCTGATTCAAGCTCAGCGACGTCCTGGATCTCTCCACGACGTCGCAGATGAACATCCAGCTCGGTGTCCAGCATCCGCTGCAAAGCAGACTTCATCATCAGCTGCATCAACCCGTTGAGATCCTCATGAGCACTCGCTTCCGAGGCGATTTCCTCTGCCAGTTTCTCAACGCGGTCTTTCATCGAAACATCCATGTTCAGTCCCCTTCATTCCATGAAGTGGAACAGTGAAACTATCCTCCTTTCAGCCAATTGACACAATATTTCTGACAGGCCCCGGCAGGCACTCACCTGTCTACACAAAGGAGGTGGCTGCGGCCTGCTCGCGTGGCTCACCGAAGAACGCTCCCGCTGGCGACGCGCCAAAGGCCAAGCCGTCGGCAAGCTGCTGAACTCCATCCCCTCCCCGACTCGATCGCACGGATTATCCCACTTACCGCAACCACGGCTGGCAGATCGGTAGCGGCATGATCGAATCGACCGCGAAGCCACTCGTCGGCTTGCGGCTCAAAGGCCCCGGCATGCACAGGAGCGAACGAGGCACCCTGACCGTCACCGCCCTGACCGTCACCGCCCTGCGAGCCACCGCCCTGCGAGTCACCGCCCTGCGAGTCACCGCCCTGCGAGTCACCGCCCTGCGAGTCACCGCCCTGCGAGCCACCGCCCTGCGAGCCACCGCCCTGCGAGCCACCGCCCTGCGAGCCACCGCCCTGCGAGCCACCGCCCTGCGAGCCACC
>JAJDEJ010000336.1 GCA_029259815.1 Planctomycetaceae bacterium | reverse complement strand
CGACGCGTGAGCGGCAGATCGTCGGACCCTTGGTCGCCAAGACCGTCAGGTAGCCTGATCGTCGCTCCTCTTTCGTGCGTCAACCCGAACAGTCGCCGGAGCGGCGCCTCGAACTCGCCAGCTCGCATTTGCAAGGAAGGGTCTCTGCATGACCAATCATAACAAGCTCTGCGTCGGAATCGATGTCTCCAAACACAAACTGGATGTCGCTCGCTCCAACCACGCCTCCGTCCAAACCTTTGACTCCACGTCAGCCGGGCTCAAACAACTCCTGGCCTTCCTGAAGAAACACAACCCCGTGCTCGTCTGCCTCGAAGCCACCGGCGGCTATGAACGAGCGCTCGTGGATCTCCTCCAGCAACATCACTTCGAGGTGGCCGTCGTCAATCCCCGGCAAATCCGCGACTTCGCCCGCGCCAGCAACCAACTCGCCAAAACCGACGCCATCGATGCCCGCATTATCGCGCAGTTCGCCCGGCTGATGCAGCCGCGCGTCACGCCGCCTCTCTCGAAAAACCGCCGGAAACTTCTCGATCTGGCCGCTCGCTGCCGACAGGTCACCCGCATGCTCGTCCAGGAAAAGAACCGGCTGGGCACCACCCTCGACAAAGACATCCGCAAGATGATCAAACAAGCCATCCGGCTCTACGAGAAACAACTCCAAACGCTCCGCGACAAGCAGCACCAGCTCATTGAAGACGACGAACAGGCTCAGGCCAAAGCCCGCATCATCGCCTCCGTCCCCGGCCTGGGACCAGCCACCGTCGCCGTCCTCATCGCCCAACTCCCCGAGCTGGGCACTCTCAATCGACAGCAGATCGCCCGGCTCGTCGGTGTCGCTCCCACCAACCGTGACAGTGGCACCCTCCGAGGCAAACGCACCACCGGTGGCGGACGCGCCGAGATCCGCACGGCCCTGTTCATGCCCACCGTCGTCGCCAAGCAATACAACCCCACCATCAAAGCCTTCTACGACCGACTGGTGGCCGCTGGAAAACCCAAGATGGTGGCCCTCATCGCCTCCCTGAGAAAACTGCTCACCATCCTCAACGTCATGATCCGAGAAGGAAAAGCATGGAACCAAACAACACAACTCACTTGATTTCCAAGACAGTCGCTACGTCGCTAGAATCCATCAGCGATTCAGCCAACATCAGGAAAGTTCACGCACATGCATTTCGAGACACGAGCCGTGCACACAGGTGTCAACAAGGACACGGCTTACAACAGTTGCATCACGCCCATCTATCCCTCATCCACCTTCTATTGGGACGATCTGAACACGACCAAGGGGTATGATTACACCCGCAGCGGCAACCCCACGCGGTCGGCGATGGAGGAGAACATCGCTTCGCTCGAAGGGGGCATCGACTGCAAAGCGACCAGCACGGGCATGTCGGCCATCACCACCTGCATGCACCTGTTCAAGCCGGGCGATCACATCATCGCCGGTCACGACATCTACGGCGGCACGTACCGCCTGTTCGCGGACGTGTTCACCGGGATGGGATTCAAATTCTCGTTCGTCAACATGGGCGATTCGGCCAACGTCAAAACGGCCCTCACGACCGAGACCAAGGCGATCTGGATCGAGACACCGAGTAATCCACTGCTTAATCTGGTCGATATCGCTGCGATCACTGCCGTCGCGAAAGAGGCCGGTTGTACCACGATCGCCGACAACACGTTCCTGTCCCCCTACCTGCAACGGCCGTTCGAGCATGGCGTCGACATTGTGATCCATTCAACGACAAAGTATCTCAACGGCCACTCGGACGTTGTTGGTGGTTGTGTCGTCACACGGGACGAATCCAACAAGGAGCGAGTCGCTTACATCGTGAATGCCCTCGGCCTTGCCTGCTCCCCGTTCGATGCGTGGCTCGTCCTGCGAGGCGTGAAGACGCTCGGCCCCCGCATGGAGGCGCATCAGCGTGGTGCGATGGCTCTCGCCCGCATGCTGCATGAGCACCCGGCGGTCGAGACCGTGTATTACCCCGGCCTCGAATCCCATTCGGGTCACGAACTGGCGAAACGTCAACAGGATGGATTTGGAGCCATGTTCAGCTTCGACGTCGCCGGGGGACGTCCTGCTGCGGAGAGATTCTTCGAGAAAGTGACCCTGTTCGCCCTCGCGGAGTCGTTAGGCGGGGTCGAGTCGCTCGTCGAGTATCCGGAAACGATGAGCCACGCCTCAATGACCGCAGCGGCCCGTCGCGAAGCAGGCATCACCGAAAAGACCATCCGGGTTTCCGTCGGCATCGAACACCCGGACGACCTGGTCGCCGATGTGCGTCAGGCACTGGAGTAACGTCGTCGCGGTACATCGGGTGGCACGCCCAGACCAACGGGATGGGCGTGGCGAGCGCGTTTGAAAGGTTCGAGTGCTTCAGAGCCGTGCGCCACGCCCTTCCTGCCGTCAGGGCGTGCCACCCAATCGCAGTTGCAGGAGGGCCGCGTCTCCCCTAGGATTTCGCATTCGACACACGCGTCATCACACACATTCGACCACGCACAAGGCACGCACTCCATGGCTGAGCAGAAGGCAACCAACGTTCACTGGCACGATCACCGCGTCTCCAGCAAGGACCGCGAAAAGGCGAAGGGCCAAAAGGGAGCCGTGCTGTGGTTCACCGGACTCAGCGGCAGTGGCAAAAGCACCATCGCCAACACGGTCGACCACAAGCTGCACGAGATGGGCAAACACACCTATCTCCTCGACGGCGACAACATCCGTCAAGGACTGAACAAGAATCTTGGCTTCTCCGCCGAAGACCGCACCGAAAACATCCGCCGCATCGGCGAGGTCGCCAAGCTGTTCTCGGACGCCGGCCTGATCACGCTGACTGCCTTCATCTCACCCTACAAGGCCGACCGCGACGCCGTTCGCGAACTGCTTGAAGAGGGCGAGTTCGTTGAGATCCTGGCCGATGCCTCGCTTGAGACGTGCGAAGCCCGCGACCCCAAGGGCCTGTACAAGAAGGCCCGCGCCGGCGAGATCCCAGAATTCACAGGCATCAGTGCACCGTACGAAGCCCCCGAGAATGCCGAACTCACTCTCGACTCTGACGCGAAGGGCATCGACGACCTCGCCGATGAAGTCATCGCGTATCTGGAGGCGAATGGGTTTCTGGCGAAGTAGGCGAGCGGTCAGTCAGTCTTGGTTTGATCGTCTGGGGCGAACAGTCGACGCGGCGTGTCCATGAGATTCGTGGACGCAGTCTGTGACATGTTGGCTGGAGTGAAGAACTCAAAACCCTCAAGCCGAGCTGCGACGTCGTCGTCTGGTGTGATGGTTGCGAGGAACGTTTCCCATTCCTTTGATTCGGACTCGGATAGTCCAGCGGACCACAGCACGTACTCGGCCAACTCCGCATCGTCCAGTAAAACTTGACCGATGTGTGCCTGCTGGAAGTCAACGTCCGGCTCACACCAGACGGCATAGCATTGTGTAGGCAGGACGCTGCGTTCTGCCTTCTTTCGAGGCGAGAGCTTGGCCGTCCATTCGACTCGCGTTTCATCAACCCATGTCCCATTGGTCCACAGCGGGCGTCGCGGCAATTTGAAACGAACCGTCAGACGTTCGTTGCCAAACAGGCGAATTCGAATGACCGACGCAAAGAGGGCATCGAGATCATCGTCCGAGAACGATTTCTTCAATGACTGCTCGAATGCTTGAGGATTCGCCATCGCGGGAAATGCCTGCATGATCCGAGCCTCATTCGTCTGCAGATAACGCGCAAGCAACCTGCGGCAGGTTGCCAGGATGGCCTGCTCATCTTCCTCTCGTGAGAGCCGGATGAGGGAAGGGATGTCTTCAAAGTAGATGTAATCTCGCTCCAACGCATACTGCATGATGCGTGACGTCGCATTGCTGAGGATGTTCTCATCCGCCTGATTCTCAACCGTGAGTTGGACGCCCCAGATGAACAGGCTCAGATTCCGTATGTCCCGACGTCCCGCGTCGGTGAGATATCGATCCATGTTTCGTGCGATCTCTGCGTCCTCGCATTCCTGTTTCACCCATTTGCGGGCGAGTTCGATCAACTCATCAACAGCTTGCGAGATTTCGTCGACCTGGGCCGCAAGATCGTCTGATCCACGAAATCGCTCAAGATAAACGCTCAGCGTTCCCATGTTCGACGCGTAGTGGTGGACGTTCCCTGCACCGCCCACATCGACCGGCAGTCGACCGGTGAATAAGCCCTTCGCCAGAGTCTTTCCGTCGTCGTTCTGGCGGACCTCCGTCCCATAGACTGTCAAGAGTTGGGCTTCCTCTTCGGTCAGTTGGTCATCTTCCCTGTCGTTCTCAGTGGTCAAGTTGGTACCGACAAACCGGCGATTGACCCGCCCCTCCTCGATCGACATCTCGATCCGGTACATTCGCTGCTGGCATCCATCCGACAACATCAAGACGACGAAAAGCGATGGGAGCAGCAAGCAAGTTCGCCATTTGTGAGGAGCTTGGCTGACAGTTTTCATGGCTGTCTCGCAGTGCGGAGCGGGCGCTGGGTCAATGACTGTCGCGGTGAAGGCATGCCAACGCCAAACGGCTCCAGCGTGCTTGACCGTTCAACTGATCCCTTTGCAGGCCCAGTTATTCCCGCGAATTTGCCTCTCCACTCATCTGCATTGAACACTGGACTTTATCGACAACCGGCCGAAAGATACGGTATGTCGAGAAAGTCACATCGAGCCCAATTGGTTCGAGCAATCGTCGTCTCAAGCGGCGACGTTCGACGGCAGAGCCGTCGGCTTGGGATTCCTGAATCATCACGCACGGAGCCACTTACCATGAATGCCGACTCTCAGAACCCGGAAAGCCTGTTGACCTCGTCCGTCGAACGACTGCGGCATGAGTTGGATCGTTGGCTGGACGTTGCCTGGACGCAGGGCGAGCGGGCGATGGATCAGTTGGGGATCAAGGGAGGCGAACGTGACTGGTGTCCACCGATTGATGTCGTTGAGACGGGTGATGCGGTACTCGTCGAGGTGGAGCTTCCCGGCATCGATCCCGACTCCGTCGAGGTCACACTCGCCGGGCACATGCTGACCATTACCGCTCCCATCTCCTCAGCGAAGCAGGAGGGGCAGATTCGTCGTCGAGAGCGACCGCGAGGCCGCTTCAAGCGTTCGGTCCCTCTGCCCGTGTCGGTCAACCCGGACGAAGTGGTGGCCGAATCGAATCACGGTCTGCTGTCGATCTCGATCGCAAAGGTCGAAACCGCGAAAGTGAAGCGAGTGGTCGTTAAAGGCAGTGGCACGCCGACCGAATCGCAGCCGACTCCCGATCCAAGCACAGCGGGTTGATTCAAGCCGCGCGCTTGTGAGGGGGGCTGAGTGAGATTGCCTGACGTCGTTACTGGATGCGTTCTCAGAATTCCGTCGCCACTTTTCTCATTGGGCAAATTGGGGCAACATCAGCCGTGGGGTCGATGCATCATCGAGCCCATCTCCGCAAGACGTATTGGGCAAAGGAACCGATCCCCCGAAAGTGATAATCGGAGTCCACATGCCGCTCCACGACAGAGAATGCAAAGTAGTAGAATCGACAACTACACCAGACGCAGACTGCGAGCAGTCCGACGACCCTCAGGGACGGATGCTCCCAGCACAAGAGTCCAGCGGACATGAGTGCCCCAGTAGCGAATAACCACCCTTTCACCCAGATGACCTGTGGATTCGTCAAGTCGCTCAACACTTCCCTCCTCAAACGGCGTTTGCACAGATTCTTACGAAGTTTAGCAGGGATTCGATGGCCAGTTTCATGGACCGAGATCGGCTTGTTCAGATGGAAGTGGGTGTTAGGATGAATCATCATGATGACTCCCCTTCGATCGCTGATTTCGCCCTTGCTACTGTTGATGTCACTGCTCGTGACATCGCAGACGTCGCTGGCTGACCCTGATCAGGCACCGGGCCGTGCGGAGGCTGGCGGCCAGATTCATCTTGCAGGAACAGCTTTTGGGACCTCTTACGCGATTCGATTCGTGCCGGCTCCTGGAAGTGCTGGCCCGCCTCTGCTCGACGAGGCTGTGACGGCCCTGCTCGACGAGATCGATCAGCAGATGTCGCTTTGGCGGGACGACTCGGAGTTATCCCGATTCAACCAGAAGACCAGTGACGACTGGTTTCCTGTGTCCGTTGATACAGCACGCGTTGTCGCTGCTGCAATTGAAATCTGCCGCGAAACCGACGGCGCATTTGATCCAACCGTCGCGCCGCTCATGCAATTGTGGAGCTTTGGGCCGAATCAAGAGCCGCTGAAAGTACCGTCAGAGGCGGAGATTTTCGACGTGCAAGGTCATGTCGGGATCGAGTTGCTAGAGGTCCGACTCTCTCCTCCTGCCATCCGTAAACTGGACCCCAAGGTGCGGCTGGACCTCAACGCAATCGCGAAGGGGGACGCCGTCGACCGAGTGGCGGACTTGCTCGCTGAACATGCCCCCCAGGGGTTCATGGTCGAGATTGGTGGAGAAATCCGTACCTCCGGCACGCACGCAGACGGCTCGCCGTGGGGGATCGGCATTGAGCGTCCCCTTGTTGAACGACGGGCTGTGCAAGCGATTGTTGAACTCACCAATGCCTCCCTGGCGACATCCGGTGACTACCGCAACTACGTGGAAGCCAACGGGACTCGATACTCGCACACGATCGACCCTCAGACAGGACGGCCGATCGACCACTCGCTTGCCTCAGTCTCCGTTGTTGCTGACGACTGCATGACGGCTGACGCCTGGGCGACGGCATTGATGGTTCTTGGCCCCAAGGACGGACAGCGAATCGCCTTGGCGAACAATCTGGCAGCCATGTTTCTCATCCATGAGGGGGATGGCTTCGTCGTCCAGCAGACACCGTCCTTTCCAAGCACAAAGAGTCCACAGTCAGCCAGACCTCAGGCCGGGGCTTTGCGCACGTTTCTTTTGGCCGCGGGTGTCTTTGGTGTCGCCATCACAGGCATGGCGATCGGCGTCATTCTATCGAACCGCCGACTCCGCGGTTCGTGTGGTGGCCTTGATGGACTGAAGGACGCACAGGGGAACCCACTCTGCGAAGCGTGTACGCATCCTGCGGCGGAGTGCGAGGAGTTTCGAGAACAGGTCGTCGGGTCCACCTCAAAACCGCCAGAATAGGCAGAGGCGGCATCGAGTTCGACCCGCGCTGCTCTCAACGACACCACGAAGCCCCTAATCTGCTCCTGAAAAGTGCATCGAAGGTGGTCATTCTCAGGAAAAGCCGGTGCCGATGCGTCAATGCCCCTTGATCCCACTGGTGGCGTGCCTATATTCAAGGCATCTGTCGAGCCGATTGTGCCTGCCGGTCGTGCTTTCATGACTACGCCGAGAGAGACTCCGTGGACAATCACACTTCCGACGATGCCCCAGTGCTGGATGGTATGATTGGCGACTCGCCACCCATGCAAGATGTCTACCAGCTCACTCGAAAAGCGGCTGACAGTCAGGCAACCGTCTTGCTTCTTGGTGAAACGGGAACCGGCAAGGAGCTGTTTGCGCGAGCGATTCATGAGTTGAGCAGCCGGGCGACCGGCCCCTTCATCCGTGTCAACTGTGGGGCCCTCAGTGAAAGCCTGCTGGAAAGCGAACTGTTTGGACACGTGAAAGGAGCGTTCACCAGTGCCGTGGATAATCGCACGGGACGATTCGAGGCAGCACATGGTGGGACCCTGTTTCTGGATGAGATCAACTCCGTCAGCTACACACTCCAGGTCAAACTGTTGCGGGTATTGCAGGAACACGAGTTCGAAAGAGTCGGTGACACGAAGACGATTCACGTCGACTGCCGCATCGTCGCTGCGACGAACCGTGACCTCGCGGAGTTGGTGGACGAAGAGAAGTTCCGAGAGGATCTCTACTATCGACTCAACGTGGTCCCTGTGTATCTGCCCCCGCTGCGCGATCGAGGTGACGACATCCCCGCACTCGTCGACTTCTTTCTGCACAAATATGCACAGGAGAACGGTCGTCGAGTCCCGCGCATCGATGCAAAAGCTCTGCGAATGCTGCAGATGTACTCGTGGCCCGGCAATGTGCGTGAGTTGGAAAACTACATCGAGCGGGCCATTGTGCTCGCTATGACTGATGTGATCACGGAAGACCTGCTCCCGCAGCATGTGTTGGGGAAGGCTCCCGTCCGCTGGGGACGCGCGACTTTGCGCGACCTGCCTTCCATCTGCAAAGATCTCGTGACGCACGGTCTCGCCGAAAATGCCGAGCAGGACGACGTGCATGCGACCGTGGTCGCCATGGTCGAGAAGGAACTGATCCTGCAGGTCCTGCGTCAATGCCATGGCGTGCAAACCAAGACCGCGACCCGCCTGGGGATCAACCGCAACACACTTCACAAGAAGATCGAGGAGTACGATCTCCAGGCAGAGTCGCGGTGATCTTCCGTGGTTCCCATTCCGTCGTCTGAATCGATGAGGAACCTGGAGTGACCAGTGTGTATAATCAGTTGATCACCCACCGGTAAGCCTCCATGCTCAGCAACGTCACCCTGTTCTGCTTTTTCGCCAGTTACCTTTGCGCCCTGATTGTTGAAATCACGCGATTGTGGCTCAAGAGTAGTGTGACTCGTTGGGTGGCGATCGGATTCGCCTTCGCTGGATTTGTGGCGCATGTCGCCTACTTGTTTGAGCGTGCGCGTGCGTCTGACCTTCCGCCGCTCTTGAGTTCGACACATGACTGGTTGCTGGTGCTGGCGTTTCTCACAGTGGTGATTTACCTGTTTGTGAGCACGATCGATAGTAGCCTGGGGTTCGGCCTGTTTCTGCTGCCGATTGTAGTCGTGCTAGTGGGGGTGTCACGATTCGTGAATCAGACCACGGGTGCGGGACTCAGCGTCACGCGCGGGTGGGGCATGCTGCATGCATCCATGTGGGTCCTGGGAGCCGTGGGCGTCGTGATTGGCCTCGTCTTGAGTGTGATGTACCTCGTGCAACATCGTCGCCTGCGTCAGAAAAGTTTGCTCGAGGATGGCCTGGAGTTGCCCAGCCTTGAACGACTGGGACGGCTGAATTGGTGGGCGATCATCGTTTCGGTGCCACTGCTGTCGATGGGGATGGTGACCGGCGTGGGATTGTCGCTCGCCAGTGATCCTGCCGCTCAGGCCGTTCGTTTGACTCAGCCGAGCATCGTCATCAGCCTGTTGAGTTGGCTCGGGATGATGGTCTTGTTTGCCTGGCTGCTCGTTGCCCGCCGGACTCCCGGACGTCTCGTCGCCTGGCGAACGGTGTGGGCCTTCGGTTTCTTGCTGCTCACATTAATCGTCCTTCAAGTCTTCAGCCACGGCGGTGTGCACGGCATCGCCAGCCACAAGCCATCAGCCATCAGCCTCGCGTCGGTCACCCTCAACCCTCAATCCTCAACCCTCAACCCACCGTCGTGAACGTCCAAGTCGTTTACTGCAATCATCAAACAGCCGACCTGTCGGTCCGGGAGAAGCTTGCCTTCTCGTCGGAAGACGATTTGCTGCGCGCCTACGATGAATTGCGGCAGCGATTCCCCACGTCTGAGCATGTCGTCGTGTCGACATGCAATCGGGTCGAGATTTACACAGCCCAGGAAGATGCGAGCAACGCTCCGTCTTCAGATGACTTGGCGACGTTTTTCTCCGATTTCCATCACGTGCCGGTCGAGACGTTTCTGGGCGATCTGCTGGAGCGGACCGGAGCCGAGGCGGTGCGGCATCTGTTTGAGGTCGCGTGCAGTGTCGACAGCATGGTCCTGGGCGAGAGTCAGATTGTCTCCCAGGTGAAGTCCGCGTACGACATCGCCACCAAGGGGAACGCTAACGGCCCGCTGACGAACGCCTTGTTCCAACGGGCTCTCAACGTCTCGCGACGTGTGCGAACGGAGACACGACTATCGGAGGGACGCATCTCGATCGCCAGTGTCGCTGTCGGAGAGTTTGGACGCAACATCTTTGATCGGTTCGATGACAAGACGATCCTGGTCATCGGAGCCGGCGAGATGGCTGAAGAAACTTTGAGATACCTGCAGAACGAAGGCGTCGGCGACATCGTGGTGGTCAACCGCACTGAGGAGCGCGCGACGCAAGTGGCAGCTGCCTTCGGGGGTCACGCTGCGGGCTGGGAGCAGTTGGATGACTGGCTCAGCCGCGCGGACATCATTGTGAGCACGACAGGTGCCCATGACCCGATCGTTGACGCGACACGGTTCGGTCATGCTCGACAGAAGAGCTCAGGCAAGCCCGTATTTATTCTCGATCTGGGGGCCCCGCGAGATTTCGACTCGAACGTGGCGGACGTCGATGAGGGTGTCTTCCTGTATGACATCGACGACCTGGAACGGACGTGTGATCGTAACCGAGCTGCCCGAGCCACCGAGATTGCCCGTGCACGGCAGATCGTCGAGGAAGAGACCTCGCGGTTCATGCACGACATCTACCACAAGGCAACCGGCCCCATCGTGCAGCGACTGCGTGAGAGTTGGCACGACGTCAGCCGTCAGGAACTCGAAGTCCTCTACCGCAAGCTGCCGGATCTCACCGACGACGATCAACAGGCGATCGACCGCACTGTCGAACGCATCGTCAACAAGCTGCTGCACCCGCCGCTGGAAACGCTGCGTGATGAAGCACGTGACGGCACGCCTCACGGCCTGCTCGATGCCATCATGCGGTTGTTCCACCTGCACTGACGTCGTTTCCGCGATTCTCCGGATGTCGATTCTTGTCAGAGGAGGTTCCCTGAGTGTACTCCGCGAACTCCTGCTCCTTGCCTCGCCACGAATAGATGGCTATCACGATTACACCGAGCCCTGAGAAGAAGTTCATCACGACAACGCCCACAAAATCGATCTTTCTCTGAAAAAGTTGTTGGCAAATCACCACGATGAGGATTGGGATTCCGAATCCCAGAACGCCTGCAAGGCAGACGTGTCTCGCCATTCCGAGTTCACGTGTCTTGCTCCACTCCTTCACTTCACTGGAGAAGTCATCTTCGTCAACCAGGTGGGCGTGGCAACTCGGACAGGTCTGTGGACGGTCATCCTGCAGGCGGACGCCGCACTTGTCACATCGGATTTGAGTGCTCAGCCAAGGCATATCTCGAATTGTTACTGACTACGACCGAACCATCTGCGAGTTGATGTGCTCGTGCATTTGCCATTGATGAATTGTATCAGGTCGGACGTGGGATCGGCGGCGGAGATTGAGGTCAAAACCTCAATCCGAATCGGCGGGTATCCCATGCGAATGATCCGGTCTTCCTGTTGAAACAGCTCTTCCGTGACCTCTGGTAAATCAAAGCCAAACGTTTGAAGGACAATGACAAGTTTGGATGAGTTCTCCGAGTCGTTCGAGACCCAGATGTCCATATCTCCCGTGGAACGGGCATATCCGAAGTGACTGACTGCGTAACCACCAATGAGCAGGTACTCAACTTCGTTTGAGTTCAACAACTTCAAGAAATCTTTGAAGTCGTCCGCGAGCGAGATCGCCATAGTTGAGTTGCCTGAGACGTTCAGTTTCCTGCCAGCGTTCCTCGGGCGTTCGGGACAACCAGTATGCGATTTCGTCTGAGGGCGCAGACAATCGCTTGACAGAGAATGCCGAACGGTCGAGTTGATTTGGGTGCGAGGTCTCTCTCATGGCTTCAATTGTAACATGAAACTTCACCCACGTAAGCAGTTGTTGTCTACGTGCATCGTTCGACGGCGGAGCCATCGGCTTGGGATGGGGGGCGGTGCAGTCAGGGTCGACGACCGAACCAACTGCGTGGTGAGGTGGTGGGGCGTTTGCCGTTGATGTAATGCAGCAGATCGGACGTGAGATCGTCCGCTGATTGATACCGTTCACGGGGATCGGCCGCACAGGCTTTAAGGATGATCGACTCCAACTGCGGCGGTAACTGCGGTGTGTGCGATCGTGGGGGGGCGATGTTGCCGGTCTGGATTGCGTGTGTGAGTTCTGACTTGGTGCGGACGTCGAATGCAGGACGAAGGGTGCAGAGTTCGAGCAGGGTGATCCCCAGGCTATAGACATCGCTGCGTTCATCGGCTGATCCCACGAGTTGTTCAGGCGACATGTATCTCAGTGTGCCAGCGATATGCGGGGTCTCTTCGACACTGGCGATCTGGCGGGCGAGGCCGAAATCGGTGATCCAAACGACACCATCCGCGTCGAGGAGGATGTTGGCCGGCTTCACGTCGCGATGCAGGAGTCCTTGTTTATGGGCGTATCGCAAAGCGGCAGCGACCTGGACTCCAATCTTGGCGATCTTTGTCCACGAGTGACGGGTGAGTTGTCGTCCGCCGGAAGGACGAGACAAGGAGACAAAGGGAGGGGGCGACAAGGAGTCACTGGTCGATTGTTTGTAAGAATCATCGCTCGATTGTTGGTCGACACTCTCTCCGCCAACTGCACGGGCGCGGCGGATCTCGTCAGCGTACACCACTCCGTCGTCCTCTCCGAGGCGGCGAATGATCCAGTCGAGACCGACGCCAACGATGAAAGGCATCACGTAGTAGCTGAATCCGGCCTGCTCACCGTAGAGGTAAACGGGGACGACATTCGCGTGACGCAAGCGGGCGGCGAGGCGAGCTTCATGGGCAAACTGCTCGCGCCAGGGGGAGTCGGCGTCGTGCTTCCAGGGGAGGAGTTTAACTGCAACTCGTCGACCAGGGGGATCCTGATAGGCCTCGAACACGACTCCCATTCCGCCGCGCCCGATCTCACGGACGATACGACAGTTCCCCAAACGTTCGATGTGAAACGTTTGCGGGATCGACGGGCTGGCCAACTCAGCAGCCTTGTCACCCTTCCAGCATTCCATCGCCTCAACCAGGGGGAACAGTCGGCGAATCTCAGCAGCCTGTATCGGATAACGGGCAGCATAATCTTCGATCGAGGGTTGCAGTCCCTGTCGAAGCTCTTGGGTGAACTTCGTTGCCAGAACCTCGACCTTCTCGCGCGCCGGCAAGGCGTCCGACGAGTCATGCCGGGGCATGCCCAGCGGTTCGGCAGTGAGGTCGTCGTTGGTCACGATGATGTCTGCTGAGGAAGGAAGCGGAGGGAAGTCACTCGTTGAAGAAGCCAGGAATCGCTTCGAGTACATTTCGCAGGCGGCTGATGGCTCGGATGTAACGCAGACTGGCCGCCTGTTCGCTGAGGCCGAGCAACTGAGATGTTTCGAGGTTGCTCAATTCCTCGAAGTGACGCAGTGCCAACACCTCGCGATCGATGTCACTCATCCCTTCGAGTGCAAGATCAATCTGCTCAGAGAGCTCGGCTCGCAGCGCGGCCTGAGAGGGAGAGGTGAGGTGCCCAAGCAGATGAAAAGACAGCGAGTAAGATGTCGATGAAGGTGACCAGCGACCCTGAATCGACATGTCCCGCGAAGCGTCCCGCTTCTGAGCACCGATATGTCGGCGATGCACATCAATGAGTGTTTGAGTGACGATCATCCGCATCCAAATGAAGAACGACCGCGGGTGATCGTGCAGAAACCGATCCATCCGTTGCACGGCGTTCAGATATGCCTCCTGCAAAACGTCGTCCGCGTCGACACGGCCCTGCAGCCGGCGGTCGAGGCGGAAGTTCACAATCCGCCACAACCGCTGGCGGTCGAATGAGAACAATCGGGCCAGAGCCGACTCGTCTCCCTGCGAAATCAGCTGCACAAGTTCATCATGCTCATCTGCAGATGTCGTCATACGATGTTCAGTTTCCCCCAGTGATCGAGTGCCGTTTGAATAATCTCACAAATACCGAAAGACCAGAGAAATAATTTGATTGTCGGACGTCGATCGCCCCTTTTCAGCATATCAGGTGGATCGATGTCATTGATCAGTCGTTGTGGGATTCTGGCGCTAGTGGACAATCTTCAGAAACGACGGAGAAGCACATACAGAGGAGTCAGAAAAATATGATACGGCTGGGATTCTCCCTGTTGAAACGCAGGGTCGCTTCACGTTTCAACACCAGTGGCGACAAATCCTCGAACTCACGCCTTACAAATGATGGCAGGAGAATGACCCATGACGTCCAATCAACCATTGTCGACATGTCTTTCAGCCCGGCACATCGCACTGACAGTTGTCTGCGTCTGGGGACTTAGTACCGGACAAACAGCCTTTGCTCAGATGGGATGTGCCGCTGGTGGAGGTGGACCAGGGGGCGGAGGTGGCCCAGCTGCCCGAGGTGGAGCGAACGGGGCCGCGACTGCGCAGGGGACAGGGGCAGGACAGCAGGGATTTACACAAGTTCAACAGTTGGTGATGTTTCAGCAGCTTCAACAGGCTCAGCAACGCCAGCAAGCAATGGTGCGAGCACGTCAAATGCAGCAGGCCCGAGAAGCCGCAGGACGCCAACAAACCACGACGGCGGCTGTCGCCGATACAAACAGCCCGAAGGACTTCCGACAGCGAAAATCGACCGCTGAGCGAGCTGCCGAGCGTCGAGCAAAGTACTTCCGTGCCCGTGATGCCAAATTGGCAAAGGCTCGGCAGGAAGATGCCTCTGCGGAGGACGACGATTCAGAAACACCATCCATCGTGAATACGATCTCGATTGCACTTGAGCAGTAGTGGTGCGTCACGGTTAAGAATTCGGGTTGGGTGGCAGGGACAGACCAACGGGATGGCCCTGAGACTCCGCGTCCAAACACCGGGGCCATCCGCTGCGCTTCTGACCCCGCCACCCGAAAATCAAACTTTGACGTTCCAGTCGGATTCTTTGGCGTGTCCTGGAGTCCCCAAAGTCCCCCTGGTTCGTCAAGCGAGCAGAGCAGCGAGAACGCCGGACAACACAATGCCATCAAAAGTCCCGGCACCGCCGATCGAAAGGACACCGACGGGCACCTTCAGGATGTCTCGGAGGTGCAGGAGATCGGCACCGATCACCGGTCCAGCGATGCCCGCCACGTAGGCGATCGACACGCGTTGCTCCATCGCCTCGGGGCAGAGCAGCCATGTCATGCCCACGGCGACAAGGGGTGAGAGCAAACCTGGCATCATGATCCCGACTCCTGCGACGGGACGTGCTGCGAAGTAGCAGGCGGCAATGTTCGCCGTGCTCACCGCCAACAGTCGGCCTGTGACAGCACTGTCGGACTGAAGCAAGTGCGGCATTTGCCAGATTGCAATGAGACAGGGGATGATGCATCCGCCCACATTCACAGCGATGACCGTCTCGCGACGCAGGTTTCGCACCTGAGGGCCGAGCGTCACATACCCAAATGGCCCAAGCATCACTTCCGGTTGTGGGTCTGCTCGGGTGAAGCGATGGACAGGGAGGTTAATGACCGATCCGAGAAAGATCCCCATCACCAGCAGGGCGGCCACCGCCGGTGCGAGATGGAGTCGTTCGAGGGCCGTCTGCATCACGTTGAACATCACAAACGGCATCAGGCACGTGAGCATCAACGCGAGAAACAATCCGATGCAGCCGATCGCGGGCAGTGCGCGGGGAATTCCGGGCTGAGGGCCGAATGACATTTGGCTTTCCTTCGTTACTTCTTACCAAGAGCGCGCTGAGCTTGGAAAAACTCCTGCAGGAGCCGCTTGCAGTCTTCTTGAAGGACCCCGCCGAGGACGGTCGCCCGATGATTGAGCCGTACATCGTCGGTGAGTTGGAACAGCGAATGACAGGCCCCGGCTTTGGGGTCGGTCGTGCCATACACGACCGTGGGCAGCCGCGCCTGCACGATGGCCCCCGCACACATCGGACACGGTTCAAGCGTGACGTAGAGCACGCAGTCGATCAGCCGCCACGAGCCGAGCGTCTCCGCAGCCTGGGTAATGGCAATCATCTCCGCGTGAGCCGTGGGATCATTGAGGGCCTCCCGCTGGTTGTAGCCTTCGCCGATGATGCGGTCCTGATGCACAATGACTGCCCCGACGGGCACCTCGTTCTCCTCGAAGGCTCGTTGCGCAAGATCGAGCGCACGCCGCATCCAGGGCTCGTGAGGTTGCAACAGGTTGGTGGGTGTGTCAATCATGCGATAAGTTCTCGGCCCCAACATATCGACCCGTCCCTTTTCTCACTACCCTCTCCACCACCATGATTCAAGACGTTGCACAACTCGAAGACCGGCTGAGCGAGCCGACCAAGGCCGCAGTCGAGGCGATGCGCCACGTTGAGGGTGACGTACTCATTCTCGGCGTCGGCGGCAAGATGGGCCCGTCACTGGCACGCATGCTCGTTCGGGCATCGCGAGAGGCAGGAGTCGAGCGGCGGGTGATGGCCGTCAGCCGGTTCTCAAAAGAGGGGCTGCGAAAACAACTACACACGGATGGCATCGAAACGATCGCTGGGGATCTCGGCGACGAGGCATTCATCGCGGGGCTGCCCGATGCTGCGAACGTGATCTTCATGGCGGGGATGAAGTTCGGCACAGCCGATCATCCAGCGACCACTTGGGCCATGAACACCTACGTCCCCGCGTTGATCTGCCGACAGTTTCCTGACAGTCGAGTGCTGACTTTCTCGACCGGCAACGTCTATCCACTGGTGCCGATCGACAGCGGCGGCTCGGTCGAGACGGACACACCCGGTCCCGTCGGCGAATATGCGATGTCAGCCTTGGGTCGAGAGCGAACGTTCGAGTACTTCTGCCGACATGATGAGATTCCCACCACAATCGTGCGGCTGAACTATGCCGTCGAAATGCGATACGGAGTGCTCGTCGATCTCGCCCAACAGGTGCAGGCCGAGCAGGCAATCGACCTTTCGATGGGCTACGCCAACGTCATCTGGCAAGGAGATGCCAACGCGATGGCCATCGCTGCACTGGCTGACACAGCGGTGCCACCGTATGTGATCAACGTGGCCGGTCCGGAACTGGTCGATGTGCGGGCGACGTGTGAACGGTTCGGCGAGTTACTCGACAAACCGGTCCGGTTCTCCGGCGAGCCTGCCTCGACGGCCCTCTTGAACAATGGCACCCGTGGTCACGAACGATACGGCCAGCCCCGAGTGACGCTGGACCAACTCATCGAATGGACCGCCAACTGGATCCAACGCAACGGCGAGACCCACGGCAAGGCGACACACTTTCAAACAAGAGACGGAAAGTTTTAGCGACCATGCAGTGATTCGAAGTCTCTTAGCGTTAGAGAGACTGTAAGAGGTTGTAGACTGCGGCGACCGAGTACAGGATTGTGACCAGAATGAGCAGCGAACGACCGTGGCGTTTCAGGAACGCCGCCAGAAATAGCACACCGCCTGCTTGAATCGCTTTTGCAAGCAGTGCCCCGGTCGTTCTTCCGTAGGCATAACCGAACAGTCGGATGGCGGGGTGCAGCTCGTTTTCAATACCAGACTGGTGAAAGAACAGGATCGTGGTGAGCAAGTCTGCGGCCACTGCCGCTCCAAAGCAAAAGAGGATTTTGCGATTGGCGATTCTGTATTCACGAAGGTTTGAGAACGAAGCCGGGCCTGCAACCACCATCACGAGGCCGATCAACGCAACTGCTGCAATCGCAGGCAGCGTGTTCTCGACAGCCGAATCATGAGCATCGACAATCTCGACGTCTGACGGCAGCGCTTCCCAGGGCAGGGGGAATAGGAAGAGTCTTCCTTCTTCGACCCGTCGAAGCTCAATCGCTGCAATGCCAGCGACCAGAAAGGTGCCGACACAGCATGCAAGCATCCATCTTGTGTTGTCTTGATGAGGTGTCACGCGGCATCCAACAGTGATTCAGATTAGCGTGCAGCAGAACGTTTAGGATAACCGGAACGGAGATCGACGTGAACGAGCAAAGCGAGCCAGCCCGGCTGTGCTGTCTCCGGTCAACCTCCACGGCAATCGCACGTTCAAGCGGCTTGAAATGCTTGGTAAATGCCGTCGAGGACTGCTTCATCCCAGCCGGCGCGGAGGCGTTTGCCGCGGATGCTCTCTTGGAGGGAAGTGTCCTGCTGGAGAATGTTCAGAGAAAGTCTTCGCAGCGCGACGGCCACTTCGGGGGCGCCCCCGTGAGAATGCGGCTGGTTCTGCTTGAGGCACAGTACGTCGTCGGCCTCTGATTCGATGATGGCCTTCGCCGTCTGGACCTGAGTGTGCATCGCGTCCAGCGTGACCACCGCTCCCTCCAGTTCCAAGAGTTGCAGCAGTATCGGCACGGCGGGAATCTCGTTCGACATCTCTCCAACCGACCTCTGCCGCAGCACGAGTCGCGTGTCGGTCGCGAAAGCCGTGATCGTGTGCAGCGGCGACGGACCACTCAGTCGGTTGACTTCAACCACCAAGATGCAATCCTGAGACCAAACCCATCACCAACGTGCGATTGCCGTGGGGGACACTCCCTAAGCCTGCTTATAAGTTTATGGTCAAGCCGGGCGGAAACATCACCAACATCTCAGGCATTCATCACCTATCCGATGCAGAGTCAAGTTAACGCGGCGAAGGAGGGCATTGAGATGCTGATGCGCCCTTCCTGAACCTTCCAACAATTGAATCGACGGATGAATGTTATGAATTTCTCTTCAGACGTCTTCACCCTTGAGCGTGATGACGGCATCGCGACGTTGTGGCTCGACAATCCGGCGGAGCGGAACGCGATGGGGCCCGTCTTTTGGAACGACCTGCCGCGAGCGATGGAGGTCGTCTCCGACGATGACGACGTGCGAGCCGTTGTGATCGCTGCGAAGGGAGAGGCCTTCAGTGTGGGCCTGAACCTCAAGTCGATGGGGCCAATGTTGATGCAGTCGAACACGCCGGGGTCTGCGGTGCACAAGCGACGGACCCTGTACCGTGAAGCGAAGCGGTTGCAGTCGACGATCACCGCCGTCGCCGACTGCCCCAAACCGGTCATCGCAGCGATTCACGGTTATTGTCTGGGTGGCGGCATCGATCTGATCACGGCGTGCGACATCCGCCTCGCTGCGAGTGACGGCGTCTTCTCGGTGCGAGAGACGAAGATCGCGCTGACCGCCGACCTGGGGACGCTGCAGCGACTGCCACGACTGATCGCTGCTGGTCACGCGGCTGAGTTGATCTACACGGGCAAGGACATCACCGCTGAGCGTGCTCGCGAGATCGGACTGGTCAACGACGTCTTCGCTGATGGAGCTGCGGCCATTGAAGCAGCACAGTCGATGGCGGGGGAGATCGCCGCGAACTCCCCTCTTTCCGTGCAAGGCTCAAAGGCTGTCATGCGGGCAGGCGAGGGACGCACGGTCCAGGAGGCACTCGACTACGTGGCCGTCTGGAACTCGGCCTTCCTGCAATCTGACGATCTCACAGAAGCCGTCACTGCGTTCCTGGAGAAACGGCCTCCGGAGTTTACAGGGCAGTGAATCAAGAGGTGTCCAGCCAGTGTCAAGAATTGACGTCTGACACGGCTGGGCCGTCAGACTTTGGCCCGAATCCCATGCGTCTCCCCCCAGCGGTTTGACCCGGATGCTGACAGGTCTAGAATGAAGTTCGTAGGAATTCAGGCCGAAACGACCACGGAGTTGACCAATGCCGCTGCGATTTCTGACCGCCCTGCCGGTCTTTAACGAAGAGTCACACGTTCTTGACGTGCTGGCGGAAGTCCGTCGGCATGCCGATGACGTCCTCGTGGTCGATGATGGTTCGTCAGATCGAACTGCCATACTGCTGAAAGACTTGGAGGGTGTGCAGGTCATTACACATCCAGTCAACCGAGGGTATGGCGCGGCACTCGTTTCGGCCTTCGAAGCGACGATCGAGGGGGGATACGATGCACTGGTGACGATCGACTGTGATGGTCAACATCAGCCGCAC
>JAJDEJ010000335.1 GCA_029259815.1 Planctomycetaceae bacterium | reverse complement strand
GCGGGAAGCCTCCCAAGCGGCGACTTCGCGGGTGAGCGTCTCGCGGTCCGGCAGCCGTCGGTCGAGACATTGGCCGCAGAGCACGCCCAGTTCGGTTTCCGCCATGTCGAGCCAGCTGCCGTGTTTGGGGGGATAATGGATCTGCAGCTTTTCAATCAGACGACGGGCTTCGGCCGGGGGGAATGCTTCGTACAGCGAAGCGACCTTGTGCGTGTTCAGGTTGTCCATCACCAGCACAATCGTTTCGGCCTGGGGATAATGCACATCAACCAGATCGCGGATCACATGCGCGAAGTCGATCTTGGTCCGCCGCTCAGTCACCTCGACATGTCGCCAGCCGCGCCCAGAAGCGCAAAGGGGGGGGCTCGAACATCATAAACAGATTGGCCGTCCCGTTCCGTTCGTATTCGGAGTCGACACGTGCGGGACGTCCCGGTGCAGCGGGCACCGGCGTGCGGACCTCTTTGGTCAATTGCTTGCTGGTTTCATCCACACACATTTGGGGCCGGAGGGGATCGTATGGCCGTTGATAAACCTCCAAAACGTCTTCCATGGCCGCCACGAAATCAGCATTCTGTTGGGGAGGAATCACCCACTGCTCCTGCAGGTGAGGTTTGAGGCCGTTTTTTTCAGCGTCAACCGCACCGTGTCCGCACAGATCGAGTCGACCACCTCCAGTGCGACCAAACGATCGGCCAACAGCGTGAGTGTCCAACGCTTGCGGCCTTCGGGAGCCGCGCTACAAGCCTCGGCGATCAGGCGGGCTTCCCCGGCTCCGTCCAATTTGCGATACAGCCGGTTTGTCGACGGCTTGCGGTACACGGCCGCCTCATAGCCCTGTTCCACCAACCGCTGCCGCACCCGATGGACCGTCGAGAGACTCACCTCGGCAAACTCGGCTGCCCGCTCATCCACCCAGGCCGGGCCTTCCTCGGACTCATCCACTTTCAATAACACCCGTGCCCGTTGCCGCACTGTTTTCGCGCCGCGGCCCTGATCCACCATCTCCTGCAATTCGGCCCGCTCCTCACCCGTCAACCGCACCACGTACTTCGCATCCTTGGACATCGCTGCTCTCCTTGTTCCAAACAGGGAAAGCACAAAAATATCAACCGCAAGCCACCTGTCAACTCAGCTCAGATGAGCCAGTAGGCTGCCTGTGTCTCACGGTGTATGGAGAGATTCTCAGGCCATACAGAGACGTGGGGTCAGGTCATACAACACGTGACCGAAAAAAGAGAACCGATTAAACTGACCCAATATCGACGAGTTCGAATCAGTCCGAAGTCCGAAGAAGGTGTCGTGACCAGGAATGTGCTATAGTGATTGTCCTGCCTGACTTCCCCACAGCACGATTTTCCAGATCGTTCTTGCATCATTTTCACCCGGAGATGGCGGCGATACCGTGCATCTCACCACTTGAATCATGTTATCTTCCACGCAACACCACTGGGTTTTCCGGTCTTCACTGATCTTCAGTGTCTTGGCGTTTGCTCAACCCGAGACCTCTTCCGCTGAAGTTAGCTTCAGCCGTGATGTGCAACCAATTCTGGCCGAGTATTGTCTGCAATGTCACGGGCCTGACGAGCATGATCGTCAGGCGGGATTGCGGCTGGATGTCGCCACGAACGGCAGTGACACGGCCATCGTCGCCGGTCAACCTGAGAAAAGCGACGTCATTGATCGGCTGACGACGGACGATCCAGACATGGTGATGCCACCGGCGGAGATGCAGAAGCGTCCATCGGATCGTGAAGTCGAGGTCTTGCGCCAGTGGATCGCAGGTGGAGCAGAGTATGAGGAGCACTGGTCCTATCAGCCGATCCGAAAACCTGATGTGCCGCGACCAGACGGCCCGGCGACGACGACGATCGATTGTTTCATTGTCGCCTCCCTGGAATCGCAGGGTCTAAAACTCTCTCCGGCCGTTGGACGGCGCAAGCTCATCCGCCGGGCAAGTTTCGATTTGCTGGGCTTGCCGCCGACACCCGAGGAAGTCGAAGCATTCGTCAACGATCCTGACGACGATGCGTTTGCCAAAGTCGTTGACCGGATGCTTGAATCGCCTCGGTACGGTGAGCGTTGGGGGCGGCACTGGTTGGACATCGCTCGTTACGCCGACACATATGGCGGCAGTGCAATCGGGTACAAGCGATTTGCATTCTCCTACACCTATCGCGACTACGTAATTCGGGAATTCAACAATGACCTTCCCTATGACCAATTCGTTTTGCAACAACTGGCAGCGGATCAATTGGGGCTGGAGGGAAGCGATCTGGCACTCGCGGGGCTCGGGTTTCTGACCGTGGGGATGCAGTTTCGCAACATCCACGATCTCATCGACGATCAGATCGACGTGGTGACCAGAGGACTGCTGGGAATGACGGTCGCCTGTGCCCGCTGTCACGACCACAAGTTCGATGACATTCCCACGAGCGACTACTACGCGATCTACGCCGTGCTGGCGAGCAGTCAGCGTCCAGACGAATTGCCAGTGTTGGGTCAGCCAGAGCCCACCGATGCACTACGAGACTATCAGCGACAGCTGGACAAGCGTCAAACGATCTACCAAGACATGTCGCGCGATCAATCTGAAGTCATGCGCAGCCGTCTGAGGAACCAGATCGGTTTGTACCTGACAGAGATCGCCAAGGGCACTCCCGAACAGGACGTTTCGACAGCGTTTCTGTCCTATCGAACGGATGACATTCGCCCGATCGTCCTCAACCGCTGGCGTGAGTACCTGACACAACTCAGTCCGGACGACCCAGTTTTTGGCCCTTGGATCCGTTTGTCTGGTGTTCAGCCCGATCAGTTTGCCAGCCAACGGGATCAAATGCTCGAAACCCTGAAGGCAGACAACGGCGATCCCTCTCAGTTTGCTGAGACGCATCGGCTCAGTGTCGAGGCCCCCCAGTGGAACCCGCGAGTGCTCAGCGCGATTGAAGACACCAAGCCGAACAGTCTGATTGAACTTGCGGCTGTCTATGGCGGGCTCTTCGCCGACGTTCATCAGACTTGGCTGCGTGGGCTATTGGAGGCATCAATGGAAGCGATCCCCGGTGGAACGATCCTGACCGATGAAGCTCCCGAGCACGCGGAAATCAACAGCGCGATTAACCAGCAGCTTCGTCGGCACCTGTACGAACCCGGAACGCCCACGGCGGTTCCCGACGAACTGGCTGCAAAGCTTTTGAATCGGACCGTGTCCGATAACCTCAACGGAAAACGTGGAACCATTCATGAGTTACATCTCACGGCACCGGGGTCGCCGCCACGCGGGATGATTCTTCGTGAACTGGAGAACCCGCCGACCTATCATGTGCTCCTCCGAGGGAATCCGCTCAGCCGTGGTGATCCCGTCCAGCCTCACTTCCTGACGGCGATCTCACCGCGTGATCCGAAACCATTCGAAGATGTTCAGCGCAGGCTGGGTCTGGCGAGGTCGATCATTTCGCCGGAAAACCCGATCACTCGTCGCGTCATCGTCAATTGGATTTGGCGAAATCACTTTGGTCTGGGACTGGTACGCACGCCTGATGATCTGGGAACGCGAGGCACGCCACCGACGCACCCGGAACTCCTGGATTACCTGGCGACTGTGTTTGCCGAGGACGGATGGTCGATTAAGCAGATGCACCGGCGGATAATGCTCTCCAGTGTGTACCAACAAGAGGCGACTGAGAACCTCGAAGCTCGAAAAATTGATCCTGAGAATCAACTGCTCTGGCGAATGCCTCGCCGGCGATTGGAGATGGAAGTGATGCGTGACTCCATGTTGGCGGTGTCCGGAGAACTTGATGCGTCCACGATTGGCGGCCGCCCATTTGACTTCGACTCCAGTCCGATCGTTCCCCGACGCAGCGTGTACGGGTTTATCAATCGGGATATCATTTCCAATCTGGCCAGTACGTTCGACGCGGCGGATCCGACGTCGTGTACGGTGAAACGTCCCGACACAACGGTACCGCAACAGGCGCTTCACGCACTGAACTCCAGCTTCATTCAAGACCGTGCGGCGGCAGTCGCGGAGTTGGCAAAGTCCATCGAGGGTGATGAAGACGATCGCATCCGTTGGCTTTATCAAAGATTGTACTCGCGCCAACCTGATCGCGACGAGATTCAGCTGTCGATCGAATTCATCCACTCGCGCGCTGACGGTGACGAATCATCGGACGCAACAGCCGCTACGTCGACGCCAACAGAGCCTGATCGCTGGGCACAACTGGCCCACGCCATGCTCGCTTCCAACGAATTCGTCTTTGTGGACTGACAGAATGAACCGGCTTACGAATGAATCGCGCCGACATTTCCTGCAACGCTGCGGCTTGGGAGTCGGCTCACTTGCACTTTCTCAACTGTTGGCCGATCAAGCAGTCGCTGGCGGCGATGGGACTCACTTTCCCGGCGCCGCCAGGCATGTCATCCATATCTTTCTGAACGGCGGGATGTCTCAAGTCGATACATTCGACCCAAAGCCCGAATTGACTCGCCGGGGCGGAGAGAAGCTTCCATTTGACAACCTGAAAACGGAGAGGAGGACGGGAGTCGCGTTGCCTTCGCCATTCAAGTTTCAGCAACATGGCGAAAGCGGCATTCCGATCAGCGATTTGTTTCCACACTTGTCCCAATGTGCCGACGAACTGGCGGTCATCCGATCCATGCACGCCGAATTGCCCAGCCACGAGATGATGCTCATGCTGATGAACTCGGGGCACTCGCGATTGGTGCGTCCGAGTTTCGGCTCCTGGCTGAACTGGGGGATGGGCAGCGAGAATGAGAATCTTCCGGGCTTCATCGCGTTGTGCCCAGGAGGGTTGCCAGTCGGCGGAGCCGCCAACTGGCGTTCAGCGTTTTTGCCGGGGGCGTATCAGGGAACGCTGGTCAACACCGCTGAGACTGATCCAACCAAGCTGATCCGTAACGTTCGCAACGAGCGTCTCACGAACTCGCAGCAGGCGGATCAGTTCAAAGTGTTGCAGGAGTTGAATGCCAGGCATTTGGCCGAGCGTCCTCACGAAGCCGACCTGGAAGCGAGAATTCACTCGTTCGAGTTGGCGTATGGAATGCAGATGGAGGCAACCGATGCGTTCGACGTTCAGCAGGAGCCTGAACATATCCTGAAGATGTATGGGGACGGGCCACAGAACCGACAATTGCTGTTGGCTCGTCGTCTGGTCGAACGGGGCGTCCGGTTCGTGCAAACGTGGCATGGCGCGATGCAGCCTTGGGATAGCCACAGCAACATCAAAGACGGCCATCGGAACGTCGCCAAGCAATGCGACCAAGGCATCGCAGCTCTGATCACAGACCTGAAGCAGCGTGGCTTACTCGATAAGACACTGATTCTCTGTACCGGAGAATTTGGTCGCACACCATCGGTCGAGCTCGGGACGAACGGATCAGGGCCAGCCCAGGGACGGGATCACAATCACTGGGGGTTCTCGCTGTGGTTGGCTGGTGGCGGCATCAAGGGCGGCACGATCTATGGAGCGACCGACGAGTTTGGATTCAAGGCCGTCGAGAACCCCGTGTCTGTCCACGACCTGCACGCGACGATGCTGCATCTGCTCGGGTTCGACCACGAACGCCTCACCTACCGCTACGCCGGTCGCGACTATCGCTTGACCGATCTGGCCGGACAGGTTGTCAAAGGGGTCATTGCCTAGAGAGAGTCTGCTAATCAACGGATGAGACGAAACAAGGTACGGCTTCAAGTGTGATCCAGTTCCCAGGGAGGAGCTGTACTGGTCAAGCGAATCTTGCGTAACCATGTGTTCACCGCGCCGGCTTGATCTCAGCCCCATTTCGTCCGACTGGAGGCGGGATGCAAGCTCCTCCGATCCGACTCGCAGAGGTTCGGCCCAAGTACGTTATCTGTGACAAGGGCGTGCAGCTCTGGTGTGGCGGCTTCCAAGCCTGGCGCCGGCGCCGCACAGTCAGGCGCAAGGTTCTCTTTGACGATCGGCTTCATCCAAGGCCGCAAACATCTCCCCGTCGTCTCGTTGAAGCGCGCTGCGTGACGCGTCCGTTGCACTTCGCTACCTTCCAAAGCGGCGGCGGTCTGCACACACTCGCGCGCCTCGTGGTTCTCTGATTCCAATTGCCAAACATCACGTGGCACACTGTCGACTTGTCGCGACGACCGTGCTCGACTCGGTGTACATTCGATTACCCAAGATTCGCTGATCCAACGCACCAGTTGATGCACAATCTTTGTGGCTGGATACAGGTCTCTTCCCCTGAGGCTCAGCCAAGATCTGAATCCTACTTGCATGCTTGTTGACGGGTTTGCGAATGAGCCGGTGCAAGATCGTGCAGTTCCAGCAAACGGCTGAAATCGGGACTTGCGTCAGCCGCACAGGCCCACTTCCGCAATGCAGAGCGGCTCTGACGACGTGCTGCTGCTGCCTGACTGGTCGCAGTTGAATGATCAGAGACACACCGCCAAGATGGATCAGACTCAGCTGAGTCATGGGGACGACATCGGCGACGAGTTGTACACGGCTTTGCTGGTCGATGCGGCTGACGGACTGCCGCTGGCTCCGATGAAGTTGGAGCTGCTGGCGGTCGACGGCGTGCATTCGGCCCGTTACGAGGAGCCTTCTGAGCGACAACATCACCTGGAACAATTGCGGCCGACGATGCAGGCCGCTCGTGACTGGGGCTTCTCCAAATCCGTCGTGCATGTCGTCGATCGTGAGGCTGACGCGCAGTCGCACTTCCGCCGCTGGCAGGAAGACGGAGAGTGGTTTCTCGTCCGGGCCGACTTCACCCGCAAGGTTGAGTGGACCACCGCGAGCAGTCACACCGAGCGGCTGCGGCTGCCGGAGTGCTGCGATCATCTGGCTGCCTGCGGGGCGTTCGCCGATGCGTGGTCGACGCGGCAGGCGGTCCGTCGCCTCCATCGACGTTCGGCTGACCGGCCGCGCCCGCCAGCGAACCGACCAAGGCCGAATTCTGGCTCCCGGCCAACCGCTCTGTCTGCGACTGGTCGTCAGTCGTATCCTCGATGAGAACGGTGAGGTCTTGGCCGAGTGGTATTTGCTCTCCAATGTTCCGGCAGACGTTTCGACCGTGCAGTTGGCCGACTGGTATTATTGGCGATGGAAAATCAAGTCGTTCCATCGGCTGCTGAAGAGCGGAGGGCAGCCGTTGGAGTCGTGGCAACAGGCATCAGCTGCGGCCATTGTCCAGCGACTGCTCGTCGCTGCGATGGTCTGCGTAACCGCCTGGGACCTGGAACGCCAAAGCGGTGACGAAGCGGCCCAATGTCGGCAATTCCTGGTGAGATTCAGCGACCGCCAAATGAAGCGAAACAAACCGGTCACAACCTCAGCCCTGATCGCCGGCCTGATGATCCTGCTACCACTGCAAGAACTCCTGACTCAATACACTCCCGAAGAACTCCAAACAATCGCCCCCCAAGCCGCCCCCCAACTCTGCCGCTCTGGATGAAATGTGTCGA
>JAJDEJ010000334.1 GCA_029259815.1 Planctomycetaceae bacterium | reverse complement strand
CTCTTCGCCCACGGCCACATCGCTTCGCTCGAAACATTCATCAGCCTGTTCTACGTCGCCACCGTCTTGCACGTGGCTGACCACTGGACGAGAGGTGATCGTCCCAGTTGGCCAACCATCACGATCAGCGGAGTGTTCCTTGGCCTGGCTCTGCTGACTAAGATTCAGGCAATTCTACTCCCCATTCCCATCGCCCTCTGGGCCCTCTGGCACTGGCGACTACGAGCCATCCTGCCCATCATCCTTTTCGGCCAGATCGGCGTGACCGTATTCTTCATCTCCTGGCCCTGGCTCTGGCTCGACCCCATCGCCCACGTCAGCGAATACCTCGGCCGCACGACCGACCGCCTCACTCTCTACTGCTGGTACATGGGCCAGAAGTGGCCCGACACGGATGTCCCCTGGCACTACGCCGCCGTGATGTTCGCCGTCACGGTGCCGCTCGGCCTCCACGCGCTCGGCCTCCTTGGGCTGCTCCGCAAAAGTAGCCATCACGCTCCGCGTGATGAGCGGATCAAGGGCAAACTCCCCAATCCCATCGACACCCGCATCACTGCACTCATCACACTCAACGTGTTCTGGCCCCTCGCCTTCTTCGCCCTCCCCGGCATCACCGTCTACGACGGCACTCGACTGTTTCTGATGGTCTTCCCCCTCTGGGCCATCCTCATCGGACGTGGAGGGAGTTTACTTTGGGACATGCTGGCAACACGTTGGTCACCCAAAACAGCGACACTCACGTTGAGCGTCCTCCTGCTCTGCCAATCCTACGGCACGCTTGCGATGCACCCGGTCCAACTCAGCTATTACAACCTGCTTGTCGGCGGTCTCCGCAGAGCGAATCGACTCGGCTTCGAAGTCACGTACTGGGGCGACAGCGTCACTCGCTCGATGCTGAGAGAAGTCGCTGCAGACGACAGCGATCAACCCGTGTTTGTCGCTCCGGTGCTGCACCCGTTTCAACTTGGTGAACTCCAAAGCCAGTCCGCCGACCTCACGGTGCCGCTTATGCCTTTCGACGACAACCGTCCTTGGGACGTCACGAGAGTCCTCGTCATCCGACGCCGTGCCGACCCTTGGAAGTCGCTGACCCCGGAGCCGCCAAACAGCAAGTTACGAGCAGATGTCATCCGCGAAGGCGTTCAACTCTCCGGCTTCTACGAAATCGAACCAGGCACATTCGGCAACAAATTACCCTGACGATCTGCGCAGCATCGCTCGGCAGCCGACACTGATTGGGTGAGAAGAACCACGGAATACACGGATGACACGGAATGGCCAATCTCTTCCGTGCCTTCAGTGTATTCCGTGGTTCAAAAACAATGATTCTCTTTCAGCTCAAGTCAGCAATGATCTCTTCAACACTCGCAAGTTGCTTCTTGAGATTCTCCAACGTCTCCCGGACCCCGGCGACAACGTCATCAGGCGCATTCGCGGTGAATTTCTCGTTGTTGAGTTTGCCCTCGTTGCCTTTGATGTGCTTGCGGAGTTTGTCGGCTTCTTTCTGCTGACGGGCGAGTTCGGCCTCTTTGTCGATGAGACCTTCCAGCGGCACATACCCATCAGTATCGCCCAGCGAGAAACTCGCCGATCCCTGCGGCCGCTCGACATCCGCCCCCGCCGCCTCCAGCACAGCTTTGGCGAGATTGTCGAATTGACCCGCGACCGACTGCATGTCTTCTGCCGTTCGCATCAACAGCTTGATCGGCGTCGACGGTGGAATGTTGTACACAGCCCGCACGTTACGCACGGCGACGATGGTTTCTTGCAACCGTCCGAAACGTCGTTCGAGGGCCTCGTCCTGCCAAGCGGTCGGCAGCGACGGCCACTCGGCAATGATGCAGGCATCAGCGGTCGGTCTTGCATTCAAAATCTGAGATTTGAGATTTGAAATGTCAGATTCCGCAACCGGCAGTGAGCGTTCCGGAGCAATCTCCTTCAACTGCTGCCACAACTCCTCACAAATGAACGGCGTGAACGGCTGCAACAATCGCAAAAGCGAGTCCAGCACGGCCAGCAACACGCGTTGTGCAACCAATCGCGTCTCCTCACTGGACACTGGACTCTGGACACTGGACTCCCCGCGCAAGCGGGGCTTGATCATCTCCAGATACCAGTCGCAGAACTCGTTCCAGGTGAAGTCACGAATGGCACGAGTTGCTGCGTCGAACTGGTAACGGCCCAGACACTCGTCCACCTGCTGGGCGACCGTGCTGAGGCGGGAGAGAATCCAGCGGTCTTCGAGATGCAGTTGGTCGGCTCTCACCTCGCCTGCGCGATAGCCTTCGAGGTTCATCATCGCGAAGCGGGCCGCGTTCCAGAACTTGTTGCAGAAGTTGCGGCCGTACTCGAAGCGTTCGCTAACCGTCCTAGCGACTGACGCGTCCGAGTCGGGATCGTACAGCGGCGTGGTGAACTGACTCGACTGGCCGCACTTCTTGTTGGGGCACTTGAGCGTCGGCTTGGGTGCTCCCTGCGGGACGGGGAGGTCACCCTCCATTGTGCTCGGCACGACGACTGTCTGGGCATCGGTCTTGTAGAGTTTGGATGGGATGAGTTCTTCGCAGTGGGGGCACTCGTACGAGATGGGCAGCCGCACGTCCTGGGTTTCGCCGGCGAAGGAGGCGATCGTGAAGCGGATCGCGTCGGTGCCGTAGCGTTCGATCAGGTCGAGCGGATCGACGCCGTTGCCCTTCGACTTGGACATCGTCTGCCCGAACCCGTCCAGAATCTTCGGATGCACATGCACGTGTCGGAACGGCACGTCGTCCATGTTGTACAGCCCGGTCAACACCATCCGCGCGACCCACAGCGTGATGATGTCGCGGGATGTGATGAGTACCGAGCCGGGGTAGAAGTAATCCAGAACCTCATTCCCCCCATTCGCGCCCTCCAAGCCCACGGGCTGTGCCCCGTGGGAATCGTCGTCGGATTCACCCATTTGAGATTTCAGATTTGAAATTTCAGATTGGGCGTTCACAACATCGGCATCGAGGGGTGGATTGTGCTGCGTGTCCGGCCACCCCAACGTCGCATGCGGCCACAACGCGGACGAGAACCACGTATCGAGCACATCCGGGTCTTGCTCGAAACCGGCCTCCTGAAGTCGTGCTTCAATGTCCTCGTTTCCAGCGTCCACACAGACGACCAGATTTCGCGTGCCATGACTTGGATCATCTTGAAAGGAAAAGGCCACGGCCTCGATCGACTCGCCATCAACGACGGGCATGCCGACGCCGAATGTATCGTCAGGATCAGAAATCGGCTCGATGATGAGTTTTGACTCAAACGTACTCGACCCTGGTCGCAACAATGGTCCTAACTCGAACATGTAGAATGAGGGCGGCTTCTGACGACCTTCTTCGACTTCAAATCTCTTTGTCCAAATCGGTATCCGGTGCCCCCACCACAGTTGCCTGGAGATGCACCAGTCGCGTTTTTCGCTGAGCCAGTCGAGGTAGGTCTTCTGGTAGCGGGAGGGGTAGAAACGCACGCGGCTGTCTTCGACAGCGGTGATGGCGGACTGGGCGAGGCCGGGGGTGCCGTCGTCGTTGTCGGACATGCGGACGAACCACTGGTCGGACCGCATCGGCTCGATGGGGGTCTTCGAGCGGTCGCTGTGCTTGATGGGGATGCGGCGGTCTTCGACACCGTCGTAACAGCTGAGAGCGGCCATGTCCTCGATGACCATGTCACGGACGGCGAGGCGATCGATGCCGACGTACTTCTCGTTGTCAGCGGCCTCGTTGAGCGTGCCATCGAGATTGAGCACGTCGATCACGCCGATCTCCGGGTTCCGCATGTAGCAGGCGTGATCGTTCGGGTCGTGACCCGGCGTGACTTTGACGGCTCCGGTGCCCAGTTCTTTGTCGGCCAGCAGGGCGTCGGCGATGATGGGGATCAGCCGTCCGTTGAGCGGGATGCGGACCTGCTTGCCCACGAGGTCCGTGTACCGCTCGTCCGTGGGATGCACGCAGACAGCCGTGTCGCCGAGCATCGTCTCCGGGCGGGTCGTCGAGAAGTGGATCGACTGGTCCGTGTCGTTGCCCTGCTCGTCGACGATCGGATAGTGGAACGACCAGAAGTGGCCGTCGATATCCTCTGAGTACACCTCGTCATCGGCCACAGCGGTTTGCAAATGCGTGTCCCAGTTGACGAGCCGTTTGCCGCGGTAGATGAGGCCATCAGAGAACATCTTGAAGAACGTCCGCCGCACGGCCTTCGCACACACATCGTCCAGCGTGAAGCGTGTGCGTCGCCAGTCGCAACTCGCACCGAGCGACTGCAACTGCCCAATGATCCGCTTCTCGTAGGCATCCTTCCACTTCCAGATGCGATTGACGAGCGCCTCACGACCCACGTCGTGCCGGGTCAGCCCTTCCTCTTCGAGCATCCGCCGCTCGACGACTGCCTGCGTGGCAATGCCCGCATGATCGGTGCCCGGCATCCACAGGGCTTCGTACCCCTGCATCCGCTTCCACCGCGTGATGAGATCCTGGCACGTCCCATTGAGCGCATGCCCCATATGCAACGCCCCGGTGACGTTCGGCAGCGGGATCATGATCGTATGCGAAGGCTTCTCCGGATCTGGGTCGGCATTGAAGTAGCCATGCTCCTGCCAATAGGAGAACCACTTCGCTTGAGCCGCTGCGGGATCGTACTGCTTGGGGATGTCAGTCATGAGGGAGCAAAGGCTTCCGTGCTGTGGTCTCTCGCAGAGACGCGGAGGGTCAGGCAAAAATGTCGTCAACGGACAATTCGAACGTTTGCCCGGCACACTCAAATGAGAGAGTGTGGCCTTTTTGAAAAGACGTGGAGTAACAATACTCTCCGTTTGTGGGGCGAGGCTGGACGTAACATTGCACTCGATTATCTCGCAAATTAATGACCCAATAGTGTGGAATCCCGGCCGTCGCATAGTGTTCGCACTTGCGCCCGCAATCGGTTTCCAGCGAACTGTCGGCGACTTCGATCACGAGAGGAATCGTTCCCGGTCCGGGATGATGGCCGGGGTAGTCGCTGCGTTTGCCAACTGCAACAGCCACATCAGGCTCAGGTTCCTGCATCCCGTTCAAAGTGATCGGCTGTTGCTCGCGGACATGGAATCTCTCGTCGCGAATGTAAGTCGCCAGCAATGCTCGGAGCAGGTCTGCAACATGGCCGACCATCAGCGTATGACGTGGCCCTACCGTCATAATGTCTCCCTCCTTATCACGTCGATCAATTCGGACAAGTAAACCGTCGACAAGTTCAATGGGGGCCCCTTCAACAAGGATGCCTTCACGAATCATCGCGTGATACTGCTCGATTGTGAGAGGTTCCACAACTGTCGACGTTGCGTCGGCAAGCTTCTCAACGAGTGTGTTTGACATAGCGGTCAGTCTCCTGTCATTGGATCCGTGGTGTCATCACTTCCGTCACTTGGGATGAGTGGGATAAGTAGACCGATCAATTCCGGGACATGACTCGTCGCGACGCGCCAGACCAAGGCGTGGTTGATCTCGCCATAGTCGTGAGCCAGCACATGCCGCTGAGCCATGACGGGCCGCCATGCGATCTCCGAGTGGGCGTTCTGAAAGTTCGTCGAGACATGTCTTGCTGCCTCGCCAATGATCTCGATCTGCCTCTCCACGGCACTTCGCAACAGGAGATCACTCTCATAGTCGTCGAATGACTTCGAGTCCACGAACGCTTCGACATGTTTGCAAGCTTGCAGCATATCCCACAGCCAGGCAATGTCATCACGGTCATCGGCCATAGATGACCTTTCGAGTATCGAGAATTCGCTGTCTGCGAAATGGATTGGTCAATCCCGACTCATCGAAGACATCAACCTCGCGTCCAAACAGTTGCTGCATCTCATCCTTCATCTCGATCCAGTCCCAGAGACTCCAGGTCGAATCATCGCGGAAAGTGACCAGAACGTCGACATCACTCTGTGGGCCGAAGTCGTCACGCAACACGGAGCCGAACAGCGACAGGCGTTGGATCTTCCAGCGCTCGCAGAGCTGGCGAATCGCGTTGTCTGCGAGAGTGATATTGGTCGTGTATTCCATGCTCAGCGGTTCGATTGTTCTCCGATCTCGCCTTCGTCCTTGAACAGCTTGTATTCTACCGCATCCACCAGCGCGAGCCAGCTGGCTTCGATGATGTTTTCGCTGACGCCGACGGTGCTCCAGACGTTGTGTGCGTCCGCACTCTCGATGACGACCCGCACGCGGGCGGCGGTGCCTTCGGTCGAGTTGATGACCCGCACTTTATAGTCGACCAGGTGCATCGAATCGAGGTTCGGGTAGGTCGGCATGAGGGCCTTGCGAAGGGCCGTGTCGAGAGCGTTGACGGGACCGTCGCCTTCCGCGACTTCGTGTTTGATTGGTCCGTCGCCATCGATCTTCAATTTGACGGTGGCCTCGGTGAGTGGCTCGTCCTGCCCGGTGGTTTCGACGTTGACGCGGTAGTGGATGCGTTGGAACTTGGGCTCGTACGTGCCGGCACACTTCTTCACCAACAGATCGAACGACGCCTCGGAGGCTTCGAACTGATAACCCTCGTTTTCCAGATCGACGACCCGGTCCAGGATCGCCTTCATCAGGGCCGGGTCCTCATCCAATTTGTGCTTGGTCGTTTTGGCGACGATGTTCGAGCGACCGGAGAGTTCGCTGACGAGGACGCGGCGTTCGTTGCCCACACGCTCCGGCTCGATGTGCTCGTAGCTCTCGGCAATGCGGTTGACGGCGTGGACGTGCATGCCCCCCTTGTGAGCGAATGCACTGCGGCCGACAAAGGCCTGATTCGAGCGGAAGTTCATGTTGGCCAGTTCGTAGACGTAGCGTGACAGCTCGGTGAGATGCGCGACTCCCTGACCGTTGAGGACCTCGTGTCCCTTCTTGATCGCCAGATTGGCGGCGATGCTGATGAGGTCGGCATTGCCACAACGTTCGCCAATGCCGTTGACCGTTCCCTGGACCTGGATCGCACCCGCATCGACAGCAGCGAGCGAGTTTGCGACACCGACATCGCAGTCGTTGTGACAGTGGATGCCGGTCGGGATTTTCAGCTCTCGCATGACAGCGGTCAGGATGTCGACGATGCGATCAGGCAGCGAGCCGCCGTTGGTGTCGCAGGCGACGATGATCTCAGCTCCCGCATTCTGGGCCGCCTGCACCGTCTTGATGGCATACTCTGGATTCGCCGCGTAGCCATCGAAGAAGTGCTCGGCATCGTAGATCACTCGTCGACCTTCGCTGACCAGATAGCCAACCGAGTCGGCGATCATTGCCAGGTTTTCATCGAGGTCGACTTGCAACACCTCTGTGACGTGCAAGTCCCAAGTCTTGCCGACGACGGTGCAGGCCTTGGCGTTCGTCGTGAGCATCGCCTGCAGACCGGCGTCCGCCTCGGGGCCGATGCCTTTACGTCGCGTCATGCCGAATGAACAGATCGTCGAATGTGTGAGATCGAGGTCTTGCACCTGCTGGAAGTATTCGGTGTCTTTCTCGTTTGAGCCCGCGAAGCCCCCTTCGATGAGATCAAACCCGAGGCTGTCGAGCATCTTGGTGATCAGCAACTTGTCCTGAATGGAAAAGTTGACCCCCTCGCCCTGGCTGCCGTCGCGGAGTGTGGTGTCGTAGAGTTGGATGTGCATGGCTGGGGGAGCGAATAGGAAGTAGCGAACAGGGAATAGCCTCAGGATCAATGCCGGACGGTGGCTTGTGATTCCCTACAAAAAAACCCTCAGGCGGATGACCTGAGGGTATTGGATTTGATTGAACACGTATCCGCACCTCAGCGTCGCAGAGCGACGGAGTCTCCAATAATGATGCTAATGGAGAGAGGTGACATCTGAGATACTTGTTGGCTTGGTGGAGTGGGGGACTAATGTTTCCGACTTCGGAAGGATACCTGCTGGCCAGAGTCGGGTCAAACGGGAATCGCCCACTTGGGCAAAACGCATGAGCGAGCCCTCGACCCTGCGCATCCACGTTGATTACTCTGAGAGAGCCTCCGGGCTATTCCCTATTCGTTATTCCCTATTCGCTCTCCCAGCTATGCAAATCATTCCGGCCATTGACCTTCGTGACGGCAAGTGCGTACGACTGCGGCAGGGCGATTATGCGCAGGAGACCGTATTCGGTGACGATCCGGTGGCCATGGCGAAGAAGTGGGCTGATCAGGGGGCGGAGCGGATTCATCTGGTCGATCTCGATGGCGCGAAAGCGGGACGCCCAGTGAATGACGGCGTGATCGGACAAATCGTGGCGGCGGTCGAGGTACCGTGTCAGATGGGGGGCGGGCTGCGGGATGAGACAGCTGTGCGTCATATGCTGGAGGAGGTTGGGATCGATCGGGTGATCATCGGCACACAGGCACTCAAGCAGCCTGAGTGGTTTGCCGAGATGAACCAGGCATTCCCGCAACGGGTGGCATTAGGCATTGATGCCCGCGACTCGATGGTGGCGACAGAGGGCTGGCTTGACGTCTCTGAGACTTCAGTTTTTGATCTCGCGGAACAGTATGCCGATCTGCCGGTGGCAGCAGTCATCTACACGAACATCGCCAACGACGGCATGATGCAGGGGATCGATGACCAAACGGTCGATGATCTCATCCGACTGGCTGAGATGGGTCTGCCAGTCATCGCCTCCGGGGGCGTGACAACAGTCGATGATGTGCGAAAGCTGGCGAAGCGGGCCGCGACGCAACCCCAACTTGTGGGAGCGATCGTCGGGCGGGCGCTTTACGAAGGCACGATGACAGTCGCTGAAGCGGTGGAAGCTGCAAGTCTGTCTTGACGCTCCGTCTACGTCTCCCTACGGTCTCACCTTCGATTGGTCACGGCTTCCAGGGAGGGAGGCGGAAATGACACAAATTCAACGGCTGACAGTCTCTCTGGGCATCCTGGCGGTCTTGCTGGTCGCAATGAATGCTGTACCGATTCTCACAGCTGAAAGCGAAGAGGACAGTCCGACTCTCGAGGACGTGGAGCGACCTCAGAAAGTCATTGTGCTGGAGACGGGGCGGGTCATCCTGGGCGACATCATCGATCGACCGGGGGGCTATCTCGTCAAGGAACGGTTTGGAAGTGCTGTCATTCCGTATGGAAAAGTGCGTTTGACGGCGGCTGACCTCCCTGATGCTTATCGCAAGCTCACTCGCATGGTCACGAATCCGACAGCGAGCAGCCATCTGGCCTTGGCGAAGTGGTGCCGTGAGAATCAGCTGTATGGCTCGGCTAAGTTCGAGATCAAACAGGCACTGCTCCTCGAACCGGGTCGCAAGGAGGCTCGTCAGTTTCTCAAGGAACTTGAGGATGAGCTTGAGAATGGCCCACGAACTGGTCGGGGCAGCAGCATTCTGTCAACCCGAGGACCGATCGAGCGGACGGCGGAAACCGCGTTCCCCGCCCAACCCTGGAAGTCGCGAATCCGCCCAGCTAGCGCGGCCTTCGAGACACAGGAGCCGGAGTCTGCGGCCGGGTTGTCCCCCGAGGTCGTGCAGTCGTTCGTGCGTGAGGTGCAGCCGCTGTTGATGAACAAATGCGGGAACGTGCGGTGTCATGGACAAGCGGCGACGAATGACTTTCGTCTGACGACCGTGCGTCGTGGGGGCAGTGGATTCCGGGTCCTCACAGAGCAGAATCTGTCGTCCGTGCTCCGGGAGATCGATCCTCAGCAGCCTTCCCAGAGTCGCTTGCTGACGAGTCCACTCCAGAACAACCATGGCGGTGCAGCGAAGCCCCTCTTCCGTGGGCTTGGGGCAGAACTGCAGCAGAAGAATCTCCGAGAATGGGTGATGTTGGCAGCTGCTGAGCAAGCAAAAGCTGCGTTGATTCAAGGCGAGACTGTCTCTCAAACTGCTGACGGCGAGCCACGTCCACCGACAGGTCCGCTCCATGACTCATTCCTCGAAGAGATCCTGGCGGAAGACCATCCCGACAAGTTCGATCCGGATGTCTTTAACCGTCTGATACACAAGAGTTTTGAGTCAGGTGATCGCTCAAGGTAGCGTCCCGATCGTACTCGTCGAGATTCGCCAGAAGAATAAGTCTTGACTCGGCTGGCGGATCGGGGAATTCTTTGGTCTGATCGCGGGATTGACGTACAATGAGTCAGGGCATCACAACAGGGGACAGAAACGATGCAACGCGAAACGGTTGGCCGTCCGATGGAGATTCTGCTGGTCGAGGACAGCGTGCCTGCTGCCAAGATCGCCATGGGAGGCCTGAAGAAGGGCCAGTTCGAATACCGCCTGACGTGGCTCCGGGATGGGCAAGAGGCGTCTGACTTCCTGCAGAACGAAGGTATCTTCGCCCATGCACCGCGACCCGATCTGATTTTGCTCGACCTCGGACTTCCCGGTAAAGACGGACGCGAGGTACTTACCGAGATAAAAGCGGACGAACGTCTACGTGACATCCCGGTTGTGATCATGACCGCATCGACTGATCAGACGGACATTGTCAGGAGCGAGAACCTCAGCGTCGAAGCATATCTCATCAAGCCAGTCGACTTGAAGAAATTTCAAAAGCTGGTCCGCAACCTCAAGCGATTCTGGAAGGAAGACATGGTGGTCCCTCCAGTGGGGACAATGACGGTGTCCGACTTCGACATGAATATCATGCCAATCGAGATCGGGTGAGCATGTCGCCGTGAATGTTGAATGTCATGGCAACACAAATCGGACAACCACTTCACCAATCAGCATTCCTGCTCCGATCAATAAGAACCACAAAATGTATGTGCCGATGCCTCGGGAATACCAGAGATATCCAAGCGGGGAGATCGGCCAAGTCAGGAGCATGACGAGTACGATGCCTTGTGGAATCGGTTGGCCACGGAGACGTGCGTCGAGAATGCACCACCACAGGATTCCATGTCCCGTGTCTACTTTGTAGTCTCCGCGACCGAGTAGTATCCCTTGGGCTGGTCTCGCTTTACGAGACCCGTACGATGGCCTTCCTCAAAGGACCGAAGATTGCCTTGCGTTAGAAAATTCGTAATACCTCACTCCAGATGAGTGAGGTATTACAAAAACTGGAAATCCATTATCCCCCCAAACACGGCAGCTGGCTCGACATGGCGGAAACCGAACTGGGCGTGCTCTGCGGCCAATGTCTCGACCGACGGCTGCCGGACCGCGAGACGCTCACCCGCGAAGTCGCCGCTTGGGAGGCTTCCCGC
>JAJDEJ010000333.1 GCA_029259815.1 Planctomycetaceae bacterium | reverse complement strand
GTGCTCCGATCAGCGGGACTGTCATTGAAAAACTCGCCGTCGACGGGGAGTACGTCAAGGAAGGACAGGCAATTTACAAGCTGGCGGATCTGTCGACCTTGTGGTTGATGTTGGAGTTGTTCCCGCAGGATGCAGCGGCCGTGCGTTACGGTCAGGATGTTCAGGCTGAAGTCCAATCACTGCCGGGCCAAACGGTAGAAGGACGCATCGCGTTCATCGACCCACAAGTCGATCCGGAAACACGTACGGTCGGTGTTCGCGTGGTGATCCCCAATCCTGACGGACTGCTTCGTGTTGGAGACTACGCCAAAGCTGCGATTCGTATTCCCGTTGTCGGAGACAACGAACGGACTGCCGAGATCTACGACCCTCAATTAGCTGGCATGTGGATCAGTCCACGACACCCGCACATTGTTCGTGATTCACCGGGCCAGTGCCCGGTATGTGGGATTGATCTTGTTCCTGCGTCGCAGTTTGGCTTCGCAGAGGAGTTGCAGAACGCGAATGAAGTGTTGGTCGTGCCGCGCAACGCCGTGCTCATGGCAGGGGAACACAGTGTCGTCTACGTCGAAACCAAGCCGGGGCGGTTCGAGATTCGGCGCGTTGTGCTTGGCCCGGCCATTGACGACCAAATTGTTGTCCTGCAGGGGCTGGCCGACGCCGAACAAGTGGCGACTTCCGGCAACTTTCTGATTGACTCACAGATGCAACTGGCCGGAAACCCGTCGCTGATTGACCCCACGCGGGCGGCTCCGCCCGGTGAGCATCTCGAGGGGCTGTCCGCGGAAATGCTGGCTGAGATTGAAAAACTATCGCCAGAAGATCAGGAATTGGCCAAAGCACAGCTTGTCTGTCCCGTCGCCGACATGAAACTGGGATCGATGGGGCAGCCCGTCAAAGTTCAGGTCAAGGACACAGTCGTCTTTCTCTGTTGTGACGGGTGTCGGGAACGATTGCTCGCCGAACCGGAAACATATCTTGCGAAACTCGCCGAACCTCGCAGAGCTGAATCCGAAGACTCTTTGCAAATGGAACTCCCTGCGATGGGCGAGATGGAACTTGTTCCGATGCTCTTGGAGCCGGACGCAGAAGAGGACGCCGAAATCGATGGCGCATTGGCCAAATTGTCGGCAGCTGATCGTCAAATAGCACGCACGCAGCAACTCTGCCCGGTTGCCGACATGAGACTGGGATCGATGGGACAGCCCATCAAGGTCGACGTTAATGGCCGACCGGTCTTTATTTGCTGTGAAGGCTGCCGTGAGCAGTTGTTGGCCGAGCCTCAGAAATATCTTGCCAAGCTGCCGCAGGAGGTGGTCCGATGATCACAGCCCTCCTCGATTTCTGCCTCCGCGAACGGCTGCTTGTACTGCTGGCTTCCGTCGTCCTTGTGGTTGCCGGCTGGTATTCCGCGAACAAGGTGCCCGTCGATGCCATTCCAAACGTTGGAGAAAACCAGGTCATCGTCCTCACCGAGTGGATGGGACGTTCCCCCAAAGACGTCGAAGACCAGATCACCTATCCCTTGTCGATCGCTTTGCAGGCCGTGCCAGGCTCAAAGAGCGTGCGTGGCAAGAGCATGTTCGGATTCAGTTTCGTCCAGGTGACCTTCGATGACGACGTTGATTTTTACTGGGCTCGCTCGCGAGTCGCTGAACAGTTGACGACAGTCTCCGGGTCATTACCGGACGACGTCACGCCGACTCTCGCCCCTGATGCAACAGCACTGGGGCAGATCTATTACTACGTCCTGATCCCTCCCGAAGAGATGGATCTTGCCGAACTGCGATCAAAGCAGGACTTCTTCATCAAATACGCGTTGCAATCGGTCGACGGCGTCGCCGAAGTGGCCTCGATCGGCGGCTATGTGAAGCAGTACCAGATCGAAGTCGATCCCGATGCACTCCGCTACCACAATCTGCCGCTGAGTACGGTCATCACCGCAGTCAACGCGTCGAATATCGATGTGGGGGCCAAGACGGTGGAGTCCAGCGGCATGGAGTTCATCGTCCGTGGACGCGGGTTCATTGGTTCCGGCAAGACCGAGCAGGAAACGCTGGAGCAAATCCAAGATACCGTCGTCGTCGTCCGCAAAGGCGTTCCGATCACGGTGGGCGAACTGGCGCAGGTTCAGGTCGGCCCCGCCTTTCGTCGCGGAGCACTCGACTTCAACGGACAGGAAGCCGTTGGCGGCGTTGTCGTCATGCGCTACGGTGAGAATCCGCGCGATGTCATTGAACGCGTGAAGGCCAAGGTCGCCGCCCTTGAATCGGAACTGGACGGCATCCGCATTCAGGGCATTTATGACCGCACATTGTTGATCGACGAAACCATCGCGACACTGACGACGGCCCTCTTTGAAGAAACTCTCATCACGATCGCCGTGATGGTGCTGTTCCTGCTCCACGTTCGTGCGAGCATCATCATCGCCGTCACACTGCCGATGGCCGTTTTAATGTCCTTCATTGCGATGAAGGTGTTCGGAGTCGACGCCAACATCATGTCTCTGGCCGGGATCGCGATTGCGATCGGCACGATGGTCGATATGGGCATCATCGTGCTGGAGAACGTGTACAGCGCCCTGTCTGACTGGGAAACCGAAGGGTGTCCGGGTGGTCCCAATCGTCGTTTGCGAGTCATTCGCGAGTCGGCCGCCG
>JAJDEJ010000332.1 GCA_029259815.1 Planctomycetaceae bacterium | reverse complement strand
TGACTGTTTAGCCGCGACCAACGGGAGCGCTCCCGTTGGTCGCGGCTAAAAAATGAAGTTGACCGACAAACGAACCAATGCTCGATCTCCAATACATCTGTGATAACGCCGACGCCGTTGAGGCCAACTGCAAGAATCGGGGTGTCAAATGCGACGTCGCGGCCATCGTGAAGCTCCGGGATCAACGCAGCGAGTTGATCTCCGTCGGAGATGCTCTGCGACACGAGGCGAAGGAGACGGCGTCGAAGATTCCCAAGGCGTCGAATGACGAGCGGCCCACACTCATCTCCCGTGGCAAGGAACTCAAGGGGCAGGTGGCGGAGAATGAAACGGCGCTCAAGCAAGTCGAAGCCAATCTCAGGGACCAGCAGTCCCTCGTTCCCAATCTGACGCATCCTGATGCACCGATCGGCGAGGAGAAGGATCATGTCACACTGCGGGAAGTCGGTGAGAAGCCGAACTTCGACTTCACGCCGAAGAACCATGTCGAACTGATGCAGTCGCTCGACTTGCTCGACCTCGAAGCGGGGTCGAAGGTCGCCGGGCATGGGTTTTACTACCTCAAGAACGAGGCCGTCCTGCTGGAGTTGGCGCTGATTCAGTACGCCATCCAGAAGGTCCGCAGCGAAGGCTTCACGCTGTACACGACGCCCGATCTGGCCCGTGATGAGGTGCTGGAAGGCATCGGCTTCAACCCGCGTGGCCCCGAAGCACAGATCTACTCGGTCGAGAACACCGACCTCTCACTGGTCGCGACAGCCGAGATCACACTCGGCGGCTTGATGAAGGATGAGATCGTCGACGTCGAGTCGCTGCCGCTCAAGATCGCCGGGCTGTCCCACTGCTTTCGCACCGAAGCGGGCGCCCACGGCAAGGCGACACGCGGCATCTACCGCGTCCATCAATTCACCAAAGTCGAGATGTTCGCCTTCACTGCTCCGGAGGCAGGGGCATCGGACGCGATGCACGCGGAGATCGTGAGCATCGAGGAAGAAATCTTCCAGGGCCTCGGCATCCCCTACCGCGTCATCGACACGCCGACCGGTGACCTCGGCGGACCGGCCTATCGCAAGTTCGACCTCGAAGCCTGGATGCCCGGTCGGGGCGAAGGCGGCGAGTACGGCGAAGTCACCTCCGCCTCGAACTGCACCGACTACCAGGCCCGCCGCCTCGGCATCCGCTGCAAGTCGAAGGACAAAAAGGGCACCCAATTTGTCCACACCCTCAACGGCACAGCCGTCGCCGTTACCCGCGCGATGATCGCCCTTCTCGAAAACAACCAACAAGCCGACGGCAGCATTGTGGTCCCTGAAGTGCTGCGTCCGTGGGTCGGAGTTGATCAAATCAGTCCAAGGTGAGCCATGCGTCCGTGTCCCCAGTGCAATGCGTCGGTCGGCAATGCTGAGAAGGTGTGTCCACAGTGCGGGGTGTCGATGATTCCGTCGATCGGGTTTCAAGCAGCTCCTCCCCCGGGTCCTGATCCGGCGGAGTTAGAGTCTGTGGATCGTGAGAGCCGGTCACTCTCGTGGTATCTGCTTGCAGGGCATGCGCTGCTGGGTTTTGTGTTATGGAAACTCTCAGGCAGCACGACAATTGCAGCAGGTACTGTGCTGGGTCTGATGGCGGTGGAATCACTGCTGATCGACTTGACCATCTTCCTGCCCTTCTGTGTCGCAATCGTGTTCCTGCTGCCGACGACGATGTGGGCCGAAGAGGCGGCCACAGTTGGTCCCATCGGCACAAGTTATTCTGACGGACAAGTGGTCTTCTCTCCCGGCGATGAGAGCGACTGGGACTCAGCGATCCGGGAACGTGGGTGGATTCTCAAGGAGGGCGACACGTACCGCATGTGGTACACGGGGTACGATGGCACGCGCGAAGGGGTCAAGCATCTGGGGCTGGCGACGTCGCCGGATGGAGTCACATGGACACGCTCAGCAGAGAACCCGATCTTCGACGAACGCTGGGTCGAGGACATGCAGGTCGTCAAGCAAGAGGACCGTTACCTCATGTTCGCAGAGACGGACAAGGGACACTCGCAATTGCTCACGTCGGACGATGGAGTTTCGTGGACATGGGACAGTGACCTCAACATCCGCGACACGAATGGCGAGCCGGTGACCGATCGACCGTGTGGCACGCCGACAGCATATTTCGAGGACGGCACATGGTATCTGTTCTACGAAAAGTGGGACCAAGGCGTGTGGCTGGCGACGTCGAGCGACCTCAAAATGTTCACCAATGTGCAAGACGATCCGGTGCTCACTCTCGGACCGGAACAGCACGACGAACTGATGATCGCCCTCAATCAGATCATCAAGCAGGGGGACACGTACTACGCCTTCTACCACGGCACAGGCACACCGACCAAACCCCGCGATTGGTGTACGTGCATGGCGACATCGAGTGACCTCATGCACTGGACAAAGTCCGCAGCCAATCCGTTGTTCCCCACAACAGAGAACGAATCGAGCGGCATCCTCGTGCACGACGGCGACGACTGGCGACTCTACACGATGCACGGCAAGGTCGAGTTGCATCGACCAAAGTAGCGATCACGCTCGGGACGTGGGATTTTTCAGTGTCGTGTTTCTCGCCCCCTCTCCCCTTGGGGGAGAGGGACAGATTCTGAAGCGTCAGCGAAGAATCAGGGTGAGGGGTGAGCGCTGGAGTTGGTGCCCCCAAGGTGGCTCGTCGCCATCCCCTCACCCTGGTTTCTGCGCTCCGCTTGAAACCGGTCCCTCTCCCCCAAGGGGAGAGGGGTGTTGAGGCTGCATGCATGCGATAGTCATCAATCCCACGTCCCCCGCGTGATAAGCGGAACGTGCTTGAACGTCGAAGTCGAATTTGTACATCCACAAGCCGGATGCTCATCACGCGGGAGCTTGACGGCTACTTTGAGAGAAATCATACATCATGAGCCAACCCACAGCAGTCATCCTCGGGGCAAGCACAGGGCTAACGCCTTTTCCAATTCGAGGTTGATGCGTAGTATTGGGCGAGTTTACGGAGAGTCCACTTTTCACACGGAGGTTGAGTTATGTCATTCGCCTGCGGGGAGAGCTTGCTGGCCTGTTGGTCGCAAGTCTCTGATCCACGTGGGCGTAAGGGACGACGCCATTCTCTGGCCGCCATGCTGACGGTCGTCGCAAGTGCATTGTTGTGTGGCAATCGGGGTTACAAGGCAAT
>JAJDEJ010000331.1 GCA_029259815.1 Planctomycetaceae bacterium | reverse complement strand
ACGGACGAGCTGCGGGCACAGGAGCCTCGGACGCCGCACTCAAGATCGACGACGACTTCACCGTGTTGCCACTGTCGTCTGACTGGCCACCTCCCGAGAAGGAAGAAACCCTCGACCTCACTGACCTGCAAAACTCCCTCTCGGCCATCATGTGGCGAAACGTGGGCATCCGCCGCGAAGCCGAAGGTCTCGCCGAAGCCGCAAAGCAGGTCGAGTTCTGGGACCGTTACGTCTCCGCCCGCGAGTTCGACACGGTCGAAGGTTGGGAACTCCAGAACATGCTGCTCGTCGCCCAGCTGATGATCGCCTCCGCCCAACAACGCACCGAAAGCCGCGGCGTCCACTACCGCAGCGACTATCCCGAACCGGACGCCGCGAAGGCGGAGCACGTCGTGATTCGTGCAGGGAGGTGAGTTGTTTTCACCGCGGAGTCGCAGAGCGGAGGACGCGCGGAGGGCATATCAGAAATCGAAAGGACAGTTGGAGGCTCTCTGACAGACTGTGGATGTTTGTCGAGATTCGCCCCTCATCCAAGAGGTTTGAAATGACAAGCCGCATGTCGACGAAGAGATCGCGAAACATTGACGACGACTCGCTGTACGAAATCGTTGATGGAGAACTCATTAAACGACTGTCCAAGGGAGTGTACGCAGCCATCATCGCCGGACGTCTTGGGCGAGCACTGATCCAACATGTGGATGACCATCCAATCGGCTGGGTCACGGTCCACGGTCTGTTCATCTTGGACAGCGAGAGCGATCTCAGACGCCGACCTGACGTTGCCGTCGTCACTGAAGATCGCTGGGCACTTGATCGTGAAGTCCCCGAATCGGGCGACTGGGAGGTCGTCCCCACGATCGCTGTCGAAGTCACCAGCACGCATGACACGTTCTCCGAGGTACACTCCAAGGTAATCGAATACTTAGAGCATGGTGTCGAAGAGGTGTGGGTCGTCTTCACGGATGAGCAGCAGGTCTATCGGTACACGTCACCAACCGATGCTGACATCAAGGGAGAGCAAGATGTGTTCGAGGGAGGCGAGCGGTTACCCGGATTCTCGCTGACGCTCAGCGACCTGTTCCGCCGCAAGACCGGCTCCCCATCCCCATCTTCTTGAGTGAATGTGCCTTGACTCCGCGCGTCCTCCGCGTCTCTGCGACTCCGCGGTGAATGCGAGCCGGAATCACCTCCCAGCAACCGATTTCCGTCTTGCGGTTGTCGCTGGATACAGTATCCGTGACAATCCGCGACACCTCTGCCTGTCGCCCCCCTTAACCTCACTGTGGCTTCATGATTCGTGCTGCGCTCAAGAATCCTTATCTGGTCATTGTGATTGTGCTGATGGTCGCCGTCGTGGGGGGCATCAGTCTGCTGCGGATACCGGCTGACCTGCTGCCCACGTTCAAGACGTCCGCTGCACAGATCGTCTGCTTTTATCCGGGCATGCCGCCGGAGGTGATGGAGCAGGACATCATGAGCCGCCTGCAACGCTGGACCGGGCAGTCGTCCGGCATCGAGCATCAGGAGGCGAAGGCGATGCAGGGCGTGTGCGTCGTCAAGGACTTCTTCCATCCGCACGTGTCGCAAGCGGAAGCGTTGTCGCAGGTGAGCATGTATGCGATGAGCGACATGTTCTATCTGCCGCCCGGCACGATTCCGCCGATGGTCATGCCCTTCGACCCGACTGCGAGCGTGCCGTTGTGCCTCGTGAGTGTCTCGAACCCGGACATGACCGATGCTGAACTGTACGACGTCGCTTACAAGAACCTCCGCAACAATTTACAATCGATCAACGGCGTCATTGCGCCGGCAGTCAACGGCGGCACGCTGCGTCGCATCCTCGCTTACGTCGACCCGGACAAACTGGTCGCACACAACCTGTCGATCATGGAGGTCCACAAAGCGTTACGAAAGCAGAACGTTCTTATCCCCGCCGGGAGTGCACGGATTCAAGACAAAGAATTCTACATCTACACGAACGCGATCCCGGACAAGGTCGCACGGCTGAATGACGCTCCCGTCAAGATGGGACCGGACGGACAGCCGGTGCTGTTTCGTGACGTGGGCGAAGTGCAGGACACACGGCAGATTCAATCCAACATCGTCCGCGTCAACGGTCGACCATTGGTGTATGTCCCCGTGTATCGACAACCCGGCTCGAACACGATCGAAATCGTCGACCGTATTCACGACAAACTGGGCGAGATCCTCGAACGGCTGAAGGAAGAGAAACGCCGCCCCGACGGCACTGACGACCCCAAGATGGTCAACCTCTCGCTCGAAGTCGTGATGGACCAATCGGTGAAGGTGCGGGAGAGTGTCGACGCACTCTGGATCGCCGGACTGTTGGGAGCGGCGTTCGCCGGGCTGGTGGTGCTGCTGTTCCTGCGTGACTTCAGTGCGACTCTCGTGATCGTACTCGCGATCCCCATCTCGATCCTCACGTCGTTGATCGGCTTGTACTTCACCGGCAACACGATCAACGCGATGACGCTCGGCGGACTCGCACTCGCGGTGGGCATCCTCATCGATCAGGCGATCGTGGTGCTGGACAACGTCGAGCGGCATCTGCGGATGAACAAGGGGCATCTCAAAGCAGCGTATGACGGCACGATTGAAGTTGCGGTGCCGCTGTTTGTGTCGACCGCGACGTTCATCGTCGTGTTTTTTCCGATTCTGTTTCTGTCTGGACTCGCGAAGTTCCTGTTCACGCCCCTGGCGATGTCGGTGTTGTTCGCGGTGATCGCGTCGTATCTGATCGCGATCTTTTTTGTGCCGGTGGCGGCGGCGAAGTTGATGGGCGGGAAGGACTCGGACGTCGAAGGTGGTGCTAAGCCGCAAGCGATGGATGGTGCGGATGAGAAAATACCGACATCACCGACGGATTTGTCTCGACAGTCGGCCGAGGCGCAGGGTTGGCTGGTGAGTGGGTACCGCATGTTGTTGCTCGGAGCGCTGCGGCTGCGATGGCTTGTGTTGCTCATCTCGGTCGCGCTGTTCATTGGGGCACTCTGGGTGACGAGTCGCACGGGGCGTGAGTTGTTCCCGCCAGTCGACTCTGGCCAGTTTACGATCCTCGTGCGTGCCCCCTCGGGCACACGGTTGTCGGTGTCGAACGACATCATCGAGAAGGTCGAGAACGCGATCGTCGACGAACTGGGCGATCCGGCTCCGGACAACCCGACGGCCCAATCGGTATACCCGGTCACGAAGGCCAAGTTCGCGAACGGCGAGGACCGCACACTGACTGCGGACGAAGTGGCGGAGGCGAAGGCTGCGTCGAACTGTCAGATGCTCATCTCCAACATCGGCGTCCTCATGGACTGGCCCGCAGCGTACACGCCCAACACGGGTCCGATGGACGCGTTCGTGCTTTGTCAATTGGGCGACAAGGACACGGGTAAGAGCGTGTTCGATTACGTCGGCATCCTCCGGGAACGTTTGAACGGCGAGTTCCCCGATGTCGAGTTCGCCTTCGACACGGGCGGCATCCTCACCGCCGCCCTCAACATGGGCGAGCCGGCACCGATCCACCTCCAAATCACCGGCTACAACCTCAAGACGGCCCACGACATCGCGGACAAACTGATCGCTTCTGTCGCAGCCGTCCCCGGTGCCACCGACGTGCGAGTTGCCCAGCGGATCGACTATCCCATGATCCGCGTCGAGATCGACCGCGTCGCTGCCCTTGATCGAGGTGTCACGCCGGAAGAGGTGATGAAGTGTCTCGTGAGTTCGACCAACTCCTCGATCAACTTCGACCCCGCCTTCTGGATCGACCCCAAGAACGGCAACCATTACTTCCTCGGCACACAATACTACGAGCACAACATCAACTCGCTCGACACGCTGCGTTACATTCCGGTGAAGGGAGCCGCTGAGGGGAGTTCGATCGTGTATCTCGACGACGTGGCGGACATCATCACGAACGTCACCGGGCCGTCGGTCATCAATCATCGCAATATCACCCGCGTGACGGACGTGTTCGCCAACGTCGAGCAGGGGTACGACCTCGGCAGTGTCGTCTCGCAAATCGAACGCACCCTCACCGACCCGTCGCATCCCCTGAAACTCACACCGCTCAAAGACTCACGCAGTGCAGCGGCCCGCTACCCGGAATGGATGCAGAAGACGCTCACAAACATCGGTTTGAACGCACCCACGCGGTACGCCATCGGCGGCGAAGGTTACAAGGGCTTCACCATCGAAATGCAGGGCGAGATCCGCTCGATGCGCGACTCGTTCGTCGACTTTGCCCTGGGCCTCGTACTGGCGACCACGCTTGTGTACCTCGTGATGGTCGGCCAGTTCCGATCCTTTCTCGATCCCTTCATCGTACTGACGACCGTGCCGCTCGGCTTCGTGGGCGTCGCCGGTGTGCTGTTGCTGACGGACACACGACTCAACATTCAGTCGTTCATGGGCATCATCATGATGATCGGCATCGTGGTCGAGTACACAATTGTGCTGCTCGACTTCGCCAATCATCGCCTGTTGGAGGGAGCGACCGTGCAGGAGGCGATCGTCGACGCGGCCGTCGTTCGCTTCCGTCCCATTCTGATGACATCGGTGACGACGATCCTCGCTCTGCTGCCGATGGCGATCGGCTTCGCCGGCGGTGAAGCCGACGAACCACTGGCGCGGACAATCGTGGGAGCCGTCATCGCCGCAACCCTGCTGCCGAAATTCGTCGTGCCTTGTTTGTACGTCATGGTCAAACGCCAACCCAAAGCGTTTGACGAACAAGCCGCGTGGGCAGATGCCGCAGCAACCGCTTGAACTACGATGGCACGTGACGCCTCAATTGAACCTTACGCCTGAGAGTTTGTCATGCTTCGACGACCAAGAACATTGAGTCAAGGATTCGGACACCGCGTGTCTGCATGCAAGATGTTCTCATGGGAGGACGAGGCTCCTGCCGAGCCGCGCCGTGAGAGTTTATGCCCATCGATCACGAACTGCTCCCTGCGGCGCTGCATCTCCGCACTCCCCTCAGGGTGGCAAGCCGTCCCATGTTCGCCTGCGGCTCCGCGGGAGTGTCGCCCTCCCAAGTCGTTGTTCCTGACATTGACACTCTCACTCATATCGCTCGTGTTCACCGGCTGTGAGCAACCGCCAGCACCACCCGCAGCGGCTGCTGACCCCGCTGCATCGGCAGTTGATGAGCCGTCAACTGCCGTCGTCGAAGGACGCGCTTACGAGGACACGGTCGATCTGCCGGGCGCATCGGTGCGGGGTTATGAGAGTACGGAGATCTATGCCAAACTCGGCGGGTACATCACAGAGATCGGCAAGGTGGACGACGACGTGATCGATCTTGGCACGCGAGTTGAGGAGGGGGCCTTGCTCGCTGTCCTTGACGTGCCGGAGATGATGGATGAGATGACCGAAAAACGGGCGTCGATCAATCAGGCATCGAGTGCGGTCGCACAAGCCGAAGCGGCGATTGCAGAGGCGCACGCCGAGCGGCTGCAACGTGAGGCCGAGTTGAAGCAGGTCGAGGCGCGACGTGAGGAAAAGCAGGCGATGGTCAGCCTGAACAAAACGAAGTTTCAACGCGTCTCCACCCTCGCGAACCGAGGCACCATCGGTCAGGACTCCGTCGATGAAACGAAGTTCGCCGTCGAGGCAGCGAAGGCGGCACTGGCCAGTCTCGATGCGGACGTCACCGCAGCTCAAAAGCAGATCGAGGCTTCAACAGCCAAAATCAAGAAAGCGGAAGCGGACCGTGATCATGCACTGGCTCACGTCGAACTGGCGAAGGCGATACTCGCTCGTTCAACGACCATGATGGACTACTGCAAGATCACCGCTCCGTTTGCAGGTGTGGTGACAGAGCGAAACATCGATCACGGCACGTTCGTTCTCCCCGCCGAACGCAACTCGGCCGCCATGCCGCTGTTCGAAGTCACTCGCACCGATCGTGTACGGGTCGTCGTAGGGGTACCAAACAACAAGGTCGCCTACGTCGATCCGGGGATGGAGGCACGGCTGCACAGCATCGGCGGCCTGCCGGGTCGCTCATTCGTCGGCACCGTGACTCGCTCCGCCGGTGCTCTCGACGAGAAGTCGCGCACGATGCGGATCGAGGTCGAACTGGAGAACCCGGTCACCGACGAGCGAACGGGCGAACAGATCAATCTCAAACCGGGCCTGTTCGGCACGCTGACCATCGTTCGCCAGAAATGGAGAGAGGACAGTCCGATCGCGGTCATCCCCACGAATGCCATCGCGACCGATGAGCACGGCGTGACCTACGTCGTTGTGAAGGAGGGAGAACAGTCCGAACGACGAGACGTTGTAGTCGCCTTCAACGACGCCATCAGCGTGGGCATCAGTAGTGGTGTTGAGATTGGCGAGAGCGTGCTCACTGGTGGGTTGGATGAATACTGAGCAAGTGGGAATGGAGAATTGTGAATGGAGAATCGAGTTACCGTCGGCCACTATTCCCTATTCGCCATTCTCTATTCTCCATTACCTACTCAAGCGGCTGGCCGATCGCACGCAGCAACTTGAGCTGTCCCCGGTTGTAGCGGATGACGGCGGTGAGGTTGTTCAATCGTGCCTGTGCGACGGCGTCGAGGGCTTGGATGGCTTCAATCGGCAAGCCCTCTAACCCACGAATGCGGTCGATACTACTGTCGTAGACTTCACCGGCTGTGGCGAGTGTCTCTTGGGTGATCGCGATCTGCTGATGTCCCGCGTCGACCTCGCTCCAGGCGAGCTTGACCTCGGCGGCGATGATGTCCTGCACTTGATGACTTCGCAGCAGGGCCTGTCGGTGCTGGCTTTCGGTCCTGCGTCGGGCGGCTGCCGTGCCGAGGCCGAGGTTTTGCACCTGCCAGATGAGCAGGGCGTCCACGTCCGAGCGGCCATTGAGTCCGTCAAGATCGCTCCCCACGCCGCCTCCGAACCCACCCGCTGAGACTCCAACATGCACGTTGGGAATCCACGGTCGCCAGAACTCCTGTTCGACGATATAGCCCCGCGACTGCACACGCGCGTACTCCTCGGCAACCTCGGCTCGGGAGCTGCGACCTTGTGAGATCAGTACGTCCAGTGGACACGCACAGGGAATGAGGTCGACCGGGACGACATGGGTCTCGACGCTTTGGAGCAGGGCACACATGCCGAAGTCGAGCGGGTCGAGACGGATGATACGTGCCAGTCGAGCGGACGAACTGCGGACGGCCAACTCGGCGTCCACGATCTCCTGCCGTCGGTTCGCGACGATGACCTGCACGCGTTTGACCTCCGCCTCCGACGCCTTGCCGGCAGCCACGAAGGCCGCCGTGATCTCCTCGAGTTGACGAGCGTCGGTCAGGTTCTCGACGGTGATCGCCAGCATGCCTTGGGCCGCGACGAGATCGTAGTACGCCAGCGAGGCGGCGAGTTGGGTGTCGTTGAACACACGGGCATGCGATGAAAAAGCCGCGTTGACGTCCTGCCTTCGGGCCAGCGGTTGGAAGATGGCATCAGCGAGCGAAAGATCGACGAACAGTCTCGCCGGTCCGCCGGAGCCGCCAGCGGTCGGCGCGTTGGCCGTCACCGCACCGCCGCCGACGAACAACGAGTTACGGCTGACATCAATGATCCGTCCGCTGGTGTCTTGAATCTGCCCATCATGCTTGGTGTACCCAATGCCGAGGTTGAGTGACGGCAGCCACATCACCTCGGCTGTGTCCAGATTGGCCTGTGCTTCACAGATGCGTTCGTAGGCGAGCTTGACGCCCCAGTTCTCGGCTCCTGCCAGTCTCAACACGGTCGGCAGGTCGATGGAGTAGCGGTCTTCCTCCAACCCATGCGGTGCGGGATCGAGAAGTGTCTCCTCGAAGATTGGTTCGCCCTCTCCGCGGTGGGCGTCCGGGGCGAGGAATGGTTCGTCATCCAGTTCGAGAGATTCCTCCGACTCGAACGCGACCAACCGAGTTTCAGTTTCTTCCTGATCGAGTGCTTCGTCAGCATCTGCGGTCGCTTCGGGAGTGATCGCAGCGTCGACAGCCATCACTGGGACTGACTCGACAGACGGTTGCTGCTTCGCAGTCAGTGGCCAGCGACTGCCAGAGTCGGTTTGGCATCCGCTGCTCACGAGAGCAGAGAGAGTCAGCGCAATCAGTGTGGCGCGAGCGACCATCGCCTCATCCTTGAGGGCTGAAGGAACCGCGCAACGATCCGCGCGGATGAGTCCGTTCGTAGTCAGACTATCGGCGAGTCGTATGATGCCGAAGATGCGACTCTCTCCGAACCCTCCGATCACACCGAATCAACCGCCGATTGCCCGCGATGCAGCGACTGACACCATCGCCCCCGTTGTCCGAGTCTCACCGGTCGCTACGAAGAGTCCGTCTGTGACGGATATTCAGTCGAGAAGGAGTGCGAGAGAGGACCTGTCGAGCAGGAATTGTTACTGTAAACACCTTGGGATTCTCTAATACTGACCTCCTGAAAGTTCCGGTAAATGACAGTCGAAGCGTCATGTCCGTCGTGTGGGACGAAGTTCGAGGTTGAGGATGCTCAGGTGGATACGTCCGATGAGCTGGAGTCGATGCCCGCAGCGGTCTCGATCGCGTCCGGCTGTCTGGTCGTTATCCTGTTGGGTACACTCCCGAGTCTGATATCTCTTGGACCCGACCCCTGGAGTACAAAGCAACTCTGGACCTTGATCCCCTTGAGCATGGAGACTGTCTTGATTCTTGGGTTATCTCACCGAAAGTCGTTGGCGCGATGGACAAGCATCATCTTGTCGGGGGGAATGGCCATTCTCTTTCTCATGATGGCAGGAATGATCCTGATGCCCGCGGAGCAACCCAACGCAGAGGAGGGATGGATTTTCATGCTGTCAATGATGACACAGATCGCCTTGATTCCGGCAGGACTCTTCGTTGCAATCATCAGCAGCCTACTGATGCCCTCGGCTCGTCAGTGGTGCAATCAATAGCCATTGAATTCAGGAGACCCGAATGCTTCTTTGGAAAAGCCACTTGTTCTTCACAATTGCACTCGTTCTCTCGTTCAGTGCCATTGCAAGTGCTCAACGGCTAGAGACACCCCGTCGGCATGACCGTCCGCCGGGACCGCCGTTGTCGCCGGAGGAGGCGGTGGCGAAGATGACTGTCCCGGAGGGGTTCTCGGTCGAGGTCGTGGCGGCGGAGCCGGATGTTGTGAATCCGGTCGCCATGTGCATCGACGAGAAAGGGCGGTTCTGGATCACGGAGAGTCTGGAGTATCCCCGCAAGTCTCCCGGTCCGGGTCGTGATCGGGTGAAAGTGCTGGAGGACACGGACGGTGACGGTAAGGTCGACAAGACGACCATCTTCGCAGATGGCTTGAACATTCCATCGGGCATTGCGGTCGGATACGGCGGGGTGTGGGTCGCCAACTCGCCGGACCTGCTGTTCATGCAGGATACGGACGGCGACCTCAAGGCAGACAAGATCGAGACGGTCGTCACTGGCTTCGGTCGCACCGATACGCACGAACTGCCCAACTCGCTGACTTGGGGACCGGACGGATGGTTGTACGGCCTCAATGGCGTCTTCAACTACTGCGATGTGAAGTACGCGGAGACGAACCCCAACTTCGACGTTGAGCACCCCGGATGGAAGTTCACGTGTGCCATGTTTCGTATCCATCCACGGACTCGCAAGTTTGAGATCTTCGCAGAGGGCACAAGCAACCCGTGGGGCATCGCCATCAACGAGGACGGCGAGTTCTTCATCTCGGCGTGTGTGATCGATCACCTGTGGCACATCGTCGAGACCGGCTACTACACCCGTCAGGGGGGACCGTATCCACCACACACATGGCCGATGGGGTCGATCGTCGAGCACAAACATCAGAAGGCGGCCTACTGCGGCATCACATGGTTTGACAGTGACGCGTACCCCGAGGAGTACCGGGGTGTGCTCTACATGGGCAACATCCACGGCGGCTGCATCAACGCCGACATCGCCGAACGACACGGCTCAACTTACAAAGCCAAACCGCACCCCGGCTTCCCTCCGAAGCCGGGCGCGTGGGACAACGACGAGTACGACCTCATTCGCAAGACGGGTGACAAGGACGATCCCAAACTGGCAGATTTCCTCACAGCAAACGACGCGTGGTTCATGCCAGTCGTGCAAAAAGTCGGCCCGGACGGCTGCCTCTACATCCTCGACTGGTACGACCGCTACCACTGCTATCAGGACGCCAACGCAGATCCCGATGGGGTCGAACGCGTGAAGGGGAGACTGTACCGTGTGAGGTACAAGGACACGCCACACACGCAGCCATTTGATTTGGCGACGAAGTCGGATGACGAGTTGATTGCCTTGCTGGGTGATCCGAATGTGTTCATAAGGTCGACAGCCCGTCGGGTTCTAGCTGAACGTCTATCTTCAACAGTGAGTAGAAAAGCTCGTTCAACTGTTACCCGACTTGAAAAAGTGCTCTCAGACACAACTGAATCTCAACTACGTCGTTTGCAGGCACTATGGACTTTGGCGTCCGCAGAGAAACTCGACCGGATTCTGTGTCTCGGATTGCTTCAAGATGAGTCGAATGAGATCCGTCGTTGGTGCGTCAAATTCTGTTGTGAACTTGTTCCGAACCAGTCTGAATCCGAAGCTTTGGTTCTTGCAATCGGCTTCCCCTCAAAAAGACATCCCGCTCCCGTGCTCCTCCAAATGGCGAGCTCGTATCCGAAAATGATAGAGCGAATTGGGAGACGTGGTGATCCCAAACGTGAGTTTGACTTAGACCCCATGTTCCTTGCTTTATTGGTGGTCGCACGAGCAGGTGAAGGAGATCCAGCGATTCAGCAAGTAGCATGGCGAAACCTTTCGCAGTTCATTGGATTTTCGCCAATGGACTTCAACCAGAGTGTCGAACGCGTTCGAGACAGGGGTGGACTTTCAGGCTTAGAAGGAATTCTCCCTCGGGCTATTACACCCATTGCTGATGCCACGGCACGATTGCATCGCGAAGATTGGATCGGCGGCTACTTTGAAGCTGTTGTTGGAGACTCAAATCTGGACCCATCAATTTCAGCTGAGTGTTTGAATCAAATCATTACGCGAATCCTAGACGGACAGGTGAACGAAGAGGCAATGTTTAACCTTAGGTCTCGATTGAATAAGCTAATCCCGGACGTGGCAGAAAGTGAGGATGAGCAGTTGGCGTTTGCGGCAGCGTCAATTGGCGCGATTTGGGGTGATGACGCAATGCGTGCACGAGTCCGAGATGAGATGTCGGACAGCGATGCGCCGCAAGACAGGCGGATGACCGCAATTCGAATTCTGATTCATTTGAATGACTCATCGGCGTTTTTGTTTGCAGAGCAAGTGCTGGAGAATCCAGACTTGCCACTGAATTTCCGGGGTGATGTGATCAATGCAATCGCCTCCCATGAGGGAGCAAAGGTGGCAGAGATACTGATGAGGGTCTTCGAGAAGCTCGATCAAGAAATGAAACCTAAAGCACTTGAAGTGCTTACTCAACGTGCTTCATGGAGTGCCGCGTTGCTCAAAGCCATTGAAGCCAAGCAGGTCGACAAGGATGCACTCAACCTCAACCAGATTGCGAGGGTGGCGTCATTTAAGGATGAGGTTGTCAAAGCTCTTGTGGCGAAGGTGTATGGGCAGGTGCGGACGGGGCGGGGGGCGGATCGGCAGAAGATTGTGAATCGGCAGCGGGACTTTCTGCATGGCACGCCGGGTGATCCGGAACGGGGGGCGTTGGCATTCAAGAAGGTGTGTGCGCAATGTCACAAGATTTACGGCGAGGGAGCCGAGGTGGGGCCGGACATCACGCGGAACGGTCGCAACAATTGGCAACAGTTGCTCACAAATGTGTTCGATCCGTCAGCCGTGATTGGGCCTGGGTATCAGGCGCGGATTCTCGTGACCGACGAAGGCCGTGTGCTGACGGGGCTAGCGGTCGAGGAGAGTGACCAGCGGGTCGTGCTCAAAATTCAAGGGGGCAAGATCGAAACGATCCCCCGCGATCAGATCGAGGAGTACAAGGTCAGCGAAGTCTCGATGATGCCCGAGCAACTGGAGAAGCAACTCATACCGCAAGAGATCGCTGACCTGTTCGCGTATCTCGCCCTCGACAAGCCGCCGAGTGACCCGACGGGGAAATACCTGCCGGGGGCACCTCGACATGGACAGTAGAGTTTCGTCTGCACAATTTGCAATTTGAAGTTCTTGATTTGCAATTCGCAATGACGCCGCGCGATCATGCGTTCACTTCGATCACACTTCTCGCCGAGTTGACCACACCTGAGTGTGACCCACCGCGCGCCCGCAAAGTCAGCAACTCATCGTGAGCACGCGAGTTGCAATCAACTTCATGACTTTGGCACGGGGAATGCCAGTCTCTTCCCTCGTGATCTGCCAGACCGCAGATCAAATCTCTGCGTAAGACGCGCAACACCAATGGGGCTTGTTCCTCCCTTGTTGCGGCGTCTGCTCTGCCGTGTTGGGGGAAAGATGGGCCCATGCACCTCCCACATGGAGAAACCCCCATGATGAAAGTCACTTCCACCATTCTTGGTCTGACCCTCGTTGCTGCCGTGTCCGCCTCTGACGTTCAAGCGGAAGAGTTGAGGCAGACAGCCTTCTTCGGTCTGTTCAATTCGCCATTCACTTCGGCACGCACGACTCCCTCTCGCACGAACTACTCGGCCTACAACGGAGGAGCTCCGACTTACGGGACATCCGGTTCGTCGTGTTCGTCATGTGCGCACGGTCGTTGCGGCACTGGTTACGGGAATCAACAGCCGGTCGGCTATCGTCCTTACGTCGCTACATACCGTCCGACGAGTGTGAACTATCAGCGGCCGTACAACCAGTACCAAGCGCCGACTCAGTACCCGGCAGTTCCGACCAGCACGCATTACGCGCCAGCCAAATCGAACTCACCGTACTTCGGTGGGTACTGAGCCTGAGAGTTTTTCGAATGATTGAGTCTTTAACGGTCGGTCCTCATGCGGGGACCGACCGTTGTCTCATTGGACCTTTTGGTCACGCAGTCGGTGGTTCGAGGCCCATCTCACTGAGCAGGAACTTCATGTCTTCCCAGACGGGCTTCTTCGCGGCGGGGTTACGGAGGAGGTACGACGGGTGATAGGTGCAGAGCACTTTCGCGCGACCGTACTTGGACCACTTCTGCCGCAGCTTGCCGATGGGGGTCGTCTCGTCGAGGAGGTTATGGGCAGCGACCGATCCCCAGCAGACGATGTAGTCTGGATCGACAATCCGGATTTGATCGTCGAGATACTCGCGGCAGTTGGCCGCTTCGTCGGGTGACGGATTGCGGTTGCCGGGCGGGCGGCAACGCAGAATGTTGCAGATGTAGAGGTCTGCTCGCTGCCAGCCGCAGGCTTCAATGATCTTGTTCATCAACTGGCCGGCCCGGCCGACGAAAGGCTCGCCCTGTTTGTCTTCGTCAGCTCCCGGGGCTTCTCCGACGAACATGACCTGTGCCTCCGGGTTGCCCACGCCGAAGACCGTTTGTGTACGAGTCGCGGCGAGTTCCTGACAGCGGACGCACTTCGAGACGGTCTGCGACAGATTTGAGAGCTGCGTCTCTCTTTCGGCCAGTGAGAGTGTGGACGGGGACACAGGCAACTCCGGACGTGGGGCGACGGGTGAGGATGCTGGAGGCGACGGTTCAACAACAGAAGGCACTTCTGGGGGAGGAGAAGGGCGCTCCGTTGCGGGCGGTATTGGTGACGATGCAGGCACAGGAGGGGCAGGGACCGGCTCTGTGATCTCGACATGAGGGACGTGCGTCACCCCCGCGAGCTGCCAATCAGCGAGTCTCTGTCGCAGAGCGCGATTCGGATCGGTGAGCACGCAATGACCTCCTTGAAGCGAGTTGATTTTCCAGAGTCTATCGCCTCGATTTTGCAATCGCGAGCCGGGATCGTCGGATGTGGGTTGTCGGGACGGGCCAAAGCAAGGAAGGGAACGCGGGTTTGGGCGGATGAAGCGGATTGACGCTGATCTGCTGATGGCAGATCGGACAGCGAATCAGTCCATTGTCGCAGACTGAGGTCTCTCGCAATCGAACACCTACCGAAACAGTGACCTTTCGGGGGACTTCAATATCACAGAAGTCCCCCTCAGGACTCACATGGACTCACCACGCACCAGCAATCGCTTAAGAGATCCGTGACGATCCGCTTTATCCGTCCAAATCTGTGTTCCTTTTCACTTTCCTTCAGCACCGTGTGACCGAGACCCCGGCGAAGATGATTGGCGTCAGAATGACTGCCTGATTTTCGCCCGTAATCACGCTGGCTCTTGATGTTGGGATTCTGCTATAGTCCGGGCTTGACGGTCAAAATGCGGGATTCTCCTCGGCAGACAATGGATGACGGCGGCGTCATCACCAGGTGGGTTGCATCAGTTTCGAGAGTGTTGGACGTGACCGAAGTCGCCAGCATTCGTATTTGAGTCTCACAACTTCAACATGGTCGATCGTAACCTTATTCGGGAATTCAGCGTTGACGAGCAGGAACTGGACGCGACCTTCGGCGAGTCGCTGAAAGAAGTCGCACCGTCAGAAGCCGAGATGGACCTCGTCTACGATGCAACGTCGCGGTCCTTCGACATTAACGAAATCATTGACGGACAAGTCCTCAGTATTAACGGCGATGAGGTGCTGGTCGACATTGGCTACAAGAGTGAAGGCATCGTCACGCTCGACGAATGGGAAGACGGCGAGGAACTCCCCAAGCCGGGCGACACCATCCAGATTCTGCTGGAGGAGATCGAAGACGCCTACGGGCTCATCCTGCTCTCCAAGCGAAAGGCCGATCGGGTCCGCGAGTGGGAAGAAGTCACCTCCAAGCATTCTGAAGGAGACGTCGTCACCGGAACAGTGGTCCGCAAGATCAAGGGCGGCCTGCTCATCGATATCGGCGTGAACGTGTTTCTGCCCGCCTCGCAGGTCGACATCCGTCGTCCTCCAGACATCGGCGAGTACATCGGCAAAGACATTGAGTGCATGATCCTCAAGATCGATGATGCCCGACGGAATATCGTCGTCTCGCGTCGCAAGCTCATCGAAGATCAGCGCACTGAGATGAAGCGCAAGCTGATGGAAGAGATCGAGGAGGGCCAGCGCCGCACGGGTGTCGTCAAGAATATCGCAGACTTTGGCGCGTTCGTGGACCTGGGCGGCATTGATGGCCTGCTCCACATCACCGACATGAGTTGGGGCCGCATCTCGCACCCGACCGAAATGGTCAAGATCGACGATCAAATCGAAGTGGTCATTCTTAACATCGATCGCGAGAAGGAAAAGATCGCCCTCGGACTTAAGCAAAAGTTCGCCTCTCCGTGGGACGACGTCGAGACCAAGTACCCGGTCGAGAGCCGCGTGAAGGGCGAGGTCGTCAATGTGATGTCCTACGGTGCCTTCGTGAAGCTCGAAGACGGCATCGAGGGCCTCGTGCACATCAGCGAGATGTCCTGGACCAAGCGGGTCAATCACCCGAGTGATCTGGTCAACATCGGCGAAGAAGTCGAAGTCGTGGTGCTTGGCATCAACACCGACAAGCAGGAGATCTCGCTGGGCATGAAGCAGATTCAGCCCAACCCCTGGGACGACGTAACCGACAAATACCCGGTGGGCACAAAGGTCAAAGGGACCGTCCGCAACCTTACCAACTACGGTGCCTTCATCGAGTTGGAGGAGGGCGTCGACGGACTGCTGCACGTCAGTGACATGTCCTGGACCCGCAAAATTGCTCACGCAAGCGAGATGCTCAAGAAGGGTGACGAGATCGAGTGCATTGTCATCTCAGTCGACGAGGACCGCAAGCGGATCGCTCTCGGCCTCAAACAACTCGACGAGGATCCGTGGGAAGGCCGCATTCCTGACAAGTTCGCCCCTGGTACGATTATCACCGGCAAGGTTACCAAGATTACCAACTTTGGCGTGTTCGTCGAGCTGGAGGACGAACTCGAAGGCCTGCTGCACGTTTCGGAGCTCGCAGAGCACAAGGTTGAGAATCCTGAAGATGAAGTGACCGTCGGCGACGAGATCGAGGTGAAGATCCTGCGAGTCGATATCGATGATCGCAAGATTGGCCTTAGCCGCAAGCTGGATGCCCCCATCGAACCGGTTGAGTCCACGGGTGGCGGCGGGGTTGGTGCTGCCACGGAACTCAAGGGTGGCATGGGCGACACCAGCGGCCCATTGTTCACACTCGGCGGAGAAGCGGTAGCCGACGATGAGTCGTCCGAAGCGGAATCATCCGATGCAGAGGCGTCTGACGATGAAGCATCAGAGGATGACGAAGCGTAAGCTGCGAATGAGTCTGTGTGCTTCTTGAACACAGCCAATCGACATGATCACAAACGGGGACGACCGAGCGACGGTTCGTCCCCGTTTTTCGATGCCAACACGCTGAAGACTCACCTGGAGTCGATTGCTGACCGATCTCCAGGCAAGGACTGATATTACACGCTGTTACTGTGCTGTCCGGTGAATCGGAGCTTTGAACCCGTCGTCATCGATCACTGTTGCCGTTCCTGGATGGGGGAGTGTGTTGATGACAGATTCCCGTTTTGCGGTCCCGGGAACGGTTTGCAGCGGCTGCTTTGAGATTGTGGGGAGTGTGAAGTCGCCTGCGTCCGGAATGTTGTCGACAGCCGGACCGAGATAGGGCTCGGGCGTCGGTTCCGTCGCTGGTGGCACAGGAACAGGAGTCAGTGATGGGTTGGGGGCGACGCGGGGCGGATTGAGTAGCGGAGGAATGATCGGTCCCGGATTGAGAGTTTCCAGTGGTGCAGCTGGTTCATTCGGCCAGCCCTGCATCGCGGGTCCCACTTCCGGCAGAGGAATCTCAATGTCCGCCTCGCCGACCGGGTGAGCGAAGATCTCAGGTTCCGTATGTAGCATCGTTGCTGTCGGGATGGTCCGGGCACGAGCCGCTGCCTTCTCAACCGCATCGTAGCGCGCTGCATGGTTCCACGGTCCTTCAGCCATGAAGACGTTGTTCAGTTCGAGGAGTGTCCCCGAGCGGTAATGCGTCTCCATGATGGCGATGTTGTACTGCACGAGAGCCTGCAGGAAAGCAATTTGGCTCTGCACGGCACGATCGCGCGTGCGGAGGATCTGGTCCTGCGACACCCGATCGGGCGTCGCCTGTCGTTGAGCTTCCAGGGCTTCAAGTAAATCTTCGTTGTTGAGCTTGCGATTCAACGTGTTCTGCATCGACTCATACGCGACATCGAGGTCGAGGAACGACTTATTCAATTCGTGACTGATCTCGATCTCCTGCGCGACAAGAGCATCGCGGGCCTTGCTGAGTTGAATGTGTTGATTTCGCAATTGTGCACGGGCGGCACGCAGTCCGATCGGTAGCGAGAACTCGAAGCCGAGGCTCCATCCCGTTTCATTCCCCTCCTTCAATGTCCGATAGGCACTCCCCAGTCCTCGGGGCGTTATTCCGTCGGCTGCCCCTCCGAACAGGTCATCCCCGAATCCGTTAATGTTATACGACGAGGTGAAGTCGAGCCGGGGGCGGATCAGATTCTTGGCCGCGATCATCTGCAGCTCGAACTTTTTGATGTTCCACTTCTGCTTTCGCAGTTCGACCCGTCGTTTGAGAGCGTCGTTGAGCGTCAAGTACCAATCGGGGAGGAGTTTGGCCATCACTGGTTCGTCGATGGGACGAATGATGCGGCCGTCGTTGGGGGGCAATCCCATCATACGGCGCAATTGAGCCTCGATGTCGTACAGGTTGTTGCGAGCCGACATGACGCGGCCATCGATTTGGAGGAAGAGCTCCGTCGCCTCGCTCACCTCAACGGCACTGCCTCCCGCCGCTTGTGCTTTCGCGCGGGCCTGGACGGACCGCCAGTTGTCGAGGGCCTCGCGCTGCAGGGACGACTCTGCATCGAATTGCTGATAGGCAAGATACAGCTGCCAGTAGAGTCGTTCGATGTCCGCGACGACATTGGTCACCCCGAGTTCGAAGTCCGTGACGGCGATGTCGTTGTTGATGCGTGCAATCACGACACCCTGCTGGACGCCGCTGATGCCTTCGATGTTCTGCGAGATCGGACCGGCGATGCGGGTGTACTCCACGCCCGCTCCGGCGAGCAGCGGTTGGCGGAATTGAGCCTGAACATTGCCCGTGTAGACCGACGGGAACAACTGGTTGGTGACGTTATCCCATTCATAATTCCAAGTGTGGTTCAAGCCGATGAGGCCGCCGGTCGCGAGTTGCTTCTGCAGCGAGGAGTTGAAAGCGGCCGTGTCTTCGGTGAGCGTTTGTCCCGGCTGCACTCCGACGTTAAACAGGTTGTTCTGAATCCGCTCGTCCTTGCCCCAGGTCATGGTGGTGGTGAATTGAGTGTCGAACTCGGCGAGTGCCGCTTCAACGCCCCGCGACCCGAAGAGGATGCCCGTCTCTTGAATGGCGATGTCGTACGATGACGGCGCGAATTGTGGGTTGGCGAGGATCGGGTTGCCGGGCGAAAGGAACTGGCCGCTGGACCTGAGGATGCGACAGTTCGACAGGGACGTCTTGATCGCTTCCTGGAGTGTCAGGTCCCACAACTCATCTTTCTTGAGACTCCGCAGCCGCCGGGGCTCCTGAGCCAACATTGCCGATGAATGCGCGGGTTCACTTTCGAGGTCGGGAAAATCAATGCTGGTCGCATATTCGCGGTACTCCCGCATCTCGACGTCATCGATCTGCTGTGGAACGCACGCTGTTTGCTTGCGGTTCCATAACGGCATGTGACAGCCCGAGAGCGTGGTCGCAACGACCACCATCGCGACACACAAAGCCCGCAGTGTGAGTCGCGCGCAGGGTGTGCTTTGTGTGAAAACCGATCGGATTGAGCTGCCGTTTTGTGGCATCTCGCACTCAGTGGTTCAGGCGCAGATGGGACGGATAAGCGTCAACAGAGACACTCACCTTTCGTTCATCGGTGCATAACCGTCACAGAGTGATCGATTCCAACAACCGGAGCATCCGGCACAAGCGATTCAGACGGTAGAATCCGGAGGATCGTTAGAATCCGTAGAGTCGGGCTAGAGTTCCCAAGTTCCGGTGTGTCCCTCCAAGACTGTCGTTCTCTCTCGATCTGTCCAGGGCAAGGGACAAGGAGAGGGGGAGACAAGGACAGGGCAAAATGTTGTTTCACAGTGGGAAGACTTTGCGGCTCACCGTTTCACGTCAGTTTCATTGATTGCCAACGACTTGCGTCGATTTAGCGTGCCGTCAAACTCTGCCCATCTTGAAAAACCATTTGGCCCTGGAGACAAGGAGACCAATGTCGGTGTCTCCGTGGCGGGTCATGACATTCACAGTCGGAAGTGGAATGTGCGCCGGAGTGTGCGCCACAGCCATTGCATGGCGGACCGCTCGGCGACGATGAAGCGAGCCTGACCTCGCATGCCGCTCTTGAGCAAGATGGGGTCTTGATCCACTTCGACTTTCGCTTCATAGACGATGGTACCGGACAGCTTCTCTCGTCCTTGTGAATCGGTCGCAGTGGGAAGGCTGCCTCCATATTTGTTGGAGAGTGCGCGTGGGGCGTACTCGCGATGCCGGTCTGAGATTTCGGTCACGGTGCCCGTGAGTTTCACGTCAGGCATGTGATCCAGTTTGAGGCGGACTTCCCGTCCGACATCGATGTCGTCGCGGTCCGCTTGGTCGATCAACAGCACGGCTCGAAAGGAATCCACTGGAGCGACACTGCAGACTTGCGTGCCTTCCTCCAGCACGGCTCCTCGATTCTCGGGCTGAAGTGGTGTGCCGTGCCAACCGGGCAGTTGCTGATCGAGACGATCGATTGTCGGCTCGGGCACGCGTGGCGGCTCGATTACCACGCCAACAGCGGGAGCTGTGATCTGCAGTTGAGCCACTTGAGTCTCTTTCTCGAGGATCTCTCGTTCGAGCTCATAGAGTCTTTCGATCGCCATGAACTTGCTGCTTGTGTCCCGCACGCGATCGTAGAAGTCTGGCAGCAGCTCCTGCACCTGCAACTGGTTCTGCAGATCACGCAAGGCGTCATCCAGTTCGGGGCTTTCGAGGACAACAAGGACAGCCCCTTTTTCGACATGATCGCCAGGCTTGACGCGAATCTCCTGGAGGACGCCCGGCGTTTGTGTGTAGACGTCGTGAACATCGATGGGTTCGATGACGAATGCTGCCTGTGTGAACCACGGAAACGGGATCAAGACGGCTGCCGCCAGGAACAGGCCACACACTGTGAGGGTCGTCGCGACCTTCGCGGCACTCATCGGTTCCTGTCTTGGCATGCGGATAATCTTCACGACGCTCCATCCCAGATTGATGAACACGGCCCCCATCGAGACCACTGCCAGAATAATCCCAATGCTCTGCAGGCGATACGGCTTGAGCACTGTGTACAGGAAAATCGTAATCCCCACGAGCACAAACCAGCGGTACAGGCTGGAGGCGATCGCATAAAAGATGAACCACCCTTTCCCAACCTTCGGCATGAACGGGTCTTCAGGCATCTCAATCCCCAGGCAGTACCACGCAAATGTGTGCTGCAGCATGGTGCTCGCCTTCTGGCGGAGATTGGGGATCTCCAGCATGTCGGCCAGCATGTAGTAACCGTCAAATCGCAGCAGCGGATTCGCATTGAAGATGACCGTTGTCGCTGTGCTCACAAAGAACAGGTTGAGGCACAGGTGCTGCACGACGCCCGGCTTCGCATACCACCACAAGAAGATGGCCATCGACGCCAGCACGACTTCGACATACATGCCCGCTGCACCAATGAAGATCCGCTGCCACTTGTTCTTGAGCATCCACGAGTCAGTGACGTCGCAGTACAGCGTCGGGCTGAACACGAGCAGCATCACCCCGATGCCGTGACATTCCCCGCCAAAATGTTTGCACGAAAAAGCATGACCGAACTCGTGCATGATCTTGGCAAACGCCAACGTCGCCCACAGATACATGAGGTTGGGCCAGCCGAAGAACTGCTGGAACTCGGGCAGCTTGCTCCTCACCTCGCCAAATCTCATCGTGAGGAATATCCACGATGAGAAGACGAGTGTCAGAATGCACGTCACCGCGAATGGGTGAAACACCCAGCGGATGAAGGGATACATCACCTGCAGGAACCGTTCGGGGTCCCATCCGGGCAGCCGAATATACAATGGGTTGCGGATGACGTTCCAGAACTGCTTCCACTTGCGTTCGCTCCGGGCATGTTGCAGCCCGATCGCCCGACCGGGCCGCTCGGTCATCAACAGACCCTTCTCGTGCAGATCTTGAATCAGCTGTTGAACCGACCGCAGCGTGAACGGAGTTGCCGGGAACTGCAACTGCAACTCGTCACGCACTTCGTCGAGACTTCGCTCCCCGTCCAGCAGGTTGAGAGCCGCATACTGCTCGGGTTGCAGCCGGTAATACTTCAGTCCGCAAGGATCTTTCACGACCGGAAAGGGGATGCCCTTATAGTGCACTTCCTCGACGATAATATCCTGTCGCGTCCGCAACGGCACGGGCCGCTGAGACGACGGACGCATCGAAGGAGCTGCGGTCGTGTGCTGCATACGTTCGAGTGTGCAGAATTGCTTTGAGTGAGTCCAGTCGTTTAGCCGTATATTTGAAATGTGCGGCTACTGACAGTCGGATTGATGTTTTCGCGATTCCTCGTCCCAAGCCGACGGCTCTGCCGTCGAACGATTGCGGGGACGATTGCATCGGACCAGGGAATAGGGGTTCCCAGCGGGTTGGTGGTTGCCCGACGGCAGAGCCGTCGGCTTGTGAGGTGATAGCGATGCGTAAAAGTCGATCCGACGGTCAGTAAACGATGGAGAGGGACCTCGATCGGTTTTACCGGGAGGTCACTCTCGACCGTACCTGGACCGTCATCTTGGCCGGCAGGCCTTCGAGGAGAATGTTGTCCCGGTTCTCGACTTCTGCCCACACGCGGAGGTCGTCGAGAATCCCTGTCTTTTCGCCAGTCTCGACACCGATGAAGCCAATCCGACCGGCAAAGACCTCTTGCTCTTCCGGCAGCGGAACTCGCTTCGGCCGCTCATCTGAGTCGGACAGAGCACTGCGGAACTCGGTTCTCCGGTTCCTCCCGTTGATCGCCGAAAAATCCAATTGGATACGGACCGGATCGCCGACTTGCAGACGCCGGGCCTGTTCGTAGGGCAGCCGCCCCTCGACACGGACGCGACTGGTGTCGATGATCGTGATGATCTCGTCCCCCAGATTGACCGCCTCTCCGATGTGCTTGTGAACTCTCGTCACGAGTCCGCCAAATTTGGCATGCACTGCGTAGCTCTCCAATTCCGCCTGGGCCTGGGCCTTCGCGAATGCACTCAGTCCAAACTCATCCTCCGCCTGTTTGACCTGAAGCTCGCGAGCCTCATAGATGATTCTCGCACGCTCAATGTCGCTGCCGACAAAACTATTGCTGGATTCACGGCGTGCTTCAATTTTGTAATCCAACTCAAGTTTGGCAGCATCGCGTTCCTTCTCAGCAACCTCAATTGGTGACCTCATCTCAGCCTGCCTTTCACGCAGCCGCAAATTGGCCCGTGCGACTTCATCTCGCAGCTGGACAACTAAGGCACCTTCGGGCACGAGATCACCCTCTTCGTAGGGCAGATCTTCAATGATGCCCGGTCGTGACGTGGCATAGGTGCTGTTGAGGACGAAGTTGACCGCACACTTTTTGACGATCACCGTCTCCAAACTCGACGACAACCGATCGTCCGCCTCAACCTGCCCCCTTTGCCCGATCGCCAGAACCAGCAGGAAACAGATGAGGTGACGATATTTGTAGGTGAACATGACATTGTCCTTTCCAAGGCAAGCAGTTACGCTCAGAATAGTATCGGGAATCTCCGAACGCCGGAACGTCAACCTCTCCGTGGAGCAAGCTGCCAGCTTGCACGTCGACATCACACAATATAGCACGGGTCAGCAAGCTGGCAGCTTGCTCCACGAACTTCGTCGTCACCGAGACATGAAACTGGAAGACCCTCTTCGCAAGAACCTCGGCGAGCTGCGGCTCACAGGTGACCGGCTGCTCGAATCGCCGCCGACCGTCGATCGGTTCTTCCGCCAATTGCTGGGGACTGCCGTCGATGGCGAGCGGCTGCTGGCGGGCATCGTCTGGATGGTCGGTCAGGAAGGTCGCCTCCAGGCGTTCTGTGATGCCGGACTGAAAAACCTCTCTGCCGATGGTAAGCTCACCGTCGGACCGAACGAGTTGCAACAACTCACCGGGGCCTTGCAGGAGGGAAAGGTTGTCGTCCTGAATGGTCAGGAGGCGGTCGACAACGGACAGCGCCCACGGGTCATCGGACCGCTGACGTCGGACGGGAAGTCGATCGGCGGCGTGGAGTTGTTTTTTGACTCCGATCAAGTCCCCGGCGGACATCGCGATCTGCTCCACTTCGTCGAGGAGTGGTGCGGGTACGGTGCGAAGTATCTCGACCAACAACGACTCGCCAGTCAGGAGCCCAAAGACCCGACCGGCTTCTGGGAACAATTCGAACGTTTTACGTTGGAGCTGCAACGCTCGCTCAATGTGCGTGAGGTTTCGGGCATCGCTGTCAACGATGGTCGCATCATCGTGGGCTGCGATCGACTCAGCCTGATCCTCAAGGAGGGCCAACGGATTAAGGTCCGCGGCATCAGTGGACAGGACGACGTCGAGCATCGGGCAAACCTCGTCAACTCGATGAAGAACGTCGCCAAACAAGTTATTCGCGTGGGCGAACCGCTCGTCTATCGGGGCGCGATCGAAGACATTCCGCCACAACTCGAGAAGCCGCTCGCGACGTTTCTTCAAGAGAGTCGTTCCCGGATGGCATTGTTCCTCCCGTTGTTCCCGCGAGATGCGTTCCCTCACAAGGAGGAGAAAGACCCCAACACCCCCATTCGGAAGAAACGTCAAAAACCGATCGGTTGCCTCGTCGTCGAGCAGTTCTCAGAGAGCCGTCCGTTGCCCGTGCTCCGCGAACGAGCGGACCTTGTCGCCGATCATGTGGCTGCGTCGCTGCACAACGCCCGCAAGCATCATGACATCTTCCTGCTGTGGCTATGGGTTGCGATTGGCCGCTTCTTCGCGTGGTTCCGTGGACGCAACCTGCTGATCAGCCTCGCTGTGATCGCCGGCATCGCCGCTGCCGGCACAGCACTCGCCTTCGTCCCCTGGGACTATCGCGTGGAAGGCGTCGGCAAGACGATGCCTGTCATCCAGCAGAATGTGTTCGCCCCCTGGGATGGCGACGTGGTCGAGGTTTTTGTGGAGGGTGGTCAGAAAGTCGAAGCGGGGGAGCCGCTCGTGCAGCTTGTCAGTGATGACCTGCGTCAGCAACTCGTCACTGCGAAGAACGAGCTGTCACATCAAGTTGAGATCTTGACAACCACTCAGAATGAACTTGACAGTGCGATTGAGCAAAGGAATACAGAGGAAATCGCTCGCATAGGGGTCCAAGAGCTGCGGACTCGGATCGAAGTCGACGCTGCGAAAGAGCAGGTCAGTCTTTTGGAGGGCCGGATTGAGAAGCTCACTGTCCGTTCACCCATTGACGGAATCGTGGCGACGTTCAAGGTCAAACAGAAGCTCCAGAACCGACCCGTGCGTCGAACCGAAATTCTCCTCGAAGTGATGGACGACACGGGTGAATGGCAGCTCGAGCTCGAAGTCCCCGAGTACCGGATGGGGCACATGCTCAAAGCCCTCGATCGTTCAGAGAACCAGACGCTGCCCATCGAGTACGTGCTCGCGACCGCCGTTGAGACGAGTTACGAGGCAAAGGTCCGCACGATCGCCACTCGCACCAATGAGTCGGAGGAGGAGGGCACGATCGTCGAGGTCTATGCGGACATCGACGCAGATACGCTCCCCAGCCGTCGCATCGGTGCCGAGGTTGAAGCGAAGATCAACTGCGGGCAGCGCAGCCTCGGGTACGTGCTGTTCGGCGACGTGATCGAGTTCGTCCAACGCAACTTCTGGCTGTGAGTGAGGAGACAATCATGATCGCCACCCGCGAACTCATCGACAGCTTTCACCAGTATGCGATCGAACAAATCCAGGCTGGGGAGGCCCCGTTGTCAGTCGATCAACTTTACGATCGCTGGCGAACTCAACAAGAGCACGATGAGACGATCCGCTCGATTCGTACGGGGTTGGAGCAAATGCGTCGAGGAGAAGGAATGACACTCGATGAAGCAGACCGGCAAATCCGTGAACATGTGGGTCTGCTGCCGCGACAATCATGAATGACCGTCTTTCTCTCTCGCCGGAGACGACTTCTCTCCTCGCGGAAATCACCGAGTGGTATCGCTTCACGTCTGGAGACACAAGCGTCGCCGACAAATGGTTCACCGGATTCGAACGGCTGCTGGAATCTCTCATCCAACATCCGGACCGCCATCCGCTCGCTCGGGAAGCTGATGAGATTGGGATCGAGTTACGAGAGGTTCACTACGGCAGCGGCCGCAGACTGACGCATCGAGCCTTGTTCGTGATCGAGGGCGATGTCGTTGAAGTATTGACCATCCGGCATCATGCTCAGCAAGACCTGACAAGGGAAGAACTCAGCCTCGACTGATCAGTTCTCCACCAGCTCCAGAAACGGGTCGAGGCCCATGCGGTTGTACTTCTTGAGTTGCTCCTGCTCCTGCTTCAACATCTGCTTGCGCTGTTTAATGTGCAGCTTCTCCAGTCGGCGTTGAGTGCGTTGGAACAATGGCAGCCAACGGGTCGAGAGTTCACCCGACTTGCCGGGGCGGGCCATGCTTTGAATACGGCGAAGTTTGTTCGGCGTGAGAACGTTGAGCAGTTCATCTTCGAGTGACAAGAAGAAATGAAAGCTGCCGGGGTCACCCTGTCGCGCGGCACGACCGATGAGCTGTCGGTCGATGCGTTTGGACGAATGCATTTCGGTGGCGATGACGTGCAGACCGCCCGCTTCGCGAACGTGCTCATGCAGCAGGATGTCGGTGCCTCGCCCGGCCATGTTGGTGGCGATCGTGATGCGACCGGGCAGCCCGGCCTTCTCCACGATCTTGGCCTCCTGCTCGTGCTGGACCGCATTGAGCACCGAGTGTGCCAGTCCTTCTTCATTGAGCCGCGAGGCTAACGCCTCGGACGCAGAGACCGACGGGGTCCCGACAAGGACCGCTCGCTTCTTGGACACGAGCCGGACGATCTCATTCAGCACGGCCTCTCGCTTGGCCCCCTGTGTCGCGAAGATGCGAGTGGGGAGGCCGGTGCGTCTGCACTTCTTATGGGTGGGGATGATGGTGACCTTCCGCTTGTAGACTCGTTTGAACTCCCGACGTGCGACGGCAGCAGTGCCCGTCATACCTGCGAGGTGCTCGTAACGCCGGAAGAGGGTCTGGATCGTCACACGGGCCCCGCTGCCAGTCTGCGGACTGAGCGGGATCGCCTCCTTCGCCTCGACGGCTTGATGGAGCCCGTCCTGCCACTTGCGGCCATCCATCTGCCGCCCGGTCGATTCGTCGACAATCACCACCTCGTCGTCCACCACGATGTAATCTCGATCGAGAGAGAAGCCGTAGTAGGCGGTGATCGCCTTCTCGACATGCTGATAGATGCGCTCGGTGTCGATCGAGTCCAAGAGAGATGGCTTCGAGAGCAGGACGACCCGCCGACATCCCTGTTCGGTGAGAAACGCAGATCGCCGCTTCTCGTCGTACTGGAAGTCGCGGTTCCTTTCGAGTTCGGTCACGACCTGATTGGCCCAGCGGTAGAGGCTGACCATCGCCGGTCGGTTGGGGAGTTGCAGGCCAATGATGAGCGGGGTGCGAGCTTCATCAATGAGGATGCTGTCCGCCTCGTCGACCAGTGCAAAGTATTGACCTCGCTGGACGGGTGCCTCCTCGCCGACGTCTTCCTGAAACATCGGGCGGCGGGTGTCGTTGGTCGCACTCGCCCCCGTTCGCAGGCGGTCACGCAGGAAGTCGAAGCCGAGTTCGCTCGCCGTCCCGTAGGTGATGTCGCAGGCGTAAGCCTCACGGCGGGCATTGGTGTCAAGCGGCTGTTGGATGCACCCAACCGTGAGGCCAAGGCGTTCGAAGACCGGTCGCAGGAGGGTTGCGTCACGTTCAGCGAGATAGTCATTCGTGGTCATGACATGACACCCCTTGCCCGCGAACGCACGGAGCGAGGCGGGGAGGGTGGCCGTCAATGTCTTGCCTTCACCCGTTTGCATCTCAGCAACGCCCCCCTCGAACAGGGCGACACCCCCGATGATCTGCACCGGGTAATGAGTCATCTTGAGTTCGCGAGTCGCAGCCTCGACCGCAAGGGCGAAGACGTCCGGCAACAGTCGCTTGAGAGGTGTCCCGCCACGTGCCTCCCATTGGAGCCGATGTGCCTCGGACAACATCTCGCCGTCAGACAGTCGCCCGACGCGCTTCGCACGCCGTCGCACCTGTCCCATGACCCGACGACAATGTGTCAGTGACAACATCCGAGAACGTCCTCGATCAGCCCATTTGGATTTCGCGGGCGCGGGCCATGGCGTCTTCGGCCTCCTGGATGAGTCCGCACCGCATGCAGATGACCGAGAGTTGAGTAAACGAGAACGGGTCGGTCGGTTCGAGTTCGGTCACACGGCGGGCGTGCTTGACGGCGTCTTCGGGATGGCCGAGCTTCTGGAGATGCACGCCCAGGGCGGAGTGCGTGAGCACGTGATTCGGCTCGACTTCGAGAATCTCCCTCAGCTTGGCGACGGCTCCTTCGAGGTCGCCTCCGTCCTTGATCGCTGTCGCCTCGTCGTACATCTCGTCGGGTGTCGCCATGAGTCTCTCCGAAGTCGCGAATGTCGCCCTACCGCGCGGCAGTGGCACCAATTGTTGTTCCCCCTATGATAGACCCGCAGACGGCGCGAGGAAACCGCTGCTGCTTGGGAAGTCAGACGTAGCTGGATTCGCCAGAACTCAGCAACACCGAAGGCGAGAGAGAATCTGAACTCTTGCGAGTTCAGCAACTGTCGACGACGACGTGTTTCACGTGGAATTGAGGACCGCCCGTGCCCCGCCAAACCAAGGGGACATCATCGCCCGCCGATCGACCGTCTCTTGACGAGCCGCGCCGCTCGCGCGAGTGGATGGTCGTGCTGGCGATCACGCTGGCGGGGATTGCGTTGCGGGTGTGGCAGCCGAGTCACATGGCGGTCGAGCACTTCGACGAAGGCGTGTACACGTCGAATATCCTCTGTCCGTTCAATGGCGACCGCTACCCCTTCCGGCATCTCTACGCGCCGCCCTTGTTGCCGTTCCTGATGGAATGGACACTGATCCTCAGCGGCATGACGGCATCGTCCGTGATGTGGGTCAACGTGATCGCGGGCTGCGTGATGGTGCCATCGGTCTGGTGGGTGAGTCGTCAGTGGTTCGGCCCGATCGCCGGCCTGACCTCAGCAACACTCGCGGCCTTCAGCGAAGTGCACATCCTGTTTAGCCGCACCGCACTGACCGACGTGCTGCTCTGCCTGTGGATGCTCTGGGCCGTCTACTGGGCGTGGCGAGCCATCCTCACCGGACGACCGCGAGCGATCTTTCTGGCCGGACTGTTCGCGAGCCTCGCCTGGTGGACAAAGTACAACGGCTGGCTGGCCCTCGCCATCTCGGGATCTGGGACACTCGCGTGGATCATCGCCCCGCGAATTACCCCGGCCCGTTTAGCCGCACATTTCAAATGTGCGGCTAAACGGGATGACGGACCATCGGCGGGACGCGCGATGCTCCGATGGTCGCTCGTCGCAGTGATCGCCATCGTCGGCTGGCTCCCGGTGCTGGTCGATCTCCAACAGTACGGTGGGTACGTATCCGTCTCCGCGAACCATGCGGGGTACTTCGTGGGACTTGATGGATGGTGGGGTAGCCTCGTCAAACAGTTAGAGAATATTCGTATCGTCAGCCCCGCCTGGACATGGGTGGGAATCGGTTTGGCCGGTTTGATAGTGACGCATCCCCACCAAACGATTCAGACGTCATCGTTCGCTCGACAACTGGTGCGATTCGTTCTGGCTCTCTGTTTGGTCGTGCTCATCGAGTTGGCAGACTACGGTCTTGTTGATCCTGTCGCACTGCTTGGGATTCTGGCTGTGATCGGATTAGCTCTCGGCCTTTTTCGTATCGAGAACACGAATGCGATCTGTGCGGTCTGTGCGGTCTGGCTGGTCAGTGCGTGGTTCGTGGGACTGCTCGTGGCGACCCCGCTTTACACACCATTCCTTCGGTTGACACTCCCGTTTGTTGTCGCGTGTTGGCTCGGCGTGGGGGTCTTGTTCGAGCATGTCAGGCGATATCTCACCAACAATTTATCAGTGTCGAACGATATGCAGGTAGGTGATAAACGCCTGGACACGATCACTATTTACCTTGAGTTTGCAGTTCTTGTCGGGATCACATTGGTGGCTTTCCATGGGGGCAATCGTGCCTGGCAGGATCGTCGCGGACTGCAAGCTGTTGCCGCCGAAATCGTGAAACAGGTGACGGCTCACAACACGGATCCAGCCGTCTCAGTCTTGGGAGAGCCGGGGCTGTTCTACCATCTGGGACTGCAACGAGTAGAGCAGTCGCTGTCGGCTGACGATCTGGTGATTGTGCCAGCAGCGGACTATGGAGCCGCGACCGTCTCTTCCCGGGCTTCGGTTTTCCTCGTGACAGGGCCGCACTCACCCTCGCTCTTGGAGCAGACGAACGAGGTCCAACAGCGGCTGTCGCTGGTTGTTGAGTGGCCCTATCACCCGACCCTGCTCGTTCGGCTCGATCAGCAGGCGACTGGGAACGTTATCGGAGACCGCGCTGAGACGGAGCCGATACGCCTGTACCGTGTCACCCCTTGATTGCAGATGCATGGCGAATTGGCCGATCGATCCCAAGCCGACGGCTTCGCCGTCGATCGAAATTGAACAGCCTCGCAATATTCGCTTCACGGACTGGTACCATTTACTATCACGATGCCCGACGACAAAGCCGTCAGCTTGGGATTCACAGCTTGACGGCGTGGTCGCCGGGCGCAACTGATTGGCTGTTGTTAAACAGACACGTTTGTCGGCATTGGAGTTGGCATAGTTTGCGTGTATTGCCCTGTTTCACGTGGAACTGGCTCACAACCCGTCTTGCGGCGATTTTGGATCGAGATGTAAAATCGCCGCCGATACTCAAGGAAGGACAATCGATTCTCATGCTACCGCATCTTGCTGCCAGGGAAGGCTCGACGATGAACGAAGAATATCCGGACGCACAACCCAAGCGTCGACTGGGGCGGGGGCTGAACTCACTGCTGGGGCGGGGGATGACGGCTGATGAGGAATCGGCGGTGACCGACCCTTCGTCACTACGGGAGATTCCGATCAGCTGCATCGAACGTAACCCTTGGCAGCCCCGCAAAGACTTCGACGCCGAGGGGATGCGGGAATTGAGTGATAGCATCCGCGAACATGGACTGCTCCAGCCGATCCTCGTCCGGGAGTTGCCCGAGGGCGGGTTCCAGCTGATCGCCGGCGAACGACGCTGGCTCGCTTCTCAACAAGCCGGGCTGATGATTCTGCCCTGCCGTGTGGTCGACGTCATCGACCAGACAGCATGCGAGTACGCGCTCGAAGAAAACCTCAAACGCAAAGACCTCAGCGATCTCGAAAAGGCACAGGCGTTCAGCGAGTACATCAAACAGTTTGGCACATCAGTCGACAATCTCGCCAAGCAACTCAGCATGAGCCGCTCAACAGTCGCCAATATGCTGCGGCTGCTCGACCTGACGGAGCCGGTCAAGGTCGCACTGCAACAGGGAAAAATCTCAGCCGGTCATGCCCGGGCGATGCTCTCGCTGGACGAAGCGGCCCAACTCGCGATGTGCGGTCGTGTCCAGGCGGAGACATTGAACGTGCGTCAGACTGAGGCAGCGGTTCGTGCCCAACTGAAGAGCGATCCGGATGTCTTGCCAATGAAGCCTGAGGACAAAGCGGATGCGAAACCGCAAGCGTCCAATCATGTTCTCTCCGTGCAGGAGAATTTGCGAGAGCTATTCGGGGTGAAGGTCGAGATCAAGCTGAAGACGAGCGACCGTGGACAGATCGTGATCCCGTTCGGGTCCAACGATGAGTTCGAGGATATCCTGCGTCGCCTCAGACGGGCTGCCGCGTAGCTAGACGGACGCTCATCGATGGCTGTCGATGCTCGAAAATGACTCTCGAAACACGCACGCATGGGTGAGTGCACACTTGTTCATCGCCCTCTAAAGCTGCTTTCCGGGCTCCACACTTTCGTAATCCCGATCTTGAAGAGTTCGAGTGGTTCCAAAGGACGCCCCGTGACGCGGGTGTAGAACACGGCTCCCGTGATGACCATCGCCGAGACGATGACTGCTGTGCGAAATGGTTTTCCTGCTCCGGGAATCAAATCCTCACACCGCCGTCCCTTGCAGTAGGCACAACGAATCGGTCGCAAGAGAAGCAAAACGCAGGGACATCCGACCACCGAATTCTCGATGAACTAAACTGAGTTCCCAAACAGTGGTTGCATTTTCGTTGCATGTCGCAGTCGTCTCGATGGCATCTCTGAGATGCCCGAAACGCAGACGATAGCAAAATGATTGTGCAGGTCACACTTGTGAGAGACCAATTCGCAAGTGTTGCTGCAAAACGCTTGCCTGTGCGAAAGGCGCGATGCAAAATCGATGACCCGCCCATGACGACCTCTAGGAATTTGCATCATCGTTGCCTAGACTGCAAGCCGAACGGGGCGTAGCTCAGCTTGGCTAGAGCGCCGGCTTTGGGAGCCGGAGGTCGCAGGTTCAAATCCTGTCGCCCCGATTAAGTCTGACAACGACTTACGTTGAATTGGTTTTCTTCCAAACTGCTTTGGTACGGAATTCTTTCTTGGCGACGAGCAAAGCGGTTCCTCCTGATTCGTTTGTCTTGCAGGAGCCGGCAAACCCTTCGGCTGTTCTACGGGTTGTCTGGTTCACCTGTAGGTCTCTTACGAAGGAGGGTTTCTCATGGCTCGTCGTCCCAAACCGTGGTATCGGAAATCTCGTGGCGCCTGGTTTGTCACTCTTGAAGGAGTTCAGCACAATCTTGGCCTCCCAAAGAACGAGGCGTTCGAGCGGTTCTATGAGCTGATGCGAGAGCCGCAACAGCGAAAAGTGCCTTCGCAATCGCTCGCTGCCATCATTGATGCATTTCTGGAATGGACCGAAAAGCACCGGGCTCCTGACACCTACGAATGGTACCGGTACCGGCTGCAACGTTTCATCGAACGGTACCCCGATCTGCGAACGAGTGAGCTCAAGCCCTACCACGTTCAGACCTGGGTTGATGGCTATTCGTTTTCAAGTACCTCCAAGCGAAACTACATTCGGGTGGTGAAGCGCTGCCTGCGATGGGCAACTGTTCAGGGGTATCTCGACAAGAATCCGGTCGCTGACCTCGAAGTACCCGTCGCCCAGCACCGGGAAGTCGCCATCGGGGAGGAGGAGTTTGAGTCTCTGCTCTCGTACGTGAGAAACCGAGAGTTTGAGGACCTGCTCGTTGTCACGTGGGAGACAGGCTGCCGCCCGCAGGAACTCCTCCGTGTGGAGGCCCGCCATGTCGACCTCAAGCACCAGCGGTGGGTGTTCAAAACGTCGGAGTCCAAGGGCCAGCGAAAAAGCCGAGTGGTGTATCTCACCGACACGGCAATGGCGGTCACTACGAGGCTGATGCTCGCCCATCCGCAAGGTGCCCTGTTTCGGAACAGTGCGGGAAGGCCCTGGACGTCAGATGCGGTCAACTGTGCCGTTAACGGCGTCCGAATTCGGTAGGGCAAGGAGGAGATGGCGAGGCGCGGTGAGAAAATTCCCGCTGCCGAGATCGAAGCCCTCATACCCAAACTGACAAGGTGCAAGCGTGAGAAGGGACGTCTGATGAAGAAAACGGAGGCCGAGCTTCGATGTGAGGCGAAACGAAAGCTGACCATCAAGCGAGCCAGTGAGCTTGTTCCCCGCTATTCGCTGTATGCCCTGCGGCACAGCTGGGCGACCAATGCCCTCAAGCGGGGCGTCGATTCGCTGACAGTGGCGGTGCTGATGGGCCATTCGGACCCATCGACGTTGGCCCGTGTCTATCAGCACCTCTCTCACAATCCGGAGCACTTGCTCGAACAAGCCAAGCGAGCAGCCGGTTAGATCTTGATGTGCCGGAGTTTCACGCGGGTGCGCCTCGGACGAGGCTGCACCCGCTCACTGCGGCAAACGGCCAAGTAGGCCTCGAAGTCGGCGGCAGAAACCCGGAGAGCTCCCCGACCACGGCCCACGCGGTGGGCCACAAGCTTTCCACTTTCAATCAGAGCGTAAACCAGGCTGCAGCTGACGTTGAGTCGCGCTGCGACTTCCTTCACATTGAAAAGCTGTTCTGTCATAGGCATGCTCCTTCGGAGACAACGGACAACGAAACGCGTTCAGAGAACGAACGAGTGGGACCTGAGTTCTTTTCAGCACGGACCAACGGGGGCTCCCCCCAACAATCCCCATTTTTAAAAAACATCAAAGATGGCCGCTCTGCCCCGTGCCGTTCGGAGTCCGCCCGTGTCGTTTGCCTCGCAGACGTTTAGAGGATTCGTTTAAGAGTGTTTAGATAGATGTTTCGGACCGGGAAGTGTCTGATCACACTGCCGAATCGAGGAATCCGGTGGCGTAATGGCACGCAAGCGGGTGGCTCAATCGCACGCGGTGCGGTGGCCCAATGGCACGAAGCGAAGTGGCGTAAAAGCACGCAGGAAGCCCCAGTTTTCCACAGCTTTTCCACAGAAGTGGGGGGAGCGCAATCCTGCCGCCCTGCTGCTGCAGAAAAGTTTTTTGGCAGGGGAGAATCCCCGCTCAAGCGTTCTTGTTGGCTGCTTGATGTGGCGACGGGGTCAGCGAACCGGAAGCGGATTCTTCGCAACAAAGCTTCGGCAGTAACCGACAAAGGCGGCATCCGGCCGGGCGATCCGGGATTCCTTCCCATGATTGTATTGTCGCCAGCGTCGCTCCAGCTCGTACACATCGTAGCCGGCAGCGACCCGCTTTGCCTTTTCAAAAGTGTCGAGATCGAGCCGCAGAGAATCAACCTGCTTGGACTACGGTTTGGAAGCGAATGGTTTGGCAGGCTTGCCCGCTTTGCAGGCATGGAGCCAGGTTTCTCGCTCTCTCGGAAAGGCGGAGAGTCGGTAATCGAGAAGCATTCCGCGATCGATGATCTTCCGCAGATCCCGCGAGAAGTACTTGTAACTGCGCGTACTTCCCGACCGCTCATAGAGCGTCTTGAGCTTCCATTTCCAGCCGTGTGGGCCAGTTCCAGCGGTCTTACGGATAAAACGGTAGAGCCATCGCTCATAGCCTCCCGTGAGGAGAAAGTAATCCCGGTGCATGGAGAGAACCCAGGGCCAAATGGTTTTTCAAGATGGGCAGAGTTTGACGGCACGCTAAATCGACGCAAGTCGTTGGCAATCAATGAAACTGACGTGAAACGGTGAGCCGCAAAGTCTTCCCACTGTGAAACAACATTTTGCCCTGGGAGAGAACCATGCGGTGGTTGCAGACTGCGTCAAAGAGCCATTCCGGAAGGACCACAAGGGCGTCCC
>JAJDEJ010000034.1 GCA_029259815.1 Planctomycetaceae bacterium | reverse complement strand
ATGACTGCCATCCACATCACAACAAATCAGCACATCCCCAAACGCCTGATGATCCCGCGCATCCCACGTCCCCATGCCTCCGAGCCCAATCTGCCCCACCCCCGACCGCTCATTCGGCGACGCATTCGCATACGAAGGCTGAGACCAGGCAAACACCGGCATCACTGCTGCCCCGACAGTGGCCAGAGCCGAGTTTTTGAGAAAGTCACGACGGGATTCGAGAGGCATGGGCAGGCTCAGGGTTAGGAGTGCGTCTGGAATGACAAGATTTGAATCTATGCCATCGGCAGATCGACGGCAAGAACCAGCCGAAATCGCGAGCGAACGGACTACTCAAGGCATGCGGGATGTTGATCGCATTGCAGACATATCGACGAGATGTCAATCATTGGATCCGGCAGCAACATTCAAGCACGCGACAACATCACGTCGTCAATATTGACATGAACTCATTATCAAGCGCGTTCAGTTCTGCATCGCTCCTCAGCATTCTGAAATAGGAATCCTTCACTGGAATCCATTTCCCATTCTGGTCATCAAAACGGACGACTCTTCCCCCCAAGCTATGACATGGGTTTGCGATAAATCCCGAATAGACATGAAATTGCGGATCATGTTCGGAATCTGGATGTGGCAAATAGACCGAGTGAACAATGTCACCTGTTCGAACAAGAACTCCTATCGCATATGGACGTCCGCTACTACCCAAGCATTCCAAGGCAAGGTGATCTACGACAGTGCCTTGGAACTCAAGATGGGTATTCTCATCGAGACGGCACATGGCTCCACACATTGCACTTAACGGAGAGAAAAAGGTTCAACGTGGAAGTAGATGCGCGAGTTGTTGAAAGCGGAACATGCTGATCTGATCACGGGTTGTGTTCAAAGCAATCCGGGAATCAGGAGACCAGCATGTCCCAGCAGGCAGTGTACGCGGCGCTTGGGGTTCGTGGCTATGAGCATCGTTCGATTCGGCTTGGAGAGGGGAGTGTCATCGTGCGGCTCCAAGTGAAAGACCAAGACGTCTGTTGTCCGGGGTGCGGCAGTGACGATGTTGTGCGGCGAGGGTGCCAGATTCGCGAGTTTCGTGCACCGCCGATCGCCCACCGCTGCGTCTTGCTGCTGATCGACGTGCCGCGTGTGGCGTGTGAGGCGTGCGGCACGGTGCGACAGGTGGCCCTCACCGGCATGGCCGAAGGGCATCGCTGTACGCGGTCGTTCGTGCGGTACGTGATCGAACTGCGCAAGGTGATGACCATCCGTGATCTGGCGCTGCACCTGGGCGTCAGCGAGTGGCTCGTGCGCACCATCGAGAAGGAGTATCTCCAACAGCACTTCGCCAAGCCGCGACTCAAGGAGACCACGAAAATCGCCATCGACGAACTGTCAATCGGCGGCGGACATCGATACCTGACGATTGTGCTGGACCTGACCAGCGGAGCCATCCTGCATGTGGGCGAGGGGAAGGGAGCGGACGCTCTGAGCCCCTTCTGGCGCAGGCTCAAAGCGTCACGGGCGAGGATCGACGCAGTGGCGATGGACATGTCGGCCGCGTACATCTTCGCCGTCACCAAGCACCTGCCGGATGCCACCATCGTCTTTGACAAGTTCCACGTCGTAAAGCTGATGAACGACAAACTCTCCGACCTCCGCCGCGAACTGTTTCGCGAAGCGACTGACGGGCTCGACAAGCAAGTCCTCAAAGGCACTCGCTGGCTGCTCATGAAGAACCCGGATCATCTCGACGACGAACGAAACGAACCGGATCGGCTCCAGGAAGCCCTCGCATTGAACCAACCGCTGGCGACCGCCTACTACCTCAAGGAAGACCTCCGGCAATTATGGAGCCAGAAGACCAAAGCGACCGCGCGGAAGTTCCTGAACCGTTGGATTCGCCGGGCCGAGTCCTCCGGCATCCGCATCCTCCAGCGATTCGCCAAAACGCTCCAGACTCACCGGCGAGGTCTCCTGGCCTGGTACGACTTCCGCATCTCCACGGGTCCACTGGAAGGCGTCAACAACAAGATCCGCACCCTCCCACGCACAGCCTACGGCTACCGCGACCAAACCTACTTCCGCCTCAAACTCCACGCCCTGCACACAACCCACTACGCACTCATCGGATAACGACCATCATCAACCGCGCACGTAGAAACACGTTGAACCACAATCATGTCATCACGGCGGAGCGTGATGACTACTTTCTTTGCACGCATGGCGATTTGTGTCAAGCTGTGCGGGTTCTAACGACGATGCCAGTAAAACCGGACTCTTCGGAGTAATCCGCAGAGGTTCTCATTTCGTCCGGCAAGACATCGAGCGACACACATGCGGCTCTGGGCCGGTGTGTGCATTGGGGGGCATGGATGGTCTGCAATCGATTCGCACGAGACGTGGCTGTGACACTTCGTTGTCTGGCCGCTGTGGCACTTCTCACCAGCTGGTCTTATGGGCAGGAGCCTGAGGGCACAGTGATTCTCGGGACGCCCAACGGAGGCGGATCGTCGTACGGAGGGAACATGGTCTGTCCTCCGTACATGATGCCACCGTCGTTCCCCGGCGCTCCACAGATGGCACCGCCGTCGATGCCGACTTCGCCAAACCAAGTCAATCCTGGCACGCCGCGACAGACTGTCCCTGGACAACCATCGCAGGCCACGCCTCCATCAGCCGCCGCGCCACAACAACCCGCTGCCCCACAGCAGCAGGCGGCACCTCAACAACCAGCGGCACCTGCCATGGCAGCCCCGACCTTCAATCCTGCACAGACGACAACCGCAGCAACCTCACCGCAGGCAACCGCTCCCAACATGGTGGGTGACTTCTTCGGAGCCGTGACCACCGATCCAATCATTCTGCCGGGTGCCATTCTCACACAGGCGATTCTGTTCGAGCCGGGGCTCGACCTCTTGGACTACTTCCGCGCCGTCGATCTCGACATGAACATGATGCTGGAAACTCAACCGGAGGTCTATCTAGCCATCGACAGCGGCGGACAGCCGGCCTCAGTTTCAACCGCATCGAGCGATCTAGGCCAACAGATTCTCAATGAGTTTGACGGCACAACCTTCACTGGTGACGCCAACGACCTTGTCCCCATTGATCAGGTCCCATTAATCGCCCTTGATAGCGGTACAACGGCCGACGTCATCTCGAACCCCCCGGAAAATGACGGCACCACTCTGCCGGATCAGACAATCTACAACATCCATGATGCCCTGTTTGTTCTCCTCCCAAGTCCGGGTGCGGGTGGCGGTGTGGGTCGGCAGAAGATCGTGGAGAACAACAGTATCTTTCCCAGAGATCGTGTGTTCCTGAACTACAGTGGCTTCACAAACGTGCCGCTCACGGTCAAGGGTGAGAACGTCCATCGGTATGTGCCCGGCTATGAAATGTCCTTCCTGGAACAGCGGATGTCGGCTGAAGTCCGGCTGCCCTTTGCGGCGACGCTGGACCATGACATCAAAGCCGATGGCTCGACGGACACCAACGTGGTCGAATTCGGCAACGTCGTGACGACACTTAAGGCACTCGTCAGCAAGACCTGCAACTCCGCCATCGGTATCGGCGTGAGTGCCACATTCCCGACCGCGCCTGACATCACCGTGCATGACTTCTTCGGGAACGAATTCCTGGCATTGGAAAACAACTCAGTGCATGTGCTGCCCTTCATCGGCGCGTCACACACACAAGGACGCTGGTTTGCACAAGGCGTGGTCCAGGGCGACATCGACACCTCGGGCAGTCGCGTCCTCGTCCAACAGGATGAGACCGACACGCTGGCGGAAGTTGGAGAACTGCACGATGCGGCCTTCCTGTACACGAGTGGATCACTCGGGTACTGGTTGTATCAAAACGGCACAGAGCAGACGACGTTCGCTTTCGACGGACAGAAACACGTGAAGCGGACCGTGTACTCTCATGACACTTGGATGACTGCGTTTGCACCACTGGTGGAAATCCACTGGAACCGCTCGCTCGAAGCAAGTGAGCCGGTCAACGTGGGCAACAACATTTTCGTCAACAGCGCCAATCAATTCTCATTGACGAACCTCGTTCTCGGCGGATTGATGAAGTTCGGCAACGGCGGATCCGTACTGGTGTCATGGTCGACGCCCATTATTGGCGGCGACGACCGTCAGTTCGACTCCGAAGTGCGGGTGGCGCTGGATTTCGAACTGTGAGCCGTTGGCGATTTTGCGCGGTCAATGGTTGATGGACGATGTCTGGTGGTGCTAAGCCGCAAGCGTGGTGAGTGACCGCGTTCTATTCAGGGTGATGATTCGGCCTCAGTGGCGTCGATGAGACCGTTTTCGTCCGTGTCGAATCGGTCGAATGACGCACGCGGGCCGAGGAACTCGCGCCACGTCACATCGCCGTCCTGATTGCGATCCATGCGTTGGAACCATTCGGGTCCCTGAGTGACTGGTCGCAGGATGGGGAGACGAGCCTCGGCTGCCATCGCATTCATGGCTCCACCGCCGGAGAGGTCGTCGAACTCGGTCGGTCGGGTGACGGCGAACTCCAGAGTGTACTTCGTGACCAGTTCCGACTCGGCCAGTTTGCCATTGCCGTTACGATCCAGTGCGAGGAACGGATCGACGCCTCCCTGGAACTCACGCGGGCTGAGACGTCGATCTTCGTCACGATCAAGGGCCTCGAAGAGTGACGTTGTGTCGTTCTCAATGGTCATCTCTAACCGACAGCGACTGAGTAATGCCCGTTGCCCGATGAACGTGGAGATCTCGTCAGCACTGATCTGTTCGTCATGATCGATATCAACCGCTGAGAAGGTTGCCTCCTCGATTTCGAGCTTGGCGAACTCCTGTGGACTGAGTTGCTTGTCGCCGTCAGCGTCGACATAACGGAACTGCAACTGGAGATACTTCGCACTGATCCCTTCGATGCTCTCTTGAGCGTTACGGAGTGTCGCATCGATGTTCAAGTCGCCCAGCGTGAGTGCCAATAAGCGACGAGTGGATTCTTCCTTGATGAGGACACGCTCCGATGAGGTGTCTGATTCCAACTCGATCCGTTTTGGCCGACGTTTGGGGAACCGAATCGCGATCGTGACGTCGGGTTGCGGATCGGTCAGCCGTTCACTCCACCTGTCAGCCGATGTTTCGTCGCCGTAGAGACCGTGAAGTCGACGGATCAAACTCTGTTGGTCGAGGGCATCGTCGAGGACAACGAATGGTGACTGGTCAGCTCGCGGCTGCATAGCTTGTGACACTTGCATTGATGCCGGGAACGGCTGCAATTCAGCAGCACTGAGTGATTCGTCATCGTCGAAGTCGAACGGTTTCAGTAATGAGAGTCCCTCGGTCAATTCAACGGTCGACACCTGTCCGTCTGCATCGGCATCGAGTCGCGGATAAAGCACGACTGTCTGCGACGCACGTGTCTGCCGTCGTGAGATCGACAGGCCACTGCCCATTGCCGAGTTGACATGTCGCATGAATTCTTCAGCCGAGATCGTCTGGTCGGCCGGAGCAATGTCCAATCGCTGCCACTCTTCGTTGATCTCTCCCGTGAGGTCGTCGAAGCGACCGAACGTTGGTACGTGGACGGCCTCGGTCTCATTCAGCAGGTCGTCAGCGTCAGTGTCCAGGCGATCAAACCACTGGTTGGCGTACTGCGTGCGATTGTCGGCCAACGTCTGCCCACGCTCAAACTCGACATGGATCCGCATCAGGACGGATGTTTCTGGTGCGAGGACGAGTAGGTCGAAATGCTGATTCAATGATCCAGGCGCAGGCTCGCCAGACAACAGCGCATGCCCCCACCCAAGCACGACAACGATGGCGATCCAGCGACATAGCATAGGGTTCGACCTCCTCGCTCTTTAGAATACCACTCCCATCTCCCAAGAGGACAGCTCGATGACCGAAACCCTGATCCGCGAAGCAGACTTACAGGCTCCCGCTGACTGTGCTGCGGTATTGGAACTGGTCGATACTTACGCGCAGGAACCGATCGAGGGCGGACAGCCGCTTCCCGTATTCACACGAGAACACCTCATCAAGGGCTTGCGAGCCGAGCCGGGTGCGTTCGTCCTGCTGGCTTACTCCGAGGGCCAAGCCGTCGGTGTCGCGGTCTGCTTCCGCGGTTTCTCGACCTTCGCCGCCCGTCCACTCATCAATATCCATGATTTGGCCGTATTGCGAGAGCACCGTGAGCGAGGCATCGGTAGCCAGTTACTCGAAGCTGTGAGCACTCGTGCCCGAGAAACAGGCTGCTGCAAAGTCACACTGGAGGTTCGTGAGACAAACGCCGCCGCCCAGCGGCTCTATCGGCGACACGGCTTCGGCGAACCGAGTGGGAAGTCGACACATTTTTTCGACAAGCTGCTGTAATATTCCATCTCTCCGGAGGAAGTGTCCTCTGTCCCTCCCAAGCCGACATCTCTGATGTCGTTCGACGGAAAAGCCGACGGCTTGGGAGGCGAATTGCGGATTGTCGTTTTCAACCCGATTGTAGTAGCATCTCATTCTCAACAGGGACGAATCGACCTACCCATCAGGATGACCGATGTTGCGAGCAGATCGCCTGAAGAGCTACTTCATGCAACCGCGGTCCGCTGTCGGTTTGGCGGCCTTCCGCATCCTCTACTCGCTCACATTGCTGTGCGAGGTGCTGCAGCTGATCTGGCTCCGGCATCTGGTCTACGATCCCCTCCCGTATCTCGTGCCTCCCGACTGGCCGATTGATCTGCTGCTGTTCTGCTGGCCGCCGGTGATTCTCTGTATTCTTGTCGGTTTGTGGACGCGGTCGATGACGATCGTCAACTATGTGCTGACAGTCATGACGTTCGGCATGACCGACTTCTGGGAGTACCACGTCGATTACACCTATTGCGGCGTCAATCTGTTTCTGATCTTCATGCCCATCGAACGGGCCATGTCGTTCGACGCACGACGCCGACTGAATTCCCAGACGCACACATCGTTGCCCATCCGCCCGTCGCTCGTCCCACGCATCCATTACGACGCGTTGATCTTCGTTGGAATCGCCTTGGTCTACTTCGATTCGGTGTTCTACAAACTGGCGTCTGACATGTGGACATCCGGGCTGGGAGTCTGGCGACCCGCTTCGCTCCCGCACAACACGTGGTGGAACGTCGGTTGGCTGCTGGACTTCAAACTGCCGATGCTGACCTTGGGTTACGTGACAGTGGTGTTCGAGTGTCTGTTCCCGTTTGTCATGTGGATTGACCGTGTCCGTCCCCTCCTGCTGGTTATCGGCTTGGGCCTGCACCTCGGGATTATCGTGATGTTCCCGATCCCCTGGTTCGGCCTGGCGATGGTCTCGCTCTATTTGCTCATGATTCCGGACAACTGGTGGGTGTTATTGGGAGATCGCATCCCACAGTTGGGCCGGTTGATGGGGACATCGATCTCGAACGAAGATGCTTCCCCTGCGGAACACAGCACCACACACCGATCACCAAGATTTGCCGGCGTTCAAGCGGCGATCATTGGTGGGCTGACAGTGCTTGTGACTATCAGCCAATTGCTGCAAACCGCAGAAGCTGACCTCACCAAAGATCTCACAAGGAACATGGGTGGCGAATCACTGCGGAGAGTCGTGGCCGGGCTTGCCAGTCGCTATGGGCCAGCGACACGCAGGTACTACGGCGTGACACGTCACCCCGTGTTCATGGACTTTCACTTTGATGGATACGAAGCCTTTTACACAGCAGTCCATGTCGACGCGGAGGGAGAGCAAACGTGGCTACCGATGGCAACCAAGGATGGATTGGGACGTCTCGGCTGGTCAGGACGACTCTGGGTCAACTGGACGTGGCGAGTCAGCAATCCTCAACCCAATCCGTCCCTGTTGTCGCGAGGCATGCAGCTATCGACCGCCTGGTGGCTTGGGCAACAAGGCCTCGATCACAATGATGCCCAGTTTGTCATCATGCGACGCGAGTGCGATCCATGTGAGGGCTGGACCAAGGGGTACTATCAGGCGCAACTGGAACACGACTGGCGACCCGTCGGCACTGTGCAGTGGACGAAGGGGGAATGCGAGGTGACGCTCGATCCCGCTGCACTCACACCTGCTGTCGAGTCCCCACAGTCGGAGCTCAAACCTGTCGGAAGCCCGTAACCTCATGCAGACGGCGCTCGTCATCGGCTCGAACGGTTTTGTCGGAACCCGGCTCGTCGCAGATTTGACGTCACGCGATATCCGAGTGCAGGGCGTCAGCCGGTCGGTGACAAATGTCGTGAGCGATGTGCCAACCTGTTCGCCTGACGAGATGCTGCAATCGGATGACGATTTTGACGTCATCTTCCTACTGGCAGCCGTTATTCCTTACGACGGCATCGATCGAGTGACGCCCGAACTGGTGACTTCGAACATCCTGCTACCCGCACAGGTGACCGCACGATTCCCAAGCTCGCGGCTTGTGTTCGCGTCATCGGTCTCGGTGTACGGGATGCCCCAGTCGTTGCCCATCACGGAGGAGCATCCCTTTCACCAGCCGCATGCTTATGGGTTGTCGAAGGCGATGGGGGAACGTATGGTCGCCGCGCATGGCAACGCGGCTGTGCTGCGGTTTTCCTCGATCTACGGAGTGGGTATGACGGCCCCCACATTCATTCCTCGACTGATCTCACAAGGACGCGACGCCGGACGACTCACGTTGTTTGGCGATGGCTCACGCCAACAGGACTACCTGCATGTTGACGACGCCGTCGGTATGCTGCTCGCCGCTGCGGAGTCTCAGCGGTCTGGCACATTCAACGCCGTCCAGGGGAGATCAACGACAAACCATGACGCAGCGGCCATCGTCGCTGAAGGACTGGGAAACATTCCGATCGATCTGACCGGCAGCGATCAAAGCCCCTCTTATGAGTACTCACGGGCCAAGTGGGATGACGCGTTTGCCTATCAACCACAAGTGACGTTGCAGAACGGCCTCACTCGCATGTTGGAGGAGGCGTGATGTCTCAGACTGTCCTTGTCACTGGGATTGGCGGAAACGTGGGGCAAGGCATTCTGCGGAACATTCGCGCAGCGTTCCCCGATATTCGGCTCGTTGGCACCGACATCCGTGACGTGACGGCTGGTCACCATTTCTGCCATGCAGCGCATCTCGTCCCCTATTGCTACGACGACAGTTTCGCAGACTGTGTGATCGACATCTGTCGGCAAGAGGGTGTCGACCTCATCATCCCTGGTACTGATTATGAAGTCGTTTACATGGGCAGGCTCGCAGACCATTTGCCCCCCGTCCTGGGTACGCACCCGGATGTTGCCCGCCTGTTCGTCGACAAGTTGAGTACGGCTCGAGCGTTCGCCGATGTCGGCATCCCCTTCGCCTCTGCCTGTCTCCCCAGCGAGTACGCCGGTCAGTTCGACACCGTCATTGTCAAACCTCGTGAAGGACGCGGCTCGCGCGGCTTGTACATCGACCCTGTTGACCCGACGACCTTCGACGACACCCGTATGGTGCAGCAGCGGATCATCGGCAAGGAATTGACGACCGCGTTCTACGTCACCAAGTCACGCTCGATCCACGGCCACATCACCTTCGAACGCGAGCTCGCCGATGGCACGACCGAACGCTGCTCGACGACTTCCGAGCATGACAGTTTGGTGAAGCCGATCATTGAAGCCATCACAACCAAGTTCGATGTTCGCGGCCCGTGCAACGTGCAGGCGATCCTCACCGATGCCAATGAACTCATGCCCTTTGAGATCAACTGCCGCTACTCGGGCACCAACTCCATCCGCTCACAGTTCGGCTTCGAGGACGTTCGCTGGGGCATCGAAGAGTGGCTGCTTAATCAGCCGCCGAGTGCATGGACACTCAAACCCGGAGCTGCCATCCGCATTCTGATGGACATCATCTACCCCGGCGGGTCGCTCGTCGACCTTCCCGCTGGCGACGACAACTCGTACCTCTTCTGAGAGTATTTGTAGCTGAATTCGCCAGAATTCGGATCGTTCCACAAGTGACCGACGCCTCGACTGAACTCTTGCGAGTTCAGCTACCAAAACACGTGACCTGACTCATGATCGATTGTGTGTTCTTCGATGTCGCTGACACGCTGCTGGAGAAGCCGGACCTGATGCCGCTCATCCAGAGCGTGCTCATCGACAGGCACGGGCTGTTCCCCTATTTTGATGAGCGCCGTATCACATCTCTCCATCAGAGGGACCGATTCTGGAGTGATCAGTCGTGAACCGTGAGAACGATTCTCCCCCCGAGCGAGACTTCCTGCTGAGCCTCGTCGTGCCGGTGTACTTCGAAGAGGAGTGCATCGAGCAGTTTATTGCTGAGTCGACAGGCGAGTTGGAGAAGCACGGCCTCAATTATGAGATTGTGTTCGTTGATGACGGAAGCCAGGATCGCACGGTCGAGCTGATCAAGCGGGCCATCGAGACAAACGACCGCATCCGACTCGTCGAGTTCTCGTACAACCACGGCAAGGAGTCGGCCGTCACTGCCGGATTCACGTACGCCAGGGGGGATTACCTGCTGTACATGGACCCAGACCTGCAGGACCCGCCCGACGAGATTATGAATTTCGTCAACAAGATCCAGGAGGGTGACGGTTACGATCTGGTGTTCGGAGTCCGCAGGGAGAAACGAGACAGCCCGCTGAATGTGTTTTTCTCCAGCATCTTCTGGTTCATCCTCGAACGCTTCACAGGGCTTGATCTCCCGCGGCCATTGGCGGTCATGCGCATCTGTTCTCGCCGCTTCGCAAATGAGTTTCTGCGATACGGCGAAACGAACCGCTTCATTGAGGGCCTCTTCATGACTGTCGGCATGAAACGCACACAGATTCTCGTCTCGCAGCGGGAACGCTTCGCCGGCGTGAGCAAATTCAACTTCCGTCGCAAAATGCAGCTCGCCTTCAAGGCGATCTTCGACTTCTCCGATCTGCCGCTGCGGATGGCGACTCAGTTCGGGCTGGTCTTGTTGATCATTGGCGTGTTCCTCGCCTGCCTGCTGGTGTTTCTGCGATTGTTCGTGATGGAGTTCGAGCTCGGCTGGCCGTCGCTCGTGGTCATCATGATCACCGGCTTCGGCATCCAGATTTTCTTTTTCGGCATCATCGGAGTCTACGTAGGGAACATCTACCGCGAGTCCAAACGGCGACCCTTGTTCTCCGTCCGTGAACTGACGAACTTCGGAGAACCAGTCGATGCCTAAGCTCGCGATCATTGGAGGAGGCGACCTCGGTCAGCAGATCTCTGCCATCGCCCGCGCACATGGCGGATACGACGTCGCTGGCTTCTTCGATGATTTTCAAGAGCTCGGCACACAGACCAACGGCGGACCGATCCTCGGTCGCATCGACGACATCGAAGCACAACACGCAGACGGCACATTCGACACACTCCTCGTCGGCATCGGCTACAAGCACACCGACTTCCGCCGTCAGTGCTTCGAGCGTTTCTCACCCAAGATGATTTTCCCAACACTCGTGCATCCGGCGGCTCATCTCGAACCAACGGTCACTCTCGGAGCGGGCACCGTCGTAGGGGCAGGGTGCGTGTTCGACGAGGGCGTCTTGATCGCTGAGAATTGTTACTTCAATCCCGGCTGCATCATCGCTCACGACACATCCATCGGTGCCAACAGCTTCTGTGGACCGGGGGAGACCCTCGCCGGCTTCATCACCGTCGAGGAAGACTGCTTTCTGGGCGTGGGCACGACGATCATCGACAACGTCCGTCTCACGACAGGCACCCAGACCGGCGGTGGCACGGTCGTCACATCCGACATCATCGAGCCGGGTGTTTACATTGGTGTCCCCGCCCGGAAACTCCGTGACCGCTCATGACTCGACTCTCATGAGAGATGAAAGATGACCATCTTCTCTTCGGTCAT
>JAJDEJ010000330.1 GCA_029259815.1 Planctomycetaceae bacterium | reverse complement strand
GTCCCGCAACAGCGTCGTTCGCAGGGACTGCGTCTGTTGCGTCTCATCAGGCAGTACGAGCTCGAGTGTCAGATCGTCCGGCAACTCGCCCAGTACATTCTCGGCATACACCGACAACGGCTCTCCTGCCGTTGTCCGCAGCGTCTCATTCACAAGCGGGGTTAGCTCCGCATTGAGCAGCCGCAGATCGGTGGTCCGCGGCCAAGGGACATGCGCGAACGGCATGACCAATCGCTGGAGAGCCGTTTGAGCCGTCTGAGGAGATGACAGAACTGTCACCAGAGCAACGAGGCCAACAGTCGCCGCAGTGAACGCAGCACGGCGGACAGGCGTGATCGAGAAAACTTGATCGATGTCCACGTCCCCCACGACATCATCGGCTCGTGCGACGACGGAGCGTTGCAACTCGGGCGAACCGAGTGACGCGTCCATATTCGCTGCCCGAAACTGGGCCGCACTTGCCAGACGATCATTCGCTGAAGACTGGCTCCGTTCGATCAGCCGCGCGACATCAACATCGGACAGGCTGACGAGCAAAGGCCGAATCATCTCTCGCCACAAAACGACCAGCGATACTCCGATGACGCCCAATGAAAACAGGATGCGTGTCCCAGATGTATTGAGGTGCAGGCCCCAATCCGCCATGCCAACGAGCCACGTCACTCCCACGAACGCGACGAATGCCCACGACAGTCCCCGCAACAGCATCAGCCGCCGCAGACGACTGCGTACCTGCTCAGCGATATTGTTCCAGCGGTCAGACATCGTGGCCTGGAGTGAGTCAAGTTTGAGGTTACGTCTTCCCTCTCTCCTTGGGGGAGAGGGACAAATTCTGAAGCATTCGCGAAGAATCAGGGTGAGGGGACGGCACGGAATTGATCAACCACGAGTCAACACCACCATCACCTCACCATCATACCAGCCCGACGCGTTTCCGACAGATCCACTCTGTTGTCAGCAGCCCAACCAGCAGCAACAGAACTTCCCAGCGATTCCACAGCGGGATCGACAATTCCGTCGACACGGGGACTGCCCGACCCGGCGGGGCTTCCCGGAGAAATCGCTCAGCCTCCCAGAAGGGATAATACGTCCCTCGCGACTTCTCGGCCGCTTCCACGAGTTCGGCAGCATCAAACGCCTGAACCTGCAACTCCCCGGCAGCAACCTCCACTCGAAAGTCGACTGTCGGCACGGCTCGTTGCACTCCGTCCGATGCAGACGCCTTCCCACGATCAGTCGAAGGAGTCTTCAAGCGGGCTTGATACGCTCCCGGCGGCAGTGACGAGAACCGCCCCCGATAGAGGAGGGGCGACTGAGGCACAGCCGTGAGGCCGACTGTTTCCTGCCGGCCGCGCGGACCTTCGATCACCACTTCCGGGACCACACCATCACGCGGACGGGACTCCGGATCGAGCACGCGGAGTTGCAGTTCAATGGTGTCCCCAGGCTGATAGACCCTGCGGTCAGTCACCAATTCCAAACCCTGGGCGCTACCGCGGAGTTTGGAGCGGCTCAGATAACGTACCATCTGCAACCAATAGCGACCGTAATAGCGATCCTCAACTCGCTCTCGCCATCGCCAAAGTTCGTCCGTCGCGTGGAACAGCACCTGCCCTGCTCCGTAGCGTTGCGATACGATCACCGGCAACGGGCCCGATTCGTTACGTCGTGTCGGATGTTCCACCAGCACCTGTGCCCCCGGTTTGCGTCGTCCCACATCAGACAGCCAGTACAGTGGCGGCAGCGTTTCCCACACACGCACATTCTCGTCGGTCGAGTCGGTCAGCCTGAGTGCGGAGCGAGTGCGACCTTCGATCGTCAATACGGCTCTGAACCCCGTGGATGCCGAACCGTCTGTGTTGTCCGCTTGCATTGGATTCACCTCGATTGGCAAGAGTTCACCGAGAGGCGTGTCGACATAGTCGGTCGGATTGTGCAGAGGTCCCGCGATGAAGATCAGCCCGCCTCCTCGCTCTGCGACGAACACCCGCAGCGAATCCAGCGCCCCCGCACTGAGGTACTCCAGATCGATATCCCCCAGGATCACGACGTCATAACTCAGCAGTTCATCGCGACTCACTGGAAATCTTGCGAGTGCCGTCACATCCTCGTCAGCAAATCGCAGGTCTGCCGACTGTAACACCGTGTGCAACTGTACTGCCGGATCGCGTTCGAGGACCGGCTTAAGATGACGAAACTCCCAGCGAGGCAGTCGCTCAGCGAGTAAGACTTTGAGTTGCTCTCGACGCACGCGCACTCGATGAGTCGCCGCGTTATTGTCATCATTGGTTTCACCCGGCAGCCTGCGAGCCGTGAGTGTGTACTCGAAGTCTCCCTCCTCGCGCGGCACGTCGGTGATCTCGACCGTGACTGGCTCGCCTTCGCCACCCAACTCCACATCAACACTGTCAATGACATCCGGACGATCCTCCCGCCGGAGCGACACATTCGTTCGCCGGCCTGCATAACCAAACGCCTTCAACTGCATTGTGAACGTCAGAGGATCATCGACGAACACCACGTCCTCTGCGAGTACATCGGACAGTTGAATGTCTTTCGCAGGCTCGTCGCTGCCAAAGCCGATCGGAATCAACGGCACCGACCGAGCGCGGGCCTCCTCGGCTGCACGGACGAGCCGGTCGTCATCTCCGGTAGTCGTAATGCCATCGGTGAGGATTAGAATGGCCGAGGGCGGATTGCCACGCAGGTCGTCCAAGACCTGCCGGACCGCAATCGCAGGACGCGTCGCGTCTCCCTCTGCCTGCAATTGCCGGATCGCAGCAACGAGTGGGTCGTCCGATTCACTCACGACCTCGAGTGGAGACGCGGTCCCGGCAAACGTGTACAGCTGCAAGCTGTGCGACTTCTGGAGTTCTTTCAGGAAGCGACCGTTTTCGGTGGTCAAGAGGGACTTCGCAAAGTTCAAGCGACTCGGAGCATCAGGCGCAGAAAGCTGTGCATATCGTTTCGCTGCCGAAGCAGCCTGCGACTCGGAATACCGATCTTCAAGTCCCATGCTGGCTGAAGTGTCGATCAACAGGGCCAGTGACGGCAGACCGGTTTGCGTAATCGCGAGCGACACCTGTCCAAGCATGAGCAACAGCATTGCAAAACTCGCCAGCCGCAACACGATGAGTGCTGTCCGTCGCGGCCACGACAAGGTCCGCGCGTCACGAACGTAGATGGCCGCGACTGCGACGACGCCCACGGTTCCCATCAAAAGAAGCATCCAAAACGGCAACCCTGTGTCGAGCGGAACAGCAGCACGGACATCCCACACCGTCCCCTGACCGGGACCGGCTTGCGGGATGTCTAAATACCACTCAATGAATCGCATCAAACTCGACCAATGTAGCCATCACGCTCCGCGTGATGTGCGGATGAAGTTTCGACAACCGAACGCATCAAACGCTGACACTGAATTCGTGACGTCACGCGGAGCGTGACGACTACTTTCCCTTCACAAACCACCACGCCAGCCAACACAATGCCGGGAAAAGGACGAAAATCAGTACCGCCGTCAGCAATGTCGAGCGTGAGTTATCCGGCCAACGTGCCATGTCTGTGTCTCTGAAGCTTCTGCATGATCATACAAAAAGACCCACGGGGTGTGACCCGTGGGCTTGAGGAGTTTGGAAACGTCACCCGCGATCACACCGGGGCGAGGAAGTCTTCCGGGTTCTCGCCTTCCAAGGGGAGATCGGCTTCGGGCGTGTCGGGACTGTCCGGGTCGAACCAGGAGTCCTTGAACTCGACCCGTTCATGGCGGGCCATCGCTCGGTTGGCGGTGAGAGCCATGATCGCATCGGCCATGGCGACGACACCATTGCAACGCAGACCGCCTTCTTCGCGAGGCAGAGGCTTGCCGCCGGGGTAGTAGTCAGGTCCCTGATTGCGGATCGCGTAGCAGAAGTGCTCCATCTCTTCGGTATAGCCTCGGGAAATGTTATCGCCCCAGCCGCCACTGTCGTCCGATTTCTTGGCAGAGCCGGACGATGTCTCGTACGCTTCGAGCACCGGTCCACCGGCTGACGAACCGGAGACAACCCACAGACGCTGGTCGGGTCCGCCCCCCTGTGAGCCGCGGCCTTCCTCTTTGTAGAGCAGAGCCTCCTTTTCTCCCTTCATAATGAGAGTCCCACGGCTGCCATAGACCCACTCGCCGTAAGGCTCAAAGCGGTTGGTGTTGATCGACGAGTAAGTGACGATCGAGATGTCGCGATTGTCCTGCTCGTAGTTGCGACCGGGGAACTCAAACGTCACATAGATGTGATCGTCGATGTCGCGCGGGTCCTGTTGCTTGTCGAGCGAGCCGACACCCTCGACACCATAGAAATTCCTGCCGCCGTAACCATTCACAGCGATGGGATGCACGTGCCCCAGGAAGATGCTGGCGGCGTCCATCTGGTGCGAACCCAACTCAGCCATCAACCCACCACCCGTGCTGTTGAACAGACGCCACGTGCACAACTGTTGGACTGAGTCGTACCCGAACTCCTGGATCTTGCCTTCCAGGGCAGCCACGTCTTCCTTGGGTGCCTTGTTGTACCACTGGTCGCTGTTAGGAAAGCTGTTGTTACGATGCCACTGGGCACGGATGAATTTGATATCGCCCAGCGCGCCCGAGTGCACGAGGCTCGCGGCATTGTCATACAACACGCTGTAGTGACGTTGATGACCGACTGACAGGAGCAGGTTCGCCTTGCGAGCCTGGCGGATGAGTTCCTTGCACTGCTTAATGTTGTGGGCCATCAGCTTTTCGCTGAGCACATGCAGCCCGGCATCGATGCACTCCGCAGCAATGGGAGCGTGTTGATTGAGCGGCACCGCAATGACGACCGCTTCGATCCCCAACTCGTCCTTGGCAGCCAGCAATTCCTTGTGACTGCCGAAGATCTTGACCTCACCCGCCTTGTCCTGACCGACCTTGCGAATGAGCCCAATCCGGGCATCATTGCCATCCCCGTGGATGGCCCGCTTCTGGTTGGATGGCCGAAGGTCCGCGACCGCGACGACATCCATGAACTTGGGCGGGTGCTGCGTGAGCAGGATGTTCCCCTCGTCCCCCGTTCCGATGAAGGCCGTCTTAACGGGATCACCATTGAGCTCCTCGTAACCGAAGTACGCCGCACCAAGCCCCGTTGAGCCGGCCACAGCCCCTTTCAGAAAGTCTCTCCGGCTGACGCTAACCGCTGTCGAGAAGTTCTCTTTCCCGAGTTCCTGTTGTTCTGGTGTAAGTTCCATAATTTGTTCTCCCGACTCTGCCTGCGCGGACGTAGTCCGTAATTGACGAAGGTTTTTTGCGAATGATTCTCGACCCATTCGCGAATGTTTGTATTCCAGTGCTCTATTGTGCCAAACTGAGCAGGAAAGGGAACCCCGCAGATGGCCGAAAACGAACCCACTCTGCCTGAAACTCACACATCCCAGCCGGATGTCCCCCGCAGACGCCGCTGGCTGACTCTGATTGTGTTTCTACTGCCCCTTGTCGGGCTGCTCTGGGTCAGCAACTGGTTCTATCAACGGTCACGACTGTTCACCGGTAGTCATGTGGTACTGGGAGAACCAACCCTGCCGTGGGGCAAGATCCTCGGTGACGACACGACTAGAGAGCTGTTCGGCGTGCCAGTCGAACTCAATCCCTACAAAGAGTCGCTCTCGTCCTATCAAGTTGGACTCATCGGTGGTTACACCCCTTTGAAGTCTCTTGGCCTGCGAGGCGTCACTGATTCAGACATTCACCGTCTCAGCCGGTTAGACAATCTCACGAGTCTGAGTTTGCAAGATTCCCCCATCTCTGATGAGGCGTGCCAGGTCATCGGCCAGCTCGACAAGCTGACGTATCTCGGCATCACCCACCATTCATCAGATCCTCCTGAGATCACGGCTGTGGGGTTGGAGCACCTCGTTGGCCTCAAGGAACTCTCAGGGCTCTACCTCCAATCGCCCGAGCTGAGCGATGCAGGCCTGAAACACATCGCACAGTTGCAGGCTCTGGAGATTCTCGCCCTGTTTGATGCCAAGATCCACGGCGACGGACTCAATGAGCTTGCGCAGCTGCCAAAGCTCCGATCACTGCAAATTCAGAACAGTCCGTTGGAAGGCAACTGCCTCAGTCATCTCGTCGATTGCACTCTGCTTAGTAGTGTCTGGCTGAACGACTCAAACGTCACGGACGACATGCTTGACGATCTGATCCCAATGACATCGTTGAGTCATCTCTATTTGCGAGGAACAAATGTCACTCCAGCAGGTTGCCAACGATTTCATAGAGCGCGACCCAACGTCCGTCTGTATGATGTACAGGATGACTTGGTCGAATGACCCCAATCATCATGGCACCCACGTAGACGGGTCTGGACTTCGACAACGACTGAGCAGGAAAGGGGCCTCCCCAGATGAATGAACTCATTCACGAGTTCCCTGAAACCCACGCAGAACAGCCTGATGTCCCCCGCAGGCGGCGTTGGGTGATCCTGCTTGTGCTTCTGGTGGCGCTTCTGGGACTGCTGTGGGTGTACAACTGGTTCTACCAGCGGTCACGACTGTTCACTCGCAATGATGTTCGGTTTAATTCTGCCGCAGTGAGATTGGGTGAGCCAACGCTGCCGTGGGGCATGCTCATCGGAGACTACAAAGCTCGTGTGATCTTCGGAGTTCCTGTCCACCTCAGCCTCCTTGACAAGGATTTGACGCCGTATCAGATCTCGTTCATCGGCGGCAACACGTCATTGGAATCACTCAAACTGCGCGGCCTGACCGACACAGACGTTCACCGCCTGAGCGGACTCATCAACCTGAAGACATTGTGTCTGGTTAATTCGCCGATTTCTGATGAGGCCTGCCAGATCATCGGTCAGTTCGACAAGCTGACAAAGCTCAGCGTCTTCAACTCAAATGCTGTCGAGATCACCGATGCCGGGTTGCAGCATCTCGGCGGGCTCAAGGAAGTCTCAGTGCTTCACCTCCAGGTGCCCAAGGTGACCGACTCTGGCCTGAAACACATCGCACAACTGGAGGGTCTGACGAATCTCTATTTGAAGAGTGCACAAATTCACGGCGACGGGCTCCAGGAAGTCGCACAGCTGAAAAACATCGAGTCTCTGCAACTCGACTTTTGTCCGCTGAAGGGCGACTGCCTCAGCCATCTCGCCGATTACAGACGGCTCAGCCGTATCTTGTTGCGGGGATCCAGCGTGACGGACGACATGCTGGACGATCTGGTCCCGTTGACGTCACTGACTTCTCTCGGTCTCTACGGGACTAAAGTTACTATCGATGGCTGTGAACGTTTCCAAGAAGCCAGACCCGACGTCAATCTCTTCGGCGTAAGGAGACCACATGTGGATGTCCGTAGTCATCAGACGACATCAGATGGCATGAGAGTAGACGACACAATGGGTGAAGGATTCTCGGAAGATCAATAATGGCCGAAGAACGCGACTCACAACCACGGGCACCCCAGCGGCGACGCTGGGTGGCTCTCCTCATCCTGCTCATTCCCATCGGCGGACTCCTGTGGGTCAGCAACTGGTTCTACCAGCGGACGCGGCTTTTCTTGGACACTCAGGTTGTGCTGGGGGAGCCTGCTCTGCCTTGGGGCGTGTTGACCGGTGATGACAAGGCTCGCGAGCTGTTCGGTGTCCCGGTCGAACTCAAATCGTATGGGAAGGAACTGACTCCCTACCAAATCGGAATCATCGGTGGCTACTCCCCCTTGAAATGGCTGCAACTGAGTGGTGTCACGGATGCTGACGTCCGCAGGCTCAAGGGACTCACCAACCTGGAGAACCTGACCCTGTACGATTCCCCCATCACGGACAAGGCGTGTGAGATCATTGGGCAATTTGAGAATCTGCAAAGACTATCGCTTGGCGATTTCGACTTGGATTCAACCACCATCCAGATTACTGATAATGGACTGAAGCACCTTGGGCAATTGGCGAATCTGCAATACTTATCGCTTGGCGACTATTACACAGATTCAACGGTCCAGATTACGGACGATGGACTGAGGCACCTTGTCGGACTCACCCAACTCCGCGGACTCGAACTCCACGCCCCCCGTGTGACCGATGACGGCTTCAAAATCATCGCGCAACTTCAAACATTGGAATCCCTCTTCCTGGATGGAAGCAGCCTCTCCGGCGAGGGTCTCAGCGATTTACCGAAGCTCTATATTCTACAAAATTTGCAGATCAGCAATTGGTCACTGAACGAGCACGCATTAAGCGACCTGCCTAAGCTTGGCATTCTCAGGCAATTTTCACTGTGGCATTGCTCTCTCTCAGAAAACTGTCTGCGTCCGATCGGGGACTGTCCGCTGCTCGAACGTTTTTGCCTGGAGGGATCACGTTTGCCAGACGGCTTGTTGTTGCGACCACTGGGGGAGTGTCCGCTTCTCAGCAGTCTACACCTCGAGGAAACAAATGCGACCGATGCCATGCTGGAGGACCTGACCACAAGCGGGTCATTGGAAGCACTCTATTTGAATCACACACAAGTTTCTTACGAAGCATGCGAGCGATTTCATCGGTCCCATCCAGACATCTTCATGTCGGACGCAATGGGACGTCGAGTTGAGTAGGGTGGGCCCTGCCCACCACGTCGATGTGAGGTGACTGTCGTGGCCTTGGTCATTATTGTGCTGGTGGGCAGAGCCCACCCGACTACTTGACCGGCAGCGACGAGGAGAGACAATGGCTGATTCACCACACATCATTGACGTCACGACGGACACTTTCGAGCAGGACGTCATCGACCGTTCGGCAGACGTGCCGGTGGTTGTGGACTTTTGGGCGGCTTGGTGTGGGCCGTGCAAGCAGTTGGCTCCCCTCCTGGAGGGACTGGCAGAGGAGTACGACGGCAAGTTTTTGCTGGCGAAGGTCGACATTGAGGCGGAGCAGCAGTTGGCGGCGGCGTTCCAGGTACAGAGCATTCCGCATGTGATCGCATTGCGGGACAAACAACTGGTCGACCAGTTCATGGGCCTCCTGCCGGAGGCTCAACTGCGAGAGTGGCTGGGGCGAATTCTCCCCTCACCTGCTGACGAACTGGTGAAGGCAGCTGAAGCATTAGAGACGATCGATCCGGCTGCAGCCGAGGCGAAGCTGCGGGAGGCATTGACGTTGTCGCCCGAGTTGCCATTCGCAAAGATCGCACTCGCCCGTGTGTTGCACGCTCAGGGGGAGTCCGAGGAAGCGGGGCAGTTGATCGCAGAATTGGTCAAACGCGGCTTCCTCGAACCGGAGGCCGAACGCCTCAAGGCCCAGTTGGAGATCGAATCGGTTGCTCAGGCGAGTGGCGGCATCGAGGAAGCTCAAAAGGCAGTCGATGCCAACCCCGATGACCTGTCGCTGCGGATTCCCTTGGCCGATGCTCTGGCAGCAGACGGTCAGCATCAGGCGGCACTGGAGATTTGTCTTCAGGTGATTCACCTGGACAAGACAGGAGCCGGCGTACAGGCGAAGGAGACGATGCTCAACATCCTCAACCTGTTGGACGCTGAGTCGGATATCGCGAGTGTGTACCGACGCAAGCTCGCGACAGCACTGTACTGATCGCAAGACGAAGCCCGACTTCTCGGAAGAAGCCGGGCCTCGCTGCGTCGGGGGAGGCGGGTCGTTGTTCAGCGGTAGTAGCTGAAGCCGTAACCGTTGCCTCGGACGCTGAAGCCTGAGCGACCGTAGCCACCGTAGCCGTAGCCTCCGTGACCATGACCGCCACCGTAGTAGCTGTTGTAGCCACGACCGTAGCCTCCATGACCGTGGCCGCCTCCGTAGTAGCTGCTATACCCGCGGTTATAGCCGCCTCCGTATCCACCGTGGTAACCACCACCGTAGCCATAGCCACCGCCGCCGTAGCCTCCGTACCCGCAGCCGCCGCCCGCTTGGGCACTGTCTGCCATGCCGGCCATGCCGAAGGCCGCTGCCATCGTGCAGATTGTCAAGAACGTCTTCATTGTGTGTTCCTCAGTCAAAATGGGGTTGAACGAGAAGAGAATCTGGCGCGGCAGTTGTGCAGCGCATGGAGCCATTGACGCCACGGCCCGAATCCGTGAGACGCGTTTCGCGATGACGTCGGGTCCACATGCAATTGATCGCCTCGACTTACAGGGGGGAACTGCCGGCCTGATGCGTAACTGAGATGGCTGACGACGAGTCCTCTCTTCTGAGATCCTCTCGCCATGTTTGATCGCAGTCACGTTCGGCAATATCTGCAGGTATTGTGCCGATTGAACTTGCCAACAGAGACTGACTCCCCCTAAGTCATTTCTATTGATTGGCTTAGGAGTTGACTTGGCACGAACGGCGAATGCGTGGCGCAGGGATTAAAGCGTCGCAAGATCGCGAATCATGCCGTCATTCTGATGACACAATTCGATCGCGACGATTCGCTGCTGATTCCGCAGCGACCACCTGCAGGCCAAGTTGAGCGAGTGGCCCTTACTGGAAGATAACGCTGAGCGACCACGAATCTGCACAGGATTTCTGTGAGATCGACATCTTTTGCTGAGGTTGACGCTAAGTTGCGAAGACTCGCAAAACTGAGCAGTCTGCTGCGTCTCAGTGGATGTGAGACTCACGACTGTTCGATGACACCCACCTCGTGCGAACCCATGTGATTCCCACATCCTCGTTATTCACCTCGGAAGCGAGAATCCAGCGAGTGCGAATTCGCTATTCAATTGGGCCCCCGAGTTAAACGCCGTCTGGATTCCCGCCTGCGCGGGAATGACATGACCGACCGATAGGAATGACGTTGAATCGCGACGTTTCCCGGTGTGTCAATCGTTGCGTCGCCGCTTGCCGAAGATGAGCTCCAATGTTTGATTCTCCTTGAGCAGCTTGGACTTGATACGAATCGTGTCCTTCACCAACGCTTCAGCACCCGGGACGCGGATGATGATCTGCACGACCCCTTCGACAATCGGGAGACGGCGACCGAGCTTAGCCCGGATCATCCGACCATCTTCGTCCTGAAAAAACGCCTGTGACGGGATCGGTTGAACGTAGCCATCGGTGCCAACGACCTTTCCAGAGAGGTCAGCGATGCTGTACGAATTGCGTTTTGTGGGCACCTTCACCTGGATCACAATGTGATAGTCCTGTCCGGGACGGGGGTTGTCACCCGCTGTCGTTTTCTCACCGAAATTCTCAGCGATCGGGATCGTCCAGGCGGTAAAACTGCCCGCTTTCACCGCATTCTTCGGTTCAAGCAACCGGAAACCTCCGCTGCCAACTCCACTCGATCCGCCGTCCCCCTGGGTGTCAGCTGCCGTCACATCTTGGAGAAACTTGGTCTCAAGCACGTTGAGATTCGCGTCTTCAATCACTTCTGTGAGTTGGGGCACAAGCACATCTTCGCTGCCCGCCGGAGCCTCAAGGTGGATATCATCCATCGCGTCGAAAGGCTGCAACTCCTCAGCGTCACTTTGCACCACCGTCGTGATGCTCATGGCCTCCTTGATCTGTGGGAAGAACCACAAGGCCATCACCAAAATCAACAGGCCGTGCAGGAGGAGTGACAGGCCATAGCCGGCGGCGGCCGCTGTCCGCAACCAGCCAGCAATCCGTTCTTTGAGCGGGGTTTCCTCATCAGGAGCGGTCACATCCTGTAGCGGGATTACAACCTTCGAGCGTCGGGGCTTCGTCGCACGACGTTTAGCAGCCGCGGTGTTCTCGCCCTTCGGCAGCCAAGTTGGCCGGGGGGCAACTTCGTCCGTTGAATCCTTCACACTTGACGTCCCCTCCGGCGCAGCATCATCCCACGATTGAGAGCGCAAAGTAATCTTGGTGCTGTCGGCCATCTGACTCGGCCTTAGACGTGCTTTGCTACGCGAGAGACACCTTCAACACCGCTCCATCCGGGTGAGGAAGGTCGACTGTGCGCACAACGGCATTCGGTCGGTTGATACCCTATCATACGTGGAGAGAACGAGCCAATCTTCAGTTTCTCCGACAGAAACTCACAAATTGGTGCGAGAATATCATCAAACATCTGTCTCCATTCAGTTGCACATGTGAAATGTACGACTTGTCGGAGGCTCCCGTGGATTCTGGAAGAACAGATCGTGCTGGCGAAGCGAATCATCCCCTGTCTTGACGTTCATGAAGGCCGTGTGGTCAAAGGTGTCAACTTTCTCAACCTGCGCGATGCGGGCGACCCGGTCGACATCGCTGCTCGCTATGAGCAGGAGGGGGCGGACGAACTCGTGTTTCTGGACATCACGGCCAGTCACGAACAACGAGACATCATGCTCGACGTTGTGCAGAGGACGAGTGAGGTCTGCTTCATGCCGCTCACCGTGGGCGGCGGCATCCGCACTCTCGACGACATTCGCGAGCTGCTGAAAGCGGGTTGTGACAAAGTTTCCATCAACAGTGCAGCCGTCACGAATCCTGAATTCGTCCGAGAGGCGGCCCTGAGATTCGGTAGCCAGTGCATTGTGGTGAATATCGATCCGAGGAGAGTTGAGAGTGTCGAGAGCCGTCAGTCGGACTTCGCAAAGCATCTGCACGTGGTACCGAGACCCTTGCCTACGAAGCCATCGTTTGGCAATTCACTCTTAACCCACAACCCTCAACTCTCAACCTGCTACTGGGATGTGCACATCAACGGTGGCCGTGTGCCGACGGGATTGGACGCTGTCGCTTGGGCACAGGAGGTCGAGCGTTTGGGGGCAGGGGAGATCGTGCTGACCTCGATGGACGCGGACGGTACGAAGGATGGGTTTGATATTGAGATCACCAAAGCGGTCGCCGAGACGGTGGAGATCCCAGTTGTCGCCAGTGGCGGAGCCGGTTCGCCTGAGCACCTCTGTGAAGCCGTCACCGCAGGAGAGGCCAGCGCGGCACTGGCGGCGAGCATTTTCCATTATGGTGAGTACACCATCTCTGAAGCGAAACAGTACATGTCTCAGCGGGGTGTGCCGGTGAGAATGACATCGGGGTGAATTCAAATCTCGGCTCATTCCCGAACTCTGCCTGAGAAAGGGTGGCGGGTCAGTTTGTCATATTTGGGTGGCACGCCCCGACCAACGGGATGGGCATGGCGAGCGCGGTGCAGTGACTCCGTGCTTGAATACTGCCCGCCACGCCCTTCCTGACGTCAAGAGCGTGCCACCCGTCAACAAATCCCCACCATGTGAAATCTGTTGAAGTTTGCGGGTCACGCAATCAGACGCAGTCGTTCCGAAGAGGCAGTTCTGGTCAACCGATTGTTCGACATACCTTCTATCGGCAGTGCCGACCGCACCAATCGATCATCTCACGAGGGTTGAACCGCCGATAGTTGTGGTGACATCTGCAACGGCTTTGCCGCCCGCACGGCCTGTTCGTTGCTCCGCCTGACGCCACAAGCCTCTGACCCAGCGGCGGTTATGATTCGACTCAACCTTACAAACGTTCTCTGCCCGGTCTTGCGCGTGATTCGCGAGGTCGCGCGGCCGAACACCCTCAGTCGATCGGTGCTTGCTGCCGCCGTCCTGAGCAGTGGCTGCGTGACCCGCGATGACCCGCTGGACTATCCTCACGACGAGCCGGTGCAGTTCTACCGGGATCATGCTGAGCAGATTGATTACCCCGACGTCTGCACCACCACGCCAGATGAGATTGCATTCTCGGACGAGCCGCATACTGTGCTCAGTCGAGAACGGTCGGAGCCGTGGGACATGGCCTTGGGTGAGGCGGTGTCAATTGCCCTGCATAACAACCGCGTGATCCGGAGTGCTGGCCAGTTCCTGTCACCAGGGAACACACTGCTGAACAATGGAGACTTCGTCGACTCGGCTTACGATCCGGCCATTCAGGAATCGGGCGTGTTGTTCGGCGGACGTGGTGTCGAGGCCGCGCTTGCCGCGTTCGATGCAAATTTCACAACGAGTGCAGTGTGGGGCCGCAACGAACAGGTGCAGAACAACTCCTTCTTCGGTGGGGGACTGACCCCCGGAGGAACGTTAACCACGGAGACAGCCGCTGTTCAGGCCGCGCTAAGCAAGCAATTCGCCAACGGCGGACAGATTCAAGTGGGACACGACGTCAACTATCTCTGGTCCGACGCACCTGGACAGCTATTCCCGTCTGTGTACACGGGGAATGTGAATGCCCGCTACCGTCATCCCTTGCTGGCTGGTGCGGGGACAGAATTCACACGCATTGCTGGTCCCATTACGCAGAGCTTTGGCGGCATCAGTGGTGTGACACAGGGTGTGGTGATTGCCCGCATCAACAATGACATCTCGATCGCTGAGTTTCAGGCCGCGGTCCGCAACCTTGTCAAAGATGTCGAGGACACCTATTGGGATCTGTACCTCACCTACCGCCTCTTCGACACAGCAATCAGTGCCCGCAGTGCGGCTCTGGCGACGTGGAGGTACGCGAAGATCCGGGTCGACTTGGGCGGCGACATTGATGTCGCCGCCGAATCCCAAGCACGAGACCAGTATTGGGCAGCTCAGGCCGCCGTCAACAACTCTCGCAACGGCATTTTCGCCGCCGAGACACGTCTACGCAGGTTGCTGGGACTGCCGATCAACGAGGGGAAGGTGATTCGTCCGCTTGACGAGCCTGTGACGGTCGAATACCTGCCGGACTGGCAAGTCAGTTTGGCCGAAGCCCTGACCCAACGGGTCGAACTCCGGAAACAGAAGTGGGGCATCAAGAGTCTCGAACTCCAGCTCAAGGCGGCCCGCAGTTTGACGAAGCCCAGACTCGACTTCGTCGGCAACTATCAGGTCAATGGATTCGGCGACAACCTGCTGCAATACGGCGACCGCGACAGTGCAGGCACAGCACAGGGGCTCAACAGCTTCTATGAGACCATCACACAGGGAAGTCAGACAGGCTGGGGACTCGGATTCGAGCTGTCGATGCCGCTCGGCTTCCGACAGGCCCACGCACAGGTCCGCAACATCGAACTCCGCCTCGCCAAGGCTCACGAGGTCCTCTACGTTCAGGAGATGGATATCGGTCACGAGTTAGCAGCTGCCTTTCAGGAATTGACTCGCTCTTACGCGGCGGCTCAGTCGCAATTCAGCCGTCGTGACGCCGCGATCGACAACGTGAGAACAGTGACGCTCCAACAGGAAGGTGAGATCATCACGATTGATGAAGTCCTGCGAGCTCAGGACCGTCGTGCTCAGGCCGAAGCCGCCTTCTTCAGCACGATCGTGGAGTACAACAAGTCCCTGACAAACCTGCATTACCGCAAAGGCACATTACTCGAAGACGCTCGGGTACATCTGCTGGAGGACGAGTGGGATCCTGACGCCTACGTGGACGCCTACCGTCGCGCACAATGTCGCACTGGTGCCATCCCTGCGTCGCACAAGCACACCGAGCCTCCGGCCTTCGCTCTCGATGGACCGTTGGGCGGTGTCGAATTCGCACATCCTCCTGAAGAGGCATGTCCGGCGGAGTACATCGAGGAACTCCCCTTCGCCCCGGCAGCCGACGCGGAGGAGTTGAGTGAACCGATTGACAGTGGTCCGGTTGAAGAGAATGGCAATCCATTTGAAGCTGCCCCGGAAGCTCCATCGGCTGACGAACCCGCGGGAGACGTGCTTGGTCGGTCGAGCCGCTTCTCAGAAGTCTGGGATTTGGACCCGACCGATCGACAACAGCAGACCTTCCTTCAAGCCGATCAGCTTCCCACGTTGCCGTCCCGAATTGAACAGGGCGGATCCTCGCCCGTCACTCAGTCGTCCTGGACCGAACCAGCATCACGGAGACAGTCTCAACAGCCTGAGCAACGACGCCAGCCAGCCAGTTCCTCCTCGTTCGATGACTACTTTGGCAACTTCAATGCCCCCACCAGCGATTGGGACTCATCCAAGTGACACCGAAGTGGCGATGGCCGATTTGTCATGAATTGCCCAGCTAGCCTTTGTCCTCAGACGGGGCGAGTGATACAATTCCGCACTCTCAAACCCACTACATTCCCTCAGGAGTTTGCTCAGCTATGGCCAAAGAAGAGGCCATCCCCGTTGAAGGAAAAGTTGTCGAAGCACTGGCGAACACGCAGTTCCGCGTCGAAGTCGAAGGCGGACACATTGTCATGGCTCATGTCGCGGGCAAGATGCGTAAGCACTTCATCCGCATCGTTCCGGGCGACAAGGTCACGGTCGAGATCTCGCCGTACGACCCCAATCGCGGTCGTATCACCTACCGTGAACGTTAGGAAAGCCACCTGACGGAGGGTGTCCAGGAGTTGGACGAGCCAAGAGTAGTCATCACGCTCCGTCGTGATGACAGTGTCGCTCGAACGCGTTCCCACATGTCGCCAGCTCCCGCTTGATCCGCTCATCACGCAGAACGTGATGGCTACTGAATTCCCGAACACCTTCTAACGGGCACCGCTGCTCATGGGTGACGCTGCTGACTCTGCACCGTTTGTGCAACTCTTTACCGACGGTGCGTGTAGCGGCAATCCGGGACCGGGAGGCTGGGCGTACGTCCTCAAGCACCCGGCATCCGAGAGCGAGAAGGAAGCCTCCGGCGGCGCTCCACAGACGACCAACAACCAAATGGAGTTGCAGGCTGTCATCGAAGGTCTCTCTGCCCTCAAGTCACGCTCACGAGTCGAGGTCGTCACCGACAGCGTCTACGTGGCGAAGGGTTCCTCCGAGTGGATGCCCGGCTGGAAGAAGAACGGCTGGCGTCGCCGAGAGAAAAAGAGCTGGAAGCCTGTCAAGAACGTCGAGTTCTGGCAGAAGCTCGACGACCTGCTCGCCGCCCATGAAGTCCGCTTCACCGTCGTGAAGGGTCACAGCGGCCACCCCGAGAACGAACGCTGCGACGAACTCGCCGTCGCTGCGGTCCAGCAGTTCAAGTCCTGAAGCGCCGGAGTTCAGACGATGTGATCTGGGGCTTGGCGATCCATCTCACCCAAGAGACAGAGTCGATCGTGCTCGTACGCTTCGCACTCGAAGGGGTTGCCCCGATAAGCTTCTCGACCTCGCAGCCAGAGCCAGAGCGAACAGCCGAGGTAGGCGGGGATGAAGAACGGTCCCCAGCGTTCAAACTGACGCACGTGGACCCATTCGTGTTCACGAGCGATGTCGAGTGTGTCCTTCGTCTGGCCAATGATGATATGCCCGAGCGTCATCGCGATCGCCTCGACCGGCAGACGTTTCAGCAGCCATTTGACGAAGCCGCCGTGGAATTCGAGCGTATGCCCCACGCGGCGACAGTGTCCTCCCGTACAGAGTCCGAGTGTGCCCGCGATCAGCCCGACGAGCGAACCGGGAGACGCCCACAGCATGGTGAGTGTGCGGAGGATCATGGAATTGTGCATGAACCTGGAACGGTCCATCGACGCGTGCTGGTCGTGCTAAGCCGCAAGCGACGGTTGAGTGACCTCAGAGTATCAGATCAGGCCACGGAAGATTTGACGGCGCATCGCATTATCGCGGGGTGTGAACTCGTCGCCCTCGGTCGGTTCGACTTCGAGGGCCGTGGCCATCATGTGAAATTTCGCGTCCGTGTCGTCAGCATAGTGGACCAGGAGGGCCTCTGGCGTGTGGGGCGCAATGGGTGAGCCCCACTCGGGCAGATTCTGATGAGCGATGATGATGTGTTCCAGTCGCAACCGCGTATCGGGATCGAGGTCGCCAAGCTCGTTGGCCTTGTCGCGCACAATGTCTCGCCCCAGCAGAATGTGCCCGACCAGCTTCCCTTGCGCCGTGTATGTCGCACCCTGCGGTTGTGCATCCAACTCGGTCAGTTTGCCAATGTCGTGCAACAAGGCTCCGGCGACAACCAATGACTTGTTCAGCGGTGGTTGCATATTTGAGTAGTAGGCAATGTACTTGTCTGCCAGATACAGGGCCAACTTCGTCACAGAGAGCGTATGTTCGAGGAACCCGCCCCGGTAGGCATGATGATTCCGCATGGCGGCAGGCATCGTCTTGATCTGATCCGCATACTCAGTGAATATCTCGGAAACGAGTTGCCTCAACGGCGGCTCTTCGATTTCCGCCTCGATGATGTACGTCAGCTCGGCATACATTTCTTCAAGATCGAACCGGCTGGACTGCAGGAACTCGCCCGGGTCGAACCCGGCTTCGACATCCTCGTCATTCACATCACGGACGCGGTCGAGTTCGATCTGCGGTCCGTAGGAACTCTCACTGAATCGGCACCGCAGCTTGTAGAACTGTCCCGCCTGCCAAGACTCTGCACAGAGAGCAAAGAAGGGCGTGTCAGACCAGATCATGGCCGTCACACTGCGAACTGCATCGCGAAACGTGCAGCGGTAGTAGGGCTTGCCGTCACGGGTCGTTGCTTGTTCGCGAGCCGTGAGCAGAGCGTAGCAGTCGCCCAGTTGCCCCGGTTGTAAGTCACACAGACGTGTGATGCCGGTCGTTGCGTCTGTCTCCGGAAACAAAGTCTTGGCGTTGGATGCAGGCATGGCAAATCCGTTCTGATTCAAAGCAGCCGAACAAAATTGTCGATCAGCCATCGAGTCTACCCCGACTCGCCGGTCTTCGCCACGAAACCAGGATCCATCTTTCTCACACGCGCTCCATTGCATCTTCGCCACGAAGAACTGACAACTGGTGAGATATGAAGCACCCCGGCTGCTCAAAGCAGCCGGGGTGCTGACCGTGAATCTGTTGATGAGTCACAAAAACCAGTTGGAATAGACCTTCGCCATGATGAACATTGCCCTCAAAGTCTTACTGGCCTGCCTATGCTGTTTCTCAACGATCAATGCGGCGGAAGTCGTGACAATCGCCGGCACTGGTGAGCAGCAGTACACGGGCGATCGCGGGCAGGCGACAAGGGCGGGCGTGAGTGGCCCATTCGGTCTGGTCATGGGACCGGATGAAGCCATCTACGTCTGCGAGATTGGCAACCACGTCATCCGACGAGTTGATCTAAAAACGGGCATCATCACTACAGTTGCAGGGAGCGGCGAGCCAGGTTACTCCGGCGATGGCGGACCTGCGATCCAGGCCAAGCTCAACGAGCCGTACGAAGTGCGATTCGATCATGAGGGGAATCTGTTTTTCGTCGAGATGATAAATCACCTGGTTCGTCGGGTTGATGCAAAGTCGGGCATCATCAGCACTGTCGCGGGATGTGGACAACTCGGTTTCTCCGGCGATGGCGGACCTGCGATCCAGGCCAAGCTGAACCGTCCCCATTCGATCGCCCTCGACAACGACAGTCACATCTACATCTGCGACATCGGCAACCACCGTGTGCGGCGTGTGGACGCAAAGACAGGCATCATCTCGACATTTGCGGGGACGGGTGAACAAGCAACGACACCGGACGGAGCATCGATCATCGGAACTCCGCTCAATGGTCCGCGTGCCCTCGACTTTGATGGCGAGCACACCTTGTATCTCGCCTTACGGGAGGGCAATGCGGTCTACCGTCTCGACCTCTCCACTTCGACGCTGCATCATCTGGCCGGGACCGGCAAGCAGGGCGACAAGGGCGACGGCGGCCCAGCCAAGGATGCGGAGCTGTCCGGACCAAAGGGCATTGCTTTAGGCCCCAACGGTGATGTGTACCTGGCTGACACGGAGAGCCACACCATCCGAGTCATTCGACAACAGTCGGGCCTGATCGAAACCATCGTGGGTGATGGCGAGGAGGGAGACGGACCGGACGGCGACCCGCGTCGCTGCCGCCTCGCACGCCCGCACGGAGTGTTTGTGGACACCGCAGGCAACGTCTACATCGGAGACAGCAGCAACCACAAAGTGCGAGTGCTGTCAGTCGACTGAAATAGAGGTCGTCGTTCGACCTTTCACACAATTCCAACATCGAACGTGATCTGTGACGTTAAGTTCTCGTCCGATGCCCGGTCCGGATCGACGTAACGTGTCGACATTGATCAGTCTCACGATCTGCCCCCTTCTAATCATGACACTCTGCAACACGGGGGCCAAGACTCGTCCCAACTCTTATCTAACATTGAAGTTGACGCCTCCAGGGCTGATTTCAGCGGCAGTGGTAGGCAGTCAGAGGGGCCCCAACTATCATCCAACCAACGGAGTACGTGTGAGTGTGCCCTGCCCCTTTCCTCAAGAAGTTGATTGATGGTTGATCTGCCTCGAAACCCGACCCGTGAAGTTCGCATCGGCTCAACGACGATTGGCGCGGGCCATGACATCGCTGTCCAAAGCATGACGGCGACGCACACTCAGAACATCGACGCGACCGTCGCACAGGTCAATGCCCTTGCTGACGCCGGTGCCGATATCGTGCGGATCGCGGTCGACAGTCGCAAAGACGCCGAGGCCCTCGCGGAGATCGCTCAACAGACGGAGGCGAACCTGTCTGTCGACCTCCAGGAGAACTACCGGCTCGCCGAGCACGTTGCCCCGCACGTCGCCAAGCTGCGGTACAACCCCGGACATCTGTATCACCATGAGAGCGAAAAGCCTTGGGAGGAGAAGGTCCGTTATCTCGTCGGCATCGCCCAGGAGCACGACTGCGCGATGCGTGTCGGAGTGAACTGTGGCTCCGTGGATCCGGACAAGAAGGCCAAGCACGACCCACAAGACACGGTCGCTCCCATGCTGGAGTCGGCTCTCGACCACTGCGAGTTCCTCGACTCGATCGGCTTCACCCGCTACTGCGTCTCGCTGAAGGACTCGGACCCCAAACACGTCATTGACGTCAATCAACGCTTCGCTACAGCCCGACCGGACGTACCGCTGCATCTGGGGGTGACGGAAGCCGGCATGCCGCCGGATGGTGTGATCAAGACCCGCATCGCCTTCGAACAACTCGTCAGCAAGGGCATTGGTGACACGATCCGTGTGTCACTCACGGTCCCCAACGACCGCAAGCCGGAGGAGATCGCCGCCGGCCGTCAGATCCTCGCGGACATCGCCGCCGGACGCGTCCGCTCATTCGTCGACTTCGGCCTCGACACGCTGAACATCATCAGCTGCCCCAGTTGCTCCCGCGTCGAGAACGAAGCCTTCATCGACCTCGCTGCCAGTGTGAAAGAGATGACGGCCTACGCCCAAGAGCACGCGATCACGATCGCCGTGATGGGCTGCCGCGTGAACGGCCCCGGCGAAACCGACGACGCCGACCTCGGCCTCTGGTGCGGCCCCAACTTCGTGAACCTCAAAAAGGGCCCGCAAGAACTGGGAGCGTATTCATACGATGACATTCTCCCCCGCCTGAAAGCCGAGTTGGACACGGTGATCGCGGAGAAGTCCAGTTAGTCCTCGTAGGTCCGGCTGTGCCGGACGGTGATAAGGATTGAACACACAATCACCGTCGTGTCCGGCGAGAGCCTGACCGCCTCTCCCGAAAAACCGCCGGAAACTCCTCGATCTGGCCGCGCGCTGTCGACAGGTCACCCGCATGATCGTCCAGGAAAAGAACCGCCTGGGCGCCACCATCGACAGAGATCTCTGCAAGATGATCGGGCAGGCCATCCGCCTCTATGAAAGACAACTCGAGACCCTCCGCCAGAAGCAACAGCAACTCATCGAAGAGGACGAGCAAGCCCAGGCCAAGGCGCGCATCATCACCTCGGTCCCCGGCCTGGGACCCGCCACCGTCTCCGTCCTCATTGCCGAGCTCCCCGAATTGGGAACTCTCAACCGACAGCAGATCGCCCGGCTCGTCGGCGTCGCGCCCACCAACCGCGACAGCGGCACGCTCCGAGGCAAACGCACCACCGGCGGCGGACGCGCCGAGATCCGTACGGCCCTCTTCATGCCCACCATCGTCGCCAAACAATACAACCCCACCATCAAAGCCTTCTACGACCGACTCGTCGCGGCCGGAAAACCCAAAATGGTGGCCCTCATCGCCTGCATGAGAAAACTGCTCACCATCCTCAACGTCATGATCCGAGATGGAAAATCATGGAACCAAACAACACAAATCACTTGATTCTCAAGACAGTCGCTACCCGGCTTGTACGTGAACGGGTTGTCCGTCGTGCCGGTCGAGGAGGTCTCCCGGCCCCAGGGGTCGAAGGTGTAGCTGTCCGTCTCCGTTTCCGTCGAGTCGCTCAGGCTGCGGGTGTCCTGCACGCCGTCGTAGTGGTAGAACGACGTCTCGTCGCGGTGCTGGCTGAGCAGGTGGCCGTACTCCTGCGGGTTGAGCGAGTCGACCGCTTCGGTCACCGCATCCACCGTCTCCAGCAGCACGTTGGTGCCGTCGTACACGTACTTGCGGGTCTCGATGTCGTCCTCACGACTCACGCGGAGCTTGTCCGCGTTGTAGGCGTAGGTCGTCAGGACATTCGACGGGTCTTCGACCTCGATCATCTGGTTCTCGAAGTCCCAGGCGTAGGTGGTGACGTCACTGGAGGGCTCCTCGATCGTCAACTGGTTGCCGTTGGCGTCGTAGGTGTAACTGGTGAGACCGTTGGCGTCCTCAGCGAGGGTCAGCCGGTTGGCCGCATCGTAGGTGTAGGTGGTGAGCGTGCCGCTGTCCTCGTCGCGGGTCTGCCGGTTGCCTGCGGCGTCGAAGGCCAAGTCGACGGTGACCTGCATGGCCGAATCGACCGGCAGCGTGTCCCAGTCGTCCACGCTGAGCGACTCCCACTGCGGCCCGGTCATCCGCGCCCAACTCAGCGTATCGCCGAGCAGGAACTGCGTGAGCTGGTTGGTGCAGTCGTAGACCCAGTTGTGAATCTCATCGTCCTGGTCGGTCATCCGACCGCCACGATCGTAGGTCATCGGAGCAACAATAGACTTCGGAGAGCGGGATTGAAAAATGTCGTTGAGCGAGTGGTCGGCGCAAACGATTATCCGATTCTGTCAGCAAAGCGTCCCTTGTCTAGATCCCAGACATCGCCAGCGTCATGAAAGTCAGGGGAAAAGATGAAAGGATCGTGCTGCTTCAAGGCATCGATTGCCAGCAAGTGCCTTTCATGAATCTCGGTGTCTTCTGCTCTGCTTGCTATAGATTCTTTGATCGCTTCGATGGCTCGAATATCTTGCAGAAAGACCAAGCCAAACAGTGCGTCATCCACCACATCATGATTCGTGTCGTGCAGCAATGCCAAGCAGATGTCACTCGCTCGGGGACAGCTCCTCCCAAGTACGCGTACAAAGAAGAAAACTCTCTGCTTGCCAGCCTTCGTTTTGATCTTTTCCGAAAAGAATGCGTCGATCACTGCATCAGCCTTTCCTCGACGGCGCAATAGACTTGCTGCCGTACTACCCACCTTGATCGATCTGCTGTCCAACAACTCAACCAACATAGGATCATCAAACGCTTTCAGTTCGTTATCAATGTCTTCATATGACCGCCGAGACAGCTTCTTCTCAATTTCTCGAATATTCATTGTAAAGTATCCGGTAGGGCCTTTCTTGAAGCCACCAAGCACATAATCGTATCATCGTCTTGCCGTGTCAATCGGATCGATCCACCTTATATCGCCCGCTTGGTCGCCCAACACATCTCGATATCTTTGCATCTTGCGGTTCATAAAGGCAGGTGATTGGCTGTTAACGCTTCGCACTTCCAGCACGTCTACTACCCGACGACCATCGGGGAGCAGCCGAATCCGTTGAGCATCCGGCTGCAAACCGGGCACTGCATTGCCGTCGGCATCGACCAACTGTTGGTTGAAACGTGATTCGACCGTCGCAGCATCACCCTCCCAGTTCTTAGCTCGATTGAATGATGTTGCGTCATGTTCATCCGTTCCGTGCCGTGTCCGTGGTGAATCAATCGGCTTTCGTGCTGCTGCCGGTCGTCTCCCTCTTCGTGCGGCTCCCCCACCTGCGAGGCCAGCATCGCCAAACTCATCGGCTTTGTTGAGTCTTACTCCAACGACAATCCCGGCACCGATCAGCGCGGCCTGGGCCGGAGTCAGTTCATCTGCCTCGGCGATCGCTTCGGCCACTTCGACAATGTCGAAGCCAGGGGTGACGGCACGCGCCACCCCTTCAGTAATCACGATCCCGATGCCAATCTGCTCGCGGAGTTCCTTAAAGTCTTCTTGAAGGGAAGTCTGCCTCGCACTCTCGAGCGCAAGTCCTTCGTCATTGGGATCGTTAACATTGTACCAGATGCTGAAAACCCGCTTGTGTTTGCCATCTCTGTTATCGTAGATGTCAAGCCGCCCGGTTTGTCGATCATCGCCATGCGGCGGCACGAATTCGACATTTTGATAATCTTCGATTTCGGGAGGCGGAGAAACCCTTCGTCGCGGCTGCGAATTATGACGCGGCTCTGGCGAGGGAGGGTAAACCCGGATCGGTCGCGGGGTCTGACTCTGGTGCGGGGATGCTGGTGGGAAAACGCGGTCCGTTTGCGGACTCGGCGCAATCGGTTCCTCGATGGGAACGTCTTCCGGTACCGGGGACGGCTCGGGAGCGAGAATGAGCAACTCGTCACGCTGTTGTCTGATCCGACGTTTGGTATCCCTGATCCGTCTTACAAGACTCGCGCGGAAGCTGGACCTTTTTCCTCGCGACTGAGCGAGCCGCTCTTTCAGGTCCGCCAGACGGCGCTCGCTGGCTTGAATCAACTGTTCCTGCTGTTCCACTGATCGATCCCGCAACCCACTCGGATCGACCTCGTTCAGCGGGTTGTTCCTGACGTAGCGGTAGCGGTTGAGGTCGTCTTCGGCCGGGTCGGGGCTGGTGAAGCGGCCGATCGCGTCCAGGATGCGGTGGTGCAGGATGTAGGCCGCTTCGCTGGGGTCCAGGGCCGTGTCCTTGTAGTACCCGACCTGGCCCTTGTACGTGAACGGGTTGTCGGTCGTGCCGGTCGAGGAGGTCTCCCGGCCCCAGGGGTCGAAGGTGTAGCTGTCGGTCTCCGTCTCCGTCGAGTCGCTCAGGCTGCGGGTGTCCTGCACGCCGTCGTAGTGGTAGAACGACGTTTCGTCCCGGTGCTGGCTGAGCAGGTGACCGTACTCCTGCGGGTTGAGCGTGTAGACCGCTTCGGTCACCGCATCGACCGTCTCCAGCAGCACGTTGGTGCCGTCGTACACGTACTTGCGGGTCTCGATGTCGTCCTCACGGCTCACGCGGAGCTTGTCCGCGTTGTAGGCGTAGGTCGTCAGGGCATTCGACGCATCCTCGACCTCGATCATCTGGTTCTCAGAGTCCCAGGCGTAGGTGGTGACGTCATTCGAGGGCTCCTCGATCGTCAACTGGTTGCCGTTGGCGTCGTAGGTGTAGCTGGTGAGGCCATTGGCGTCCTCAGCGACCGTCAGCCGGTTGGCCACATCGTAGGTGTAGGTGGTGAGCGTGCCGCCGTCCTCGTCGCGGGTGTGCCGGTGGATAGCCTGACCGATACGGCTACCCCACCGAGAACGCTCAGTTCGTCTGTTTTGCAAGCGACATGTATCCATCAATCAGTGTCTGTTCCGTTTCGTCCGGGGCGCAATCATTCGCGGCCATCAGGTGTCTGATTGCTGCTTCGTGCTCACTATTTTCGAGTTCGAGTCGCGCAAGGCGAATGAACGCTGACGCGGACGGTTTGAGTAGAACAGCCTGCTCATAACATGCTTTCGCCTCTTGAACGTCATCGGTTTCGAGCATTGCACGTCCGAGAGAATCCCAAAAGACTGAAGATTCAGGGGCCAATGTCACTGATTGACGAAAATGCATTGCCGCGGAATGAAATCTTTCGACGGCCATTCGACACTGCCCTAGACAATAATGAGAAAAGGGATCTTCGTCATCCAGATCAATTGCTTGTTCTGCATATTGACAAGCAGCATCAGACTCATCCAGTTGTAGGTAACAGAGACTGAAATGTTGTAAGGGGACTGCAGTTCTACAATCAGTATCAGAGACTTTACGAAAGTCATTGATTGCCAATTGATATTCTCCTAATTGCTCATAGCGCATCCCTCTTTCAAGGGGTGACGTCAAACTTGAAGTGCAACGTTTGAGTTGATGGAGAACATCGGTGGGAGTTCGAATGAGGCAGTTGTGAACAAGGAAGCCTCACTCGAACGGAGTCCCAGCGATGTATACGCATCTTACCATGGAAGAACGAG
>JAJDEJ010000329.1 GCA_029259815.1 Planctomycetaceae bacterium | reverse complement strand
CATGTCGAGCCCTGCTGTCTCGACAACAGCAATCGTTTCTCCTGTCGTTGCGCCGATGCTGCTGGTCGCAATCAGATTGCCTGCGCCTTCTCCCGTGAAGCGCACGGCATGCAGGGACTTTCGCGCATCGCGCGTGTCGTGGCAGTGCACAAGCAACGCCAGGAATGATCATACACTTAATTCATGGATCACCTTCGCCCCAGTGACGACCGCATCGGTCATCGTTTCTGGACGACCGTGATGGGTGAAGGTGAGACGTTCGTGGTCCAGACCCAGCTGTTGCAGAATCGTCGCGTGGAGATCGTTGACACTCATGCGACCTTCCGTGGCTTTGTATCCAATTTCATCCGTTGCACCATGGACATGACCGGATTTGAAGCCGCCGCCCGACAGGATCAGGCTGAACGCGTTTCGATTGTGGTCGCGACCTTTCCCGTTTTGCGAGACGGGCAGCCGACCGAACTCGCCCGACCACAGAACGATCGTCGAATCGAGAAGACCGCGCTGCTTCAAGTCCCGGATGAGTGCGGCTGAAGGCTGATCACACTGGATGCAGATCTGCTCGTTTTGCGTTTTGCTGTCGTTATGCGAATCCCAAGGCTGCGATTGAGGCTTGATCGGCGGGAGGACCTGGACAAACCTCACACCCGATTCCACCAATCGCCGGGCCATCAAACAACGCAAGCCGTAGAGTGCGGTGTCCGGGTTGTCGAGGCCGTACAGCTTGCGTGTGGCCTCAGTTTCTCCCGAAAGATCGAGCAACTCAGCTGCGGCCAGTTGCATGCGTGCAGCGAGTTCGTAGTTCTGAATGCGAGCATTGAGAGCCGTTTCGTAGGTGAAGTCGCGCTGATGACGTCTGTTGAGCTTTGCGAGCAGATCGAGGTTGTCCCGATTGATGTCCCGTGGAATTGCTTCGGTTGGATTCAGATTGAGAACCGGTGTCCCCTTGGTGGCGACCTCCGTCCCTGCGTATAGCGATGGCATCCACCCATTATCCCACAGCAGGGTTCCGCTCGTGTTGTACCCCCCCGGATCGCGCAGCACGATGTAGGCGGGGAGATTCTGATTCTCTGTCCCCAGTGCATAACTGATCCACGACCCCAGCGCCGGACGCCCCTGAAAGATTTTGCCCGTGTTGAAAGCGACAAGCGATTCGGTGTGATTGTTGTGGTAATTGTACGCCGAACGCACAAGGCAAATGTCGTCGGCGATCGAACCAAGATGGGGCAGGATGGTGGACATCTTCATGCCACACTGGCCGTAGTGACGAAACTTCAACGGACTGCCCAGCAGAGTGTTCCCTTCACTGCCCGGCTGGAACATTTCCACTTTTTCGGTGTGGACTTTGCCATTAAACTTCGTCAGCTCGGGTTTCGGGTCGAACAGGTCCATCTGTCCAGGACCACCGTTCTGCATGAGCATGATGACCGACTTGGCCGGGGCCGCGAAGTGTTTCTTGCGAGGCTGCAGGTCGTCGTTGACTCCGCTCGTCGCAGCTTCCAACTCACCGGAGATGCACGAGAACGCCAGTTGGCCGAATCCCATGCCGGTCAACTTCAGCAGCTGACGACGCGAAAACAACGGAGGCGTAGCGTGAATCATTATTGCACGTAGAGAAACTCGTTGGTGTTCAACAGCATGTGGCAAACGTGGGCCAGCGCCTTGAGATTGGCTTGTTCCGCGTCCATGCCTTCTTCCAGATAGCGTTCTGCATGACGTGTCAGCAGGTCCACCGACCATGCAGTCTCCTCGGGGTCGGCGGGACGTCCGAGCGCAGTCGTAAAGGCCCAGGAAACCAATTCAGGGAATGTCTGATCGGCAGATTCATCCATCGCTCGCCTTGACATGAAGTCGGCCTGCTCCAGGACGAAATCATCATGCAGCAGGGTGAGCGACTGTGTAACGACAGCCGTCGGCTTTCGCAGCGTACAGTTCCGAGCCACGATCGGTTGATCGAACATGCGGAGCATGGTGAGTTGATAATTTCGTCGCGCGAGCACGTAGATGCTGCGCCGCCATTGTGACCCCGGATAGGACAGGCGGTCCTTCTTAATGCGGACCATTCCATCCGGCAGAACGTCCAGCGGGAGTGGTTCCCCTCCAATCGATCGGTCGAGCTTGCCGCTGACCGTCAGCATGGCATCGCGAATCTGTTCGGACTCTAACCGCCTGAGGTTCATTCTCCACAGGAGTTTGTTCGCCGGGTCGACTGTTTCTGCACGCTCTGAAGTGTTGTTGGTTTTGGAGGTCTGCCTGTACGCACTCGACATCATCATGGATTTGATGAGCGGTTTGACACGCCATTGTTCGCGAATAAACTCCATGGTCAGCCAGTCAAGCAGTTCCGGATGTGTTGGTGGCGAACCTGACACGCCGAAGTTATCACTGGTTTCGACAATCCCGCGACCAAATAACTGCTGCCAGAGCCGGTTGACGACCACTCGGGCGACGTAGCCTCCTGCGAGCGTTTCGGAGTCCGTGAGCTGCCGCGCGAGTGCCAGCCGCCGTCCACTGGTCGCTGTCAGGTCCTCCGACTCCGACCAGGTACTCGATGTCGGTTTGGAGTTCAGGATGTCTAGTAATGCCGGTTGCGCTTCCAAACCTGGGCGCAAATAGTTTCCCCGGCGAAGGACGTGTGTGGCGGGAGGAGCCGCGTTTTCAACCGCCCATGTGATCTGATCATAACTGCGAAGTTCAGATTTCAGTTTTGCCTTCTGATGATCGATTTCACCACAATCGTGACGTTCTGAGTCGGTCAGGGCAGCTTCGATTTCCTCACCACTGGGCACAATAGCGGATTCATGTTGCTCGGCCAGTTTGTTCTGTTCATCAGTGCGTTTGTCTGCGGAAGTCTCAACCGCTGCCTTCACCACGTCACGAATATCGTCCGGCAGATTCATGAGCCTTTGCGCAACAAGTCGCTCTCGACACGCATCGTGAATCTCACTTCGGCGGTTGGTCAACGCCTTTATCCGTGCTTCGATTGCAGCGTTCCATTCATCAATCTGCATTTGCTCTGCATCGGAGACATCAGGCCGCACACGATTTTCTGCCGTGACCCAGTTCCGCACGTTGAACACCGGTGAAAAGATCGCCTCAAAGCTGTAATAGTCGTATTGAGAGATCGGCTCGTATTTATGATCGTGACATTTCGCACATTGCATCGTCACAGCAAGCAGCGCGTTGGCGACGATCTCGCTCGTTCGCTGCAGCACATGGTGTCGAATGCCTGGAGTGTTAAGTTCGTTCTGACTGGAATCATCGTTCGCACACAACAGGAAGGTCGTGGCGATCAGATTCTCAAGCATCTCGGGAGTGAACGTCTCAGTGGAACGCCAGTCGCAAAGTTCGTCCCCCGCCAGTTGCTCGGTGATGAATTGGTCGAACGGTTTGTCTTGATTGAAGGAGCGAACAACGTAGTTGCGGTATCTCCACTTTCCCGGCAGTGGCTTGATGATGGCAAAATCGTTGTCGCTACCGTGCACGTCAACAAAGCCGACGACGTCCAGCCAGTGACGTCCCCATCGTTCGCCGAAATGCTGCGATTCGAGCAGACGGTCGATCAGCCGCTCGTATGCTCCCGGTCTCGTGTCGCTGGCAAACTGTTGAACCTCCGACGGCGATGGAGGCAGGCCGATCAGGTCGAAGTAGACGCGACGGACAATCGCATTGGCATCGGCTTCGCGTGAGAAAGACAGTCCCGCATCTTCGAGTCTTGAGAGAACGAATCGGTCAATGTCGTTCGACACACGGTCAACCTCTTGCACCTCTGGCGGTTCATGGCGTCGCGGCTTGTTCCACGCCCAGTGCTGACGGTCTTCAGCGGTGATTTTTGACGGAGGAACAGAGATGTTAATCGGCAGCTCAGCAGGAGCGTCGGCTTCGATCCACTCTCGAATGGTGCGGACTTCAATCTCTGTCAATCGTTCTTCTCCCTCAGGCGGCATCAGTCCAGACTCGATGCGCGTGAAAAGCTCGCTGTATTCGGGCTCACCTCGCACAATCACTGGTCCCGCTTCGCCACCGACCAGCATCGATGAGACGGACCGCAGATCGAGCTGTGCTTCGCGAGTCTCCTCGCCGTGACAACTGAGACAATGTTTCGCAAGGATCGGTCGCACGTGTGCTTCAAACTGTGGAATCTCGCCGAACTCCGTGCTCAGCGCGAACTTTTCCGTGAGATAACGGTTGACTTCCTGCCGCTCGATGGTGGAGAGCGGTCGGTTGTAGAACAGCACCTCGCCCAGATCACCCTGATAGAACGTTTGCTGGTTGTCTTCCTGATCGAAGTGCTGCCCGATGGCGAGCGAGACGTGTTCCTTCAATCCGAGAAAGTGAGTCCCGTTGAACATCGCCCGCCGTTCTCGCTGGCCGTCAAAGTACATCTCAAACGTCTGCTCGGAAGTGTAAACCAACTCCAACACATGCGGCTGCCCGTCCCAGGCAATATGCACCCCTTCACCTTCATCTCCCTGGTTGATGCCCAGCCGAACCAGCTTGCGACCTTGCTGGTACCCGACCCAAAATCCCCGTCGCTTGGACACGCTCCCATCCGGTTCGCGCGACTCGAAGTCGAGAATCCGCTGAGCGCTGTGCAGCGAGTCGGCCGGCGCGCGCATCACGATCACGAGATGAAACATCTGGTCGCCAACACCCAACCCGCTCAGTCTGTCAATCGCAAGAAGATCATCACCGTGAAACCGGACCGCAGGCTGCTCGCCCGTCGAATCCATTTCAATCGTTGGCTGACGCTCGGCTCGAAGCTGTTCCAGGTGATTCCCCTGCGAACTCTTGTCGACCCAACGTGTGAACGGCTGCCCGTTTTCGAGGTCGTTCGTCTTGCTCCCATCGCCATCGAGATCAGCCGAGTCGAGCCAAAGGATGAGCCCGTCGCGGGGAGGCTCTGCCACCGAGATCGCGCAGAACAACACCGTCGATGCGAATACGAGCGTGGTCCGCAGAAAGGGAGGCATCAATGAGATTCCCGACGCTGGCAGGCGGATTCAACAGGTCGATTGAAGAGTCCAATCTACCCCAAGGCGCAAGAGCACTGCAAGGAGGCAAGTTCTCGCCCGCCACCTCCGCTGGACGTTCCCAAAGACCAAGGGGCCGCCTGTTCAAATGCCCCCAAAGTCCCTGTTCGGGGAGTCCAAACAAGAAGAGCCTGTTTTCCGAAAGCGAGAGTTGCGATGTATGATCGTAAGATGGATCATGGTCAGACGATTCGTTTGCTCCATTTCAAATTTACGTGGAAACTGAATGAGTGAACACTCTGACTTGAGTTCGCAGCCCGACTCAACCTCAGGACCTGCCACGACACGACCACGGATCATGAATGGGGAATCTGAAACATGAAAGCTCGTGACAAGATCGTTCTCCTTCTCCTGTGCCTGCACTGTCTGACCCTGCACGCGGAAGCCGATGACGAACTTCCAGGTGCGGGACAGACGGCTCCGGTCGAGTCGATTGCAGTCGCAGAAGGGTTTCACATTGAACTGTTGCGATCAGCACACAAAGGCGAAGGATCGTGGATCAGCGTGACATTTGACGACCACGGACGGCTGATTCTTGGTCGCGACAAACGGGGAATCGTGCGACTAACGCTCAATGAGCGACATGACAGTGTTGATCGTTTTGAAGTTTTGGAGGACACACTTAAGCATTGTCGAGGAGTGCTCTACGCACACGAGAGCCTGTACGTTTGCGCGACCGACAGTCGTGGATTCTACCGACTCCGCGACCTCGATGGGGATGATCACTTTGAAGAGGTGACGCTCCAATTCCGAGGCCACTGCTATTCGAACCAGTACGAATAAACGCTTGCATTGCTGAGCGTGAAACGGAGGCCGACCGCCTGGCTCCTCAGTGTTGCGAGGTCTCCGGTTTTCCATCGCAGCAGTTCGCGGGGCGAATCGACGCTCAGCGTCTCAGAGACAGCGACGACCTCATTCTGGGAGTTCAGGACCTCCACATACAATTCGCCGTCATGGGCGTCTGCGTTGACGTACAAAGTCCCCTCCGGCATGGAAAATCGCTTCGTCAGCAACTGGCCCTCTTGCTCACCCGCATCGAGCGAGACAAAACCGTCGCGACGGAGGACCGCCAGACAAATCGCGCCGCCGTCACGATCACGACCGGGAATTAGTTCATGCGTGCCGTTGGGATATGTCCCTGCGTATTTGAACGTGCTCCGCCACTTCAGACCCGTATAGTAAAACCACAGCTCATCATCACGCACAACCGCTGTGGACGGGGGAAGGAGTTGTGTCAGGTCGTACGCCCCCGAGTCGAGTCGTGAGGGGCCGATGAACGTCTGCCGATCACCGAGACGCTGCCAATGCTTGAGATCACGGCTGCAAACGAGCTGAATGAGGTGAAAGCCGTCCGTATTGGGATAGTTGGGCACCGGTCCCACAGCGTGATACATGGCTGGCATCCCGAGGTAGAGGTCCTCATACCGAAAGACCCCCATGTTGTAGACGTCGATGTTGTAGACCTCCGGATCGTTGTAAAAGTTCTGCTGCAACGTATCATCCGCCATTCGCTCAGCGATGTGCTCTCGACCGAGTTCCTGATCCAGGCCATCAGCTTGAAACACGATCCCCAGGTCGTTCCAGGATTCAAAATCCGTGCTCGTCGCCACGGCAACAGAGCGCCCTCGCTCCCCGCCGCGCTTTACGGTATGTATGAACAGCCCCTGCTGAGCGTCGAAGCTGAAATTGCCTTCGTCCGAGCTGGGGACCTTTTCGGTATCGATCTTTGTCCAGTTCGCACCGTCCGGCGAGACGGCGAAGCCTTCATTCAGGAGTGGCGCCTTGAACCTCCGCAGCGGGTTCGGATCGAGTTGATCAATCGTCGCCAACATGATCGGCATGTTCGTTTGGGGACCCGGCGTCCAGTTCAGTCCATCCCGGCTCTGCCAGAGATTATCGTCGATGGTAATCACCCACAGCTTGTACGTTTGAGAGTTCTCATCCCAAACGGGTGCGGACCGGGTTTGGATCGTCTTGGTCGTCTGCGGACTGCGAATCACGGCACCCCGTTTGATCGGCTGGTGCATCGTGCGGAGCAGGTTTTTAACCTCTGCAAGCCCGTAGTCGTCGAGGAACAACTGTCGCCGACCAACGGACACCTGAAAGTTGCCGACCTGCCCGACAGCAGGTTGACATGAATGTGCGATGAACAAGAGACTTCCGATCACAGCGGTGAGACTGAACCGGCATTGGTCTCTGGAACGAAGCTGAAGGTTCTGCACTTAGGTTACTCCCCTTGGACGGAATTTTTAATTCGTTGACCTTCCTCGCCATGATGCCAGTTTCTATGGCGTTCAACCAGCTAGTCGAGCCACTTGGCTTGGAACACCTTCGACCGCGTAGGTTCAGAAAGGCTGCCGACTGCGATCACGTGACACTGATCGAGATTCAGAAGGGTTTTCCGGGTATCAGGACGGTTTTCCAGGAGTAGCGAGTGTCGTAAGTGACGATCATATGATGGGTCACGTCGAGATCCCTACTTCGAACCCTGTCCGAAACACCTAGGCCGATATCATAACCCATGGTTATCAGGAAGTTGAAACTCTCTGCGCGGCCAGAGAGTTTCTCAAAACATCGTCTGACACAGGGAGCCTTTCCAGACACCCACAGAACTCTCTTTCTGTTGGTGAATACAAACGCGGAGCCCGAATGGGCTCGGCGTTTCGCATGCTGCGGATTCTTCGGACGAAATCGACGTGACGGCTTGTCGTGTGAGTGGGTCCAATCACGCCCTATTCGTCAGCTCTCGCGCTCTCTGCAGCTGACTGCTCCCGAACTCTCACACGACCCCGAGAGTCGCCATCTTTGAGTGAACGCGCTGCGCCGAACGCAGTGATGAGGGTGGAGCCGCTGCCGCCGAACAGATCCAGGACATGCTCGCCCGGTCGGGAGGAGTACTGCACGGCCCGCTTCTCAGTGAGATGCACCATGGCCGAGGGGTTCACTTTCTTGACAGACCAGACATCCGTGGTATTGGCCGGCCTCGAAATTTGTGGGCCGCACTCTCTCCAGCCGTAGAAACTCCACTCATGGTTGCCGATCAAATCCTTGCGGGTGCCGTCGGTTCTTGTTGGAAATCGTCAACTGCGTATTCGACCACGACGACCAGCAACGCCGTTTTGGCAAAGCTCTTCATTACGAACCTCTGATTTGATGATCGCTGGTGCGATGACAACACTCTGACCATCGCGGACACAGCTTGCCATCAACTGCCAGTTCAACTCGAAATCACGATCCCTGTTGGCCGGATGTCACAGAATCCAGATGACACGACGGCTGTTCGGATGAGGAAAAAGCGTCTGCCACCAATGCGCCACGGTCAAGAGACTCATAAGTGTCCGCCCAACGCCATCAATGGGTGTTTTTTGAGGGACTCCGAAGAAACGGCTGAGTTGGTGGAAACGTAGGCCGCTGTTCGCTTTGATGCGGGCGGTTATGCAGGCGGAGTTGTTGCACTTGCCGCAATTTGCTCTTCCGCCATCCGCTTGATGGCCACGCGGTCCACTTTGCCGGTGGCATTCAGCGGCATCTCAGCGAGGATGACGATCTCCTCCGGCGCTTTGTAACCGACTCGCTCACGGGCGAAGCTGATCAATTCCGCGCTGGTGGGCCGCGCCGACCCATCCCGAAGCGTCACGTAGGCCCGGACATTTTCACCGTGAACGAGATCGTAAACTCCGATGACACCAACCGCTTCGATCGCGGGGTGCTCCGCAACGGCTTCTTCTACTTCTTGCGGGCAGATATTCGAACCGTCGTGAATGATGATCTGCTTCTTGCGGCCGCAAAACCAGAGGTAGCCGTCCTCGTCGACCCGCATCACGTCGCCCGTGTCGAGCCAGCCGTCAACGATTGTCTCGGTGTTGGCCTCCCGATTGCCCCAATAGCCAACCGCATTGGCCGGTGAGTTAATCCAAAGCCGCCCCTGCGTGCCGACCGGGACTTCGGCGCCTGAATCATCACGAAGCGACATTTGATATCCCGGACAGAGCGTACCAATGGAGCCCAGCCGGTTTTCGCCCGACGGTGGATTGACTGTCGCCAAGCCGATCTCGGACATGCCGTAGCTTTCGTCGACCGGGAAGCCGGCCATGTCGGTGAACTCACGCTCCAATTCTGCGGAGACCTTGTCGCCTCCCGAGACGCACAGCCGAATCGACGAAAATACCGCTGCACTGGCATCGTGATCACGAACCAGAGTGAGCAATGCCGTCGGCAGCATCCAGAGCACCGTGGGACGATACTGCTCCAAGAGCGACAACAATTCGGGGCCATCGCTGCCGCGCGGAATGACCACTCGTGCACCAGCAGCCAGCGAGGCCAACGCGAACAGTGAACCGCCGATATGCGAAAACGACGCGCCCGGCAGAAACGTGTCGGCGTCGGTAATCTCCATGCCTTCGATGGAGCCGACCATCATCCAGCCGAAAGTTCGCAGCGTGTGCGTCACCCCTTTGGGCTTGCCGGTGCTGCCCGAGGTAAAGTAGATGATCGCTGGCTCATCGGGATCGGGCGTGGGGACTTTGGCGTTGGTTTGCGGCTGGGCGACCAACTCTTCGTAATGCAGTCCGCGGCCATCGTCGGCCTTGTAACGAATCACGCCTTTGGGCAGTTGGTGGCCGAACATGCTGGCGGACACGTCTTCGTCGCGTTCGGCGTGATGCAGTAGCAGCGATGCGCCACTGACTTCCAAAGCATGATCGATTTCCGGTGGCATATAGCGATAGTTGAGCGGCGTCGCCACCAAACCGGCCTTCAGACAAGCGAGATAGTGAACGATTAACGCCGGGCGATTGGGCATCAGCGATGCGACCCGATCGCCGGGCTCCAAACCGAGTGCCAGGTACTGTGCCGCCAGCCGCGTGCTGACCTCATCGAGCTCCCGCCAACTCATTTGCGTCTTGGCTGACGCCAGCGCCAGATCATCAGGTTTCGTGTCGAGCCCGTGGCCCAGCAGATTTCCAACTTGATCGGCGAGCGTCAGCGGCGGTCCGGTAAGGGGCATGACTCTTCCCTTTTCGTTGAAGCAATTGTTGAAGATTGGAAGGTCAAGCGTTTGCGCCGCACCAGCAGCCAGACGCACTGTGGCACCGTACCCATCTGATGGAACCTGTCGTACAGATGCTAACTTCACCGGGTAGAATGTGCGATTCATCGACCGTCGCATGGCGGTGTTGCTCGCTCTCATTGTCCTAAAAAACGTTCCTGAGGTGACTGTTGCCGAAAAACGGTCGAGTTCGCGAAACAATCCGGCGAGTCAATGGATCGCCGTCATCCGGGCCTGTCCTCGGCAGGAAGGAACAACGTTTCTCTGGAGTCTCAAGAAACGTCTGTCACATTCTTCGCAATGCGGACGTAGCGATACTGCGTTGAACGAGAAACTTTCAGAGTCTCACAAATGTCGTCAAATGAGATTGACTTATCCTCGTACAGCTTCCGAGCGAGCATGATCCGCGGTTCATCAGGAGACATTTTCGGTCGACCACCCTTTCTCCCTCTGGCACGCGCAGCAGCCAGGCCCGCTTTGGTTCGCTCCTGAATCAGACGCCGTTCAAACTGGGCGAGTGCAGCGAAGATGTTGAAGATCATCTCACCCGACGCACTCGTCGTATCGATCACTCCGTCGCTGATCGACTTGAAGCCGACACATTATTCTCGCAACTCCTCGATCAGTGTCACGAGGTGACGCATGGAGCGGCCCAACCGATCAAGTCGCCAAACGAGCAGTGTATCTCCAGCGGAAGCGTGTTGAGGCACTTCGACAGACCTGCGCGATCTTCTTTGGCACCAGAGACCTTGTCGGAGAAGATGTCTCCACCATCGATACCGAATCTGATCAATGCATCGATCTGAAGACTCAAATCCTGATCGTCGGTGCTGACACGGGCATATCCGAAGCACCGATTGTGGCATTCTAGGTTGATCGTTGTCATCGCTTGCTCCTTGTCTGAAAAAGACAAGTGGAAACGATGACATGAGCAACGTCGACGGTTCTGTGGTCACCTCACGGACTCAAGCCGAAGGACGCACCGAGTTCGACGATCCCGCGAGTTGCCCAACACCGTATAACCCGATCTGTGTCACAGACGGTGGTTTAACGGCACGCGCACTCGATCGACGGATTGCCCAGCCGGATGGCAGTGTTGATGCCGGTGTTCGGAAATCCCTGATCAGTGTGCAACCTAGCCCGGATTATTCATGAGGTGGGGAATCTTTGAGCCTCCCAGCGCGTCTAAGAAGCGAGTTGACAACCACTTCCTTCGACGCTGGGAGGCTCGGCATGAGTTTACAGGATGTTTGGCATCTGGACTTCGATTTTCTCCCACA
>JAJDEJ010000328.1 GCA_029259815.1 Planctomycetaceae bacterium | reverse complement strand
CCGGAGAACTCGTCACTGCACGCGGACGTGTGCAGTTGTATCAGGGCAATCTGCAGATGATCCTGACGCACATCGAGCCTGCGGAACGTGATGATCTCGATATGATCGAGTTCATTCCCGAGTCGTCTCAGAACACGGGTGAACTTCTCGAACGACTCCGTGGCATTCTGCTCGGACTTAAGGATGCTGACCTCAAGGCACTCATGCAGGCGTTTCTCGACGACACACAACTCGTTGATCGACTCTGTCGTTGCCCGGCAGGTATCAAATTGCATCACGCCTTTCACGGCGGTCTGATCGAACACATTGTCAACCTCATTGAGACGGCGCAGCAAATCCGCGGCCTGTACCCCACCGTCAACTTCGATCTCCTGACTGTCGGCATTTTCCTCCACGACCTCGGTAAGACGCGTGAACTCGAATACGAGAGCACTTTCTCTTATTCCGATGAAGGTCAACTCATTGGACACCTCGTGCAGGGAGTGGAGATGCTCAACGAGAAGGTCCTGCAACTCGAAACGACGACCGGGTGTCCCTTCCCGACCGAGATGCTGCTGCGGATCAAGCACATGATTATCAGCCATCACGGCAGCTACGAATACGGCAGTCCCAAACTCCCCATGACGCCCGAAGCGATTGCCCTACACCATCTCGACAATCTCGACGCGAAACTCAACGAGTTCCAGTCGCTGATCGACGCCGACCCCAACTCCGACTCGGTGTGGACCCCATACAACACGAATCTGCAACGCAAGATATTCAAGGGCGTGCCGTCTGACGAGTAATTCCCATTCGATTCCTCCCTCTCCCCCGCATTGTGCGATCCTACCTTAGGGTACGCTTGATTCGGGGGAGAGGGTCGGGGTGAGGGGCCACATTCACTCGTTCCCAAACTCCAGTTTGGGAACGCGCCGCCCGCGAAGCTCTGCTTCGCAACGCGCAGGAGTATTCTTCAACCCCGAATCGTCATCAACCCGTTCGGAAGCAGAAGCTTCGTAGCCCAGCGTCCCCAAGCAAAGCTTGGGAACGAGGAACACCTGGGAGAGGGGAGTTCGTCCCCCTCCCCCCCCAAAAAAACGGACCCCCAATGGCATCAATCGCCCAACAGATCCTCGACTACACGGCCCGTGACGGCTATCGCCCTGAGAAACCCAAGTCGCTCGCCAAGAAGCTCGGCGTCACCAAAAAACACCAGAAAGAGTTCGACTCAGCACTCCACGGACTCGTCGCCGATGGTCGTCTGAGATTCCTCGACAGCGGACGAGTTGCCGTCTCCGTGCCGCCTGGTTACGTGCTCGGTGTCATTCAAAAAACCGCCTCGGGTGCCGGATTTCTCATCCCGCATGAACCACGTCCCCCCAAACTTGTGGGTGACGTGTACATCGACCGCCGTGACATGCACGACGCTCAGCGTGGTGATGAGGTCCTCGTTCGGCTGATCAATCGCCGTCGCAGTGGCGGACAGAGTTGCGGCATCATTGTCGATGTCGTCGAACGAGCGACCAACGTCTTTGTCGGCAGCTATTACGTCGAAGGCGAAGCCGGCTGGGTCAACATCGACGGCAAGAACTTCAACGAGCCCATCTGGGTCGGCGACCCCGGCGCAAAGGGCGCACAGGACGGCGACAAAGTTGTCATCGAGATGCTTCGCTTCCCCTCGGTGGGGCAAAAGGGCGAAGCCGTCCTCACCGAAGTGCTTGGCCCGCGCGGCAAGACGGGTGTCGACACGCTCACCATCATCCACGAGTACGGCATCCCCGACGAGTTCCCGGACGAAGTCCTCGAAGATGCACGCCTCGAAGCCGAGAACTTCGATCCCGACAATGTCGAAGACCGCGACGATCTGAGAAACGAGACCATCGTCACGATCGATCCCAAGGACGCTCGCGACTTCGACGACGCGATCTCACTGAGGCAGTCGGAGAACGGTCACTGGCACCTCGGCGTCCACATCGCAGATGTCTCACACTTCGTACAGCCTGGCACAGCTCTCGGTCGCGAAGCTGAAAAACGCGGCACCAGCGTCTACCTCCCGAGCAAAGTCATCCCCATGCTGCCGGAGGTGATCTCCAACGGCCTCGCCAGCCTGCAGGAGAAGCATGTCCGTTACGCCAAGACCGCCTTCATCGAGTTCACGGCTGAAGGCGTTCCGGTCCACACACACTTCGCCAACTCGGCCATTTCGGTCACCAAACGCTTCGCCTATGAGCAAGTGATGCCTCTCATCAAGGCGGGTAAAGGGGCGAAAGGCAAGGTCTCCGCCAAGGTCCACAAACTGCTGTGCGACATGTACACGCTGGCGATGATCCTCCGCAAACGCCGCTTCGAGAGCGGAGCGTTGGAGATGCACCTGCCAGAGATCAAGCTCGACTTCGACAAACACGGCCGCGTGTCGGGGGCGCACGAACGTGACCACGACGAGAGCCATCAGATCATCGAGGAGTTCATGCTCGCCGCCAACGTCGCGGTCGCCACCGAACTCTCACGACGAAAGCTCCCCTTTCTCCGCCGCGCTCATGGCGAGCCGAACGAAGCGAAGCTCAAAGCGTTCGGCCAGTTCGTCAACTCGCTCGGCTATGAACTCAAGCACGTCCAAAGCCGGGCGGACATTCAGCGACTCCTCAACGAAGCCAAAGACCAGCCCGACTCGCAAGCCGTCAACTATGCCCTGTTGCGGTCGATGAAGCAAGCCGAGTACTCACCATTCGACGTCGGCCACTACGCCCTCGCCGAGGACGACTATTGCCACTTCACCAGCCCCATCCGCCGCTATCCCGACCTCCTCATCCATCGCCTGATAGACGGCATCGTCTCCGAACGCAAAACCCATCGCGGCTCCAGCGAGGAAGAGTTGGTCCGGCTCGGACGTCACTGCTCGACCACTGAGCGCCGCGCCGAGCGAGCCGAACGCGAGCTGACGAAGATCAAACTACTGACCTTCCTCGAAGAACGCATCGGCACAGAAATGGACGCGGTCATTACGGGTGTCGACCGCTTCGGCTTCTTCTGCCGCGGCACCGACCTCCCCGCCGAAGGCCTCGTCCACGTCAGCACTTTCCCCCAAAAGGACAACTTCGACTTCGACCGCGACGTGATGACCCTCACCGGTCGCCGCACAGGCCAGGTGTTCCGCCTTGGCGACCGCGTGCGAGTCACAGTCGCCCACGTCGACGTCGACCGCCGCGAACTCGACTTCCAATTCGTCAAACACCTCGGGCAAGCCAAACCCAAACGCAAATCACCCGCCAGCCGCAAGAAAAAGTCTGCTAAGCGAACACCTGCGAAGAAATCCGCTTCCAAGAAGTCCAAGCCAACCGGCCAACACCAGAGCCAGAAGAAGTCTCCCCCTCGCAAGAAATCCAAGCGTCGTCGCAGGTAGGCCCCCCACTTCAAGCAACAGAGAGTGAACCAGTATCAGGGCTCACCGTAGCTGGATTCGCAAGAATTCAGCCGTGTGACGTCCCCTTGGATTTCTGAACTCTTGCGAGTTCAGCTACGGTAGACTAGGCGTTTTGCTACCGCGTCACAGAATGCTGTGTTAATTCAGGTGTCTTCACAACGGTTAATAGACGCATCAATTCGATGCTGAGAATTCATTATTGAACGTCCGCACAGATTCGCCTGACTTGCTTCATCTCCGTCTGGCTCAACGAGAGCGACCGGCGCGACGTGTGGCCATGTATCAGTCGTGGCAGGAACTGCTGTTCCTGCATTGGCGATTTGATCCCGAAGTCATCCAGGCGACGCTGCCCGATGGCCTCACGGTCGACACGTACGACGGACAAGCCTACGTCGGGCTGGTCCCCTTCTTCATGCGAAACATCCGACCGTGGTGGGGGCCGCGTATGCGAGGCATCTCCGACTTCCTCGAAATCAACTGCCGCACGTATGTCATTGGCCCCAACGGCGTACCGGGCGTGTGGTTCTACTCCCTCGACACGGACTCCCGCCTCACAGTGTGGGGAGCGAGGAAGTTCTATCACCTGCCCTATCACCTCGCGGCGATGTCATATCGTTATTGTGACGTAGAGTCGGGTCAGATCGAGTTTGTCTCGAACCGCAGAGGCACTTCACCCGAACTCGCAAGCCGTTTCGTGTACGCGCCCGCAGGCGACGCAATGGTCGCCGATGTCGACTCGCTGGAGTTCTTCCTCGTCGAGCGCTACATCCTGTTCGCACAGTCCCCCAATCATCGCTACTGGAGCGGCACGGTCCACCATTCGCCGTACGAAGTCTCGTTCGCTCAAGTCGACGCGTGGGACGACTCCCTCTTCCCGCTGAACAACCTCCCTTGCCCCGAGCGCCCACCGGATCATGCCCTCATGTGCCGTGGCGTGGACGTGGATGTCTTCTCTTTGCAGACTTTGGGAAGCTGATTCTTCGGTGATTGCGTCGTCGGCAGCGCTTCATGTGTCGTGCACGAAACAGAGAATGGAACGCGGATAACACTGATGAAGCGGATCAGTACGGATGATGGTCTGGTCAACGACATCGCCAATCTTTTCATCCTCAAGTATCCGCCCGATCCGCGTCATCGGTGTTCTATTCACGACAGACGTTTCACCATGTTCCCCGATCCGTCGACGGATTAGAATCGACGTATGGCAGGCAACTCATACGGACAAGCGTTTCGCATCACAACGGCTGGCGAGAGTCACGGGCCGGGCAATGTTGTCATCATTGATGGCGTCCCCCCCGACATCCCGCTGTCGGTCGAGGACCTGATTGTCGACCTTGATCGCCGACGGCCCGGTCAGAGCAAGATCGTCACGCAGCGGAACGAGTCCGACACGCCGGAGATTCTCTCGGGCGTCTTCGACGGCAAGACGACAGGCACCAGCCTCGCGATTCTCGTTCGCAACGAAGACCAGCGCAGCCGCGACTACTCGGACATCAAAGATAAGTACCGGCCTGGTCACGCCGACTACTCCTTCGATGCCAAATACGGCTACCGCGACTACTGCGGCGGCGGACGCAGCAGTGCGAGAGAGACAGTCGCCAGAGTCGCAGCCGGGGTCGTGGCGAAGAAGCTTCTCGCACAAGCCTTCGGCGGACAAGTCCTCGGCTACGTCTGTCAGGTCGGCGACATCAAAGCTCAGATTGACGATCCGGCCGCTGTGACGTTGGAACAAGTCGAACGACTTCCCGACGGCACCGCGAACATCGTCCGCTGTCCGGATATCGACGCGGCTGATCGCATGATCGCACTCATCGAAGAGTGCCGCAAAGCGGGCGACTCGATCGGCGGAGCGGCGGAGATCGTCGCGACCGGCGTCCCCCCCGGCCTCGGCGAGCCGGTGTTCGACAAACTCAAGGCGGACCTCGCCAAAGCCCTGTTCAGTCTCCCCGCCGTCCTCGGCG
>JAJDEJ010000327.1 GCA_029259815.1 Planctomycetaceae bacterium | reverse complement strand
GATAAGCTGAAGCCATCACCCGAAATCCTTTTCTGTGCCGCTTGTTGTGTCGTCTTCACAACACTCAATACGCGGATTCCAGCAGGGTTTCGGATGTTTTCTTTCACTACGAACTCAAATGGTCGCTTGTGCTGGGGCTAGAGTAACGTAGGCCCGGCTCCTGCCGGGCACTACGGTTGGTCATCCATTCACGATATGCGCCCGGCGGGAGCCGGGCCTACGAGACTTCGGTCGGTTTGACCGACACGTGTTGGGGCTGTGCGACATTTCACATTGCATGTCTCGCGACAAATGATGTGGATGGTTATTGGGGGATCCGAATGTAGATCTGGTCAAACTCGTCCTGTACCGACGGGATCGGCGATTTGGGCGTCAGTTTCATCACCAGATCCTTTTCCAAGACGTTCACGCGGTACTTCCATCCCTGAGGAAGACTTTGAAAGCGTTCACCCAATGTGGCAAGGTTCTCCACCGGCACCTTGTGGCCTTGCAAGATATAGACATGGCCATCCGGGTCCACGAGTTGATACACGGGCTTGCCAGCCTTCCAGAGGAGGTTCTGGAATTTGGCTGGGCTGAAGACCGTGTATTTCGCGATCTTCAGTGTGCCGGGCGGAAGATGAGCGCCGAAGACCATGTCGACGCCTGCGACTGGAACAGGCTTGGACGCCATGACACCGACTTCATCCATCGACCACCACTGCGGCCCGTTTTTGTAAACCGACTCCGCGCCGAATTCCTGGGCGAGGGCAGCAACGTCCAGGTTGTCCCACCAGTCGAGGTTGGCCTTGGCCAACGGCGACGTGCTGTAGATGTCGGAGCCTTGATCGCCGTAGTTGAAGACCAACTCGCAATACTGATAGCCTCGCGAATTGGGCAGCGTCTGCATCGTGAGTGTCATCGTCTTACCCTGTCCGGTGGTCATCGTGACCGCCGGCACATTCGATTTGCCAGACGTGTCGGCCTGCTCCTGGGCTGAAGCTCGGCTCCCATCGCCCAATCCAATGAGGGTGCAACCGAGGGCTGCGATCAGCAACATTGATTTCAGATTGCTCATGGCCATTTCGCTCCATTCGTCTCAAAGTCTGCCTTGGTGGTGTAGTATCCTTTGGGAAAGTACGGCCCCATCACTGCTTCGCCCGTCCCCGGCTTGGTGATCTTGTCTGGACGTTCATTCCAGTTGAGGTTGTTCGCCATGATCCGCATGATCAGCATACCGAAGTCGGGACGGTTTCTTGAATCGTTGATGCCCTCGCCGCGGGGGCTCCATTTCAGCCATGCCACGCCATTTTCGGGCGTGGCGTTCTTCGGTCGGTCTTCCGGGCGGCTGACCACGATCGTGTAATTTCGGTCCGCGTCCAAGGGAACTTGGAAGTCGGTGATGCCGTCAGCAACCTGACCGCTGGGAACCGCCTCGCAACTGACCAAGGACCAGTACTGGGTCTGGGCATCCGGCATGATAGCCAAACCCTTGTCGTCATTGCCCGCGTAGGTGTTGGGAAAGATGGGCATCTTGCCACGCAGCACATAGACCGGACCAAACTTCCGTGACAGAAAAATGACGAGGTATGGTCCTTCGCCGCCGCCTTCCATTGCGCCTTCGTAGCGAATCTTGGCCCGCTCCGCAGGCGGCTTGAAAGCACCGACCAGAGTGTAGGCATTGGTCCAATATTTTTCCCATTGGGGGGGATTGCGTGCTGGTGCTACCTCCGGTGTCAACATCGGATCATTATCCTTGCTGTTGACTAACTCCGCCCATTGATCGACCGTCATCGGCTGCTTGGTCGCACCCGAAAACGGTTTGCCGAATTGCTCGACAACCTGTTCGACCGTGAGCTTGGTGCCGTCCGCGAGAGTTGCCTCGTAGGTCGGCAAGCCGGTCCCCGCGAAAGACTCGCCAGCCGGTCCCCAGCCCGCCCCGTCTTTGTCCTGGTCCGCCAGGTAAATGCGGATCACCCCTTCCAGATCGGAACCGTCCCGACCTACGTACAGGGTGTTCTTCGCTCGTTGCGCCGCGTCTTTGGGCGCCTCCTCGGCGAGGATGTGTACCGTGTAATTCCGTTGCTCGGCCAATCGGTCGGCGCCAACGCGAAACGGATTCGTCGAGCCGGGATCAGGTTCGAAGTCGGGACCGCGGAGCGATTCCCCAATGGCCACGAAAGTCTCCCGCTCAAACTTGTAGAGCGCGAATTGGAAAAAGCGAGCATACGGAAAGCGACCTCGCAGCGTCATGCGACTGCCGGGCGGCATGGCGAAGCGACCGATGAAATACGTGGACTGCATGTCGGGCCACAGATTAGGGTTCTGAATGGGCTTGGGGCGCTCCAGAAAATTCCAGTAGACCCAACCTCGGGGGCCCTGGAATAAGCCGTCGTGGCCGTAACGGTCGTCGGTGCGAATAACATTCCCCAACGACTTGTCGGCGTGCAGACTCACACTCCGGGCCGCTTCCCGGATTTCTCGAGACGAGGAATCGTCCGCCCAACCCGGCGATGTGCACGCGACAGCACCCGCGGCAATCGCCACCAGGACAGCACCCAGCACGATGGGACACCGGGTGATTAGCGATTCATTCATGTCTGCTAACTCCACGTAAGACTTGGATAGCGATTACTTCGAAAATTTCATCGACTGCTGGTTCCAGCAGCCGACGATGACTCCGCTCAGCATTTCGCAGAATTCATTTAACTGGCTGCGGTTCTGGTGGGGTCCAGTTGCCTTCGATGATCTGCCAGCCGGGGAGGTAGCAGCGAATGATGTAGTTCCAGCCGTCGGTGATCGGCAGATAGTTCATCTTTTTGGGGTCTCCGCCGAAGTGGATTGTCACTGTGCCGTCTGCGTTCCGCTTCGAGGTGATGCTATTGAAAGAGTAGGCGTTGAGATCATTAGGCGTGAAGAAGCCTTCCTTGTTGTAGACGGTGATTGACCAGAAGGCCTCGACGGGCACGTCCTTGGGCATCGTCAGCGTGTAGGCGGTCTTGCCGTCGTTCTTGTCGGGAGTGACGTTGAAGTACATCGCCCCTCGCTGCGGGTTGCCGCCCCAGCCGAAGGCGCTGCCCATCAGGTGCTGTGTCGGATCGACCTCGCCCTTGCGTCCGAAGGCCTCGGGATAACTTTGCACCTTCGTCGCCAACTTGTTGAGCAGATTCCGAGTCTCGACCAAGGAGGCCTCGTCCCAATCGGGTAGCTCCAACTTGCCCGGTGACACCTGTTTCACTTGGATCGCATCCTGCAATGCGTGGGCCTTTTTCATGTCCGCCGGGCTGTTCGGATCGACGAACGTGCGGAACAACACCATCACATATCGTGTCCCGACATTGTCAATGCTCAGAGTGACTTCACCCCCGCCGTTTTTCAGCACTGGATTGTATTGATCTTGACTAATCACCAGCAGCGACTGGAACCGGTCCGGCGAATCCGGCTTCACGATTGTCACTGGTTCGATCAGGTCGAACACGCCCATCGAGTACAGCGTGTCGCGATTGCCGCGAATCGTTGTCTGGTTCTCGACCGAATACACTTCTCGCATGTTTCCGAGTTTGCCGACGCCCCCAGCTTTGGCGGCATAGCCCTTGAACTGCATGTCGCTCTCGGCCCGAATGTAGTTCAACACGTTGACCGGCTCGCCGCCGTGAGCTGTCGTTGCCATCAAGAAGAACATCAGAGCAGTTGCAAATCGTGCGCGGGTCATTGGTCACTCCCAGGTCAAAGCAGTCTCGGAAAGTCGAAAAGCTGAACTTTGAAGCATAAGCGATCAGCGACACACGTCACAGCATGCGATCGGAAACGCCTAGACCGGTTACGCATGGTCAGACGGACCCTGACCTGCCAGTCTCGGCTTCCACTTGTGGGCGGTGTTGGCTGAACTTCGGTTCTTCACTGCTGAAAAAGCTGGACCGACCGGTCCGAAAGGCAGAACGATTTGCGGGCATCAGGCGGCGCGGCCAGGACCGTCAACTTGTCGGTGTTTGCAAACGTGACTCGCCTGTCGCCGTGTCGGCAGGTCGAGCGGCCACAAGTTGACGGGGTGAGACGTGCGAGCATGCTCGCTTGTCTCTAACATCC
>JAJDEJ010000326.1 GCA_029259815.1 Planctomycetaceae bacterium | reverse complement strand
CCGGCTCACCTGCTTGAGCTGCCGCAGCCCTTTGACAACCAACTTCTTCTGCTGATCTCGTTCAGTCATACCGCCATCCTGACAGGAAACCACCCCACCAGAACCCCCAGCGCAAATTCCGTGCCGAACGTGATTGGACGTGAGTCTCCCGATGCGCCCGTCGCACCCCACGCGCTGACAAATTGGCAGCCTTTCCCGGAGTGGCACAGACGTCCCGTGTCTGTGTGCCGCAGACACGGAAGGCTGTCTCACAAGACTCGACGAAGGTTGCACACGAAACTTCTTGTCGCTTCACGCCCCAAACACAGATACCGTCTGGGCCAACCGCGGCACACAAATCAAGAGTCAGCTGACGCACCCGGCTCCAAACCCATTCCGAGGCGCAACGACGCTCGTCACGATAATTGCTGCAGTCCGTGGTCGAGTTGAGTACCATCAACTCGCCAACACGGAGATCGCTTTTGTGGTTGCAGGGCCTGGAGGGTATTCTGGATTGCAGTCTGATGCCGACAGCATTCGGTGCGAGTGTCATGGAATGCGTGCTCCGGATCAGCGAAGAACTGAGTCTGGTGTGAAATATGCAGGTGGCCATTCAGGGCAGTTGATAATGGTCCAATCCGTTCATGACACTCTGTAGGCAAAGTTGTGAAGCTCCTCTCGCTCCTGTTCGCTGGCCTGATCGTCCCCCTCGGATGGGTGATCCCAAACGTCAGCGATGCTGCCGTCATCGTGATCTCCAATCGGACAGACGAGGCGCTCAAATTCGAGATTCTGACCCAGGACGAGGAGTCGACAAGCTATCGGTTGGTACCGAATCAGTCCGAGCCAATCCCCGTGACACGTGCAGTCAAGTTGCGCACAACGGGGCAAGGTTCGGAGACGTTCGAGCTTCGCCCCAATGCGATCTACTTTTTCGGACGTGGTCCTGATGGCTTGGTGTTCGAAGAAATCGGCTTCTCAGCTCCGGCATTGCCACAGGAACAGAATTCCGACTCGGGTTCCGCACCGGGTCGAGTTGATCTGCCCGCGATGGGCAGTGTCAAAGTCAAGATTCTGATTGACGACGAATTGTATCGTCGACAAGATCCCGAGAGGCGTTTGCGCAAGCGAGTCCTTGCGGCTTCCGCGGTTTTCGAACAGGCCGCCCATATTCGTTTTGACGTCATCAGCGTCGAACCGTGGGAGTCGATTGATCGTGTCACCGACTTTGAGGCGATCCTGATTGATTTTGAGCGAAAAGTCGAGGTTGAGCTTGGCGAACTCGCGATCGGGTTTTCGACGCAGGCCAGTCGCTCGAAAAAAAAGATGGGTGGCACCCGACTCCCGTTGCATTCCCACGTTCTCGTACGCGAAAGAGGACAACGCCTTCTGTCTGAACGAGCTCAGTTGGAGCTGCTCGTTCATGAGTTAGGCCATTACCTGGGCGCGGTACACAGCCCGGAAGGGGGCTCCGCGATGCGCCCGGTCCTTGGTGACGGTCTGGCAGATTCTCCTGGTTTTCAGATTGGTCTTGATCCTGTCAATACGATGATCGTCTATCTCGTTGGCGAAGAACTCAGGGGACGCAAGATTCGTGGAATATGGGACCTGGGTCCGGAAGTGAAGTCCCAATTACGACAAATCTACGGTGACCTCGCGAAGTCACTCCCTGATGACCCAGCTGCGGAAGCCTATCGAAAGGCCTTGGATCTGAAAGAATCGCCTCCGACAACGCCAAGGGTTTTGACGCCGCTGGCCAAACACATCCGACAGGTCGTCAAGGCAGTCACTCTGGCGGCGGAGAGGAACGTGAAACTGCCAGATAAACGGATCGCTGAGAGATTCGGAAAACCGTACAGACTCTCTGGTGATGAACTCACAGAAGCCTACATTCGCGAAGCAGCGAGGGTTGCTCAGGAGATCCCAGCGGAAGAACGTCCTCGCGCGTTTGCGATCGGCCTCGCGGTTGCGATGGATACATCAACTCTGTTGCGAGACAATCCTCTGACCCGAATCACCTGGAGGTCGATCGAAACGAACCGTGAATATCAGTTCCGCAAGGCCGTACTCGGGCAACCAACGATGCGAGGCCGATACGACCTCACGCAGCATTTCTGTATCTCCGCAGGACTCGCCGCCTTGCACGGACCTTATGTCGCAGAGAAAGCAGGAATTTGGAAGGAGCTGACTGACGGAACCTTCAGTCGCGGAGACTACTCAGCTGATCTGGCAGGGATCTCGTTGTTTGAACACATGAAGGCCTCTCCCGATCTCCTTGGATCAATCGCCATGGAATTCCGGATCACGGACTACGTCCCCTTGTGTTTGGAAGCGGACCCCAAGCTGCTGCAACCGGATCACTCAAATCCCTCCAGTAAGGACGGCCGCATGCGTGCGGAGATCATCGAAGAGATAGGAGACCTGCCAGGGTATGCTGCCGATCGTGGGGATCACACAATCAAACAGTAACGTAGGCCCGGCTCCTGCCGGGCACGATGTCCAATGGGTGTCCGATCACCACATGCGCCCGGCGGGAGCCGGGCCTACGGGGAGTCGTCCGCTGTCACCCTCACTCCGTCGGCTCCTGCTTGGGGTAAGGTCTCAAACCGAGGAGAATCTCCGCTCGCTCGGTGAGCGGTTGGGCAGCGAAGTCTCGATTGGTGTACTCAGCGAGGTTGCTGACGACCATGTCGTAGACGGCCTGGCGGTCTTGGCTGGTGTCGACTTCGACGCACTTGTTCTTACTCTTGAAGAGTTCAACGGTGGGCAGTGTCTCGGTCTTGAAGGTGTCGAACCTCAGTTTGAGGCTTTCCACATTATCGTCAGTTCTGCCGGAGTACTTGGCACGGCCGAGGATGCGTTGTTCGAGGACGGGGTAGGGGCACTCGAAGTACAACATTTTGGGAAGATCGGCTGCGCGGCCGAAGATCTCGTACCAGCCCTCCAGGTTGTCCAGCGAGCGGGGGAAGCCATCGAGGAGGAAGTTGTTCCGTCCGGTGGTGCGGGTCACGTGTTCCATTGCGTTCTTGAGCAGTGTCACCGTGATCTCGTTGGGGACCAACTCTCCCGCTGTCATGATCTCTTCGATGGTGATGGCCGTCGACCCGCCCACCTCAAGCTCATTGCGGAGCAGGTCTCCCATGGAGAGGTGCGTCCAACCGAGTTGTGACTCGGCTAGTTCACACATGGTGCCTTTGCCGGCACCCGGTCCGCCGAGAACGAACACCACGTTGGGCGGAGGGCAGGGCTGTCGCGGATCGTAGTGATGGAGCACGACCTTCGGAGCAGGTGCGACACCCTTTTTGTAGACGTGCCATTCTCGATCGGTCGGCGGCAGCTCATCTTCACAGGTCATGTCGTAGGCGAGATGACCATCGAGACGGCAAATCCGCCACGACTTGTAAGTGTTGGAATACGAGAGAGCAGGACTTCTGGCAGACTTCCCATCGGCGCGATCCCATGCCAGCTTGCCGTTCCAGTAGCCGAGACTGGAGACGGTTCCCGATTCGGATTCGGTCGGAGGTGCCGTTGAAGGCACGAAGAGACCGTCCACTTCGGGAAGACCTGCTCCTGAGACTTCAATGAAGAACGTGTTCGGTGTGAGCTCGTGTGTTTCGACCATGATATCTTCTATGAGTAGTTGACGACTTCGGAGTAGGCCCGGCTCCCGCCGGGCACAACAGTGATATGACGTCCAACCCGCTAAGCGCCCGGGGGGAGCCGGGCCTACTCCATGCCAAGTTCCTTTACGAGAAATGCCCAGACGTCGGTCAGTTCTTCGATGACCTTGGATGTGGGTTTGCCGGCGCCGTGGCCGGCTCGGGTTTCGATGCGGATGAGGGTGGGGTTGTCGCAACTCTGCGCGTGTTGCAGGGCGGCGGCGAATTTGAAGCTGTGGCCGGGGTCCACGCGGTCGTCCGTGTCGGCTGTCGTGATGAGCGTCGGTGGATAGCAGGTGCCCTCTTTGAGGTTGTGGTACGGGGAATAGGCGTAGAGGGCTTTGAACTCTTCCGGGTCGTCGGCTGAGCCGTAGTCGTCGGTCCAGTAGCGACCGGCGGTAAACTGGTGGAAGCGGAGCATGTCCATCACGCCGACGGCGGGGAGACACGCACCGAACAATTCGGGCCGCTGGGTCATGCACGCGCCGACGAGCAAACCACCGTTGGAGCCGCCCTGGATGGCGAGCTTGGGCGTCTGTGTGTAGTCGTTATCGATCAGCCATTCGGCAGCGGCAATGAAATCGTCGAACACATTTTGCTTGTCGAGTTTGGTGCCCGCCTTGTGCCACTCCTGTCCGTACTCGCCCCCGCCACGTAGATTGGGCATGGCGAACAGGCCGCCCATTTCCATCCAGGCGAGACGGCTGATCGAGAAGCCGGGCGTGAGCGAAATGTTGAAGCCACCATATCCATACAGCAGAGTCGGGTTGTTGCCGTCGCGTTCCAGGCCGTTTTTGTAAGAGAGGAACATGGGGACGCGGGTGCCGTCCTTGCTCTCGTAGAAGACCTGCTCGACCGTGTAGTCGTCCGGGTTGAAGTCGACGTCGGCTCGTTCGAGGAGCGTGCTCTCGCCCGTGATGATGTCGTACCGATAGATGCTGGGCGGCGTCGCGAAGCTGGAGAATGAGTAGTACGTCTCGCTATCGGACCGCTTGCCACTGAAGCCGTTGGCGGAACCGATGCCGGGGAAGTCGACCGTGCGCACCAAGGTGCCATCGGTCTTGAACAGGGCGACGTGCGTCTTGGCGTCAGCGAGCGACTCGACGACGAACAGATTGCCGACAAGGGTGACGTCGGTCATTGCGGTCGGTTGTTGGGGGATGAGTTCCGTATGTTTCGGCGGCTCGGCCTCCGCTTGCGGATTAGCACCCGTGCGAAACGATGAATCTTGTTTGCGCAGGTCGATCGAGATCACTCGTCCGCGCGGGGCGTCAAGATTGGTCTTGAAGTAGAACGTAGAACCGTCGTTGCCGATGAAGCTGTATTCATGATCAAAGTTATGAATCAGCGAAACGGGCATGCCGTACGGTTCGGCGAGATCCTTGACGAACACGCGGTAGCGGTCGTCGGTCCCCACATGCACCGTGATGACGAGGTAACGACCGTCCTCGCTGACATCGCAACTGTAGCCCCATTCGGGGTGATCGGGACGATGGAACACGAGTACATCATCTACCTGCGGCGAGCCCAAGCGGTGATAGAAGACCTTTTGATTGGTGTTGAGGTTCTGGAACTCGGCTCCCTCCTCCGGTTCGGGGAACCGGGCATAGAACACGCCCTCGCCGTCGGCTGTCCAATCGGGTGAATTGAATTTGATCCATTCGAGTTCATCATCGAGCAGCCGACCGGTCTCGATCTCCATGAACTTCCACACGGCCCAGTCGGACCCCGCCTCCTGCACGGCATAGGCGATGTATTTGCCATCGTCACTGAACGCCGTGCCGCCGAGCGAGACGGTGCCATCTTCGGACCACGTGTTGGGGTCAAGCAGCACACGCGGCTCGTCTGCGGGCGAGTCCTGCACGGTGAGCACGTATTGATTTTGCAGGCCATCGTTCTTATGGAGGTAGATGCGACCGCCCGCTTTAAACGGAGTGCCGAACTTTTCGAAGTCCCACAACTCGGTCAGCCGTGCGTTGATGCGGGACCGCTCCGGGATCTGTTCGAGATAGGCGTCCGTGTACTCGTTCTCACTCTCAACCCAGGCAGCGACCTCCGGCGACTCACGAACGTCGTTCTCGAGCCAGCGATACGGATCGGCGACCTGGGTGTCGTGATAGGTGTCAACGTGGTCGATCCGTTTGGACATTGGCGGTGAGGCGGAGGTGATGAGTGGGAGAAACAGGAACGCAAACATTGTCACAGTAATGAGGCGAGTCGGCATGGAGGTCGTCTCTTGGGGGTCACAGAAGAGGAACCGTATCGGGGTAGGATACCGACCGATGGGGGATTCGACACCTCTTGAGTGGACGTGCTAATCCGCAAGCGATGATCGTTACAGTTCGGATCGGCGAGAACAGTTTTCGTAAGGAAGTCGGAACTTCGTTTCCTTCGTTCCCTCTTGTCAGGTAAAACAGGAGGGAACGAAGATAACGAAGGGACTGATTGATGTTTCCACAGACTCGACTCCGGCGACTCCGTATGCACCCTCGGTTGAGGGACATGGTGCGGGAGACTGAATTGACTCCTCGTGACTTTGTGCTGCCGTTGTTTGTGCGGCATGGTGAAGGGGAGCGGGTGCCCATCTCGTCGATGCCGGGGCATGCACAGTTGAGTGTGGATCTGCTCAAGGACGAGGTCCAGGAGATCGTCGAACTGGGCATCCCGGCGGTCATTCTGTTCGGCATCCCGGAGCACAAGGACGATGTGGGCAGTGACGCCTATGCGGACAATGGCATCGTGCAGCGGGCCGTGCGGGAGATCAAAGAGACATGCGGGCGCGATCTGTTGGTGATCACGGATGTTTGTTTCTGTGAGTTCACGGATCACGGGCACTGCGGCATCGTCAACGAGAAGCCGGGGTTCGCGGATGTCGACAACGATGCGACGCTCGACATTCTCGTGAAGGAGGCGGTCAGTCATGCGCAGGCGGGAGCCGACATGATCGCCCCCAGTGGCATGATGGACGGCATGATCGACGTGATTCGCACGGGGCTGGATGAGGCGGGGTTCGAGCATATCCCCATCATGAGCTATGCGGCGAAGTACTCTTCGGCGTTCTACGGCCCCTTCCGCGAGGCAGCCGAGAGTGCGCCCACCTTTGGCGATCGACGCACGTATCAAATGGACCCGGCCAATGGCAACGAGGCGTTACGTGAGGTCGGACTGGACGTCGCGGAAGGAGCCGACTTGCTGATGGTTAAACCGGCGCTGAGTTATCTGGACGTCATCTCTCGGGTTAAACAGGAATTCCCCGAGGTGCCGCTCGCGGCGTACAACGTCAGTGGAGAGTTTGCGATGGTCAAGGCAGCGGCAGAGCAGGGATGGATCGACGAGCAGCGGGTGGCGATGGAAATCCTCACGAGCATCAAGCGGGCGGGGGCGGATGTGATCATTACGTATCATGCGAAGGATGCATGTCGCTGGTTGATGGTTGATGGTTGATGAAAATTGGGAGAACCTTTTCGTGAAGTTCGTGTCGTCCCCAGACATGAGGACGACCTGTGGGACATCAGCTTGGTGAAATCGGGTGGCACGCCCAGACCAACGGGATGGGCGTGGCGAGCGCGGTGAAGCGTGTCGCATTTCGTGAACCATGCACCACGCCCTTCCTGACGTCAGGGAGGGCCACCCTGATTGACGATTCATCAATCTCGCCCACAACTTGATGCACATCCGTAATGGTCGGACTCACATTGACATGATATAGTCGCCCCACGAGGCGGCGATCCTGTCTTGCTGGGGCTGGCCTCGATAGTTAGCATGTGTTGGTGTTACTGCCTGGTGGTGTAATTGGTAGCACGCATGACTCTGAATCATGTAGTCGGGGTTCAAGTCCCTGCCGGGCAATTTCTGACAGCAACCAACACGTGCGGGTAAGTGTCTCGACTTCCAGGAAGTTCGATGACACCAGACGACGGAATGGCGGGTAGGCCACTCGAGTCGTCTCCGCTTCCTTCACACGAGTGGTACTTCGAGGCTGAACTGACGGGATCGTAGGACGGACTTCCAAGTTCGTCCGTGAGGAATTTTCGACTTTTAGACGGACTCGGAAGTCCGTCCTACCAGTCAACTCAGCTTCGTTGAGCCACTAGACACTTTTCGGGCAAGATGTTCGCCTCAGCGACGAACAACGCGTCTCGACCGTAGATTTCTTCGCTGTCCATCCATCACGGTAAGCTGGTTGCCATGCATCGAATTGTTCTCTCCGGGCTGCTCCTGGCTGTGTGTTCTGGTCTCGTCAGGGCTGAAGACACCTTAGAGGTTGCAGCGCCAACGGACCTCACATTTCGCTTGCCTGCGGTCGACGGCAGCTCTGTCGAACTGACGAAGACAGCGGCGTCGGACCTGACAGTCATTTGCTTCCTGGGGACCGAATGCCCACTCGCTCGGCTGTATGGTCGACGACTGGCCAAACTGGTCGGCGTGCCGGAAGCAAAGGGCGTGCAGTTCATCGGCATCAACAGCAATCAACAGGACTCGATCGAAGACATCGAAGCGTATGTCGCCGAGTTTGGCATCCTGTTTCCCATTGCGAAGGACTATGGCAACGAGGTCGCAGACAAATACGGAGTGACGCGGACGCCGGAGGTCTTCCTCCTGGATGGTGAGATGAACATCCTTTACCGAGGACGCATTGACGACCAGTACCTTCCGGGTCGCACTCGCTCAGAGCCACAACGTCAGGATCTCGTGATCGCGATGCGGGAAGTCAAAGCCGGGCAGACAGTCAGTCTCCCGGAAACCGAGCCGCAGGGATGTCTGATCGGTCGCATCCGAGAACCGATCACCGATTCGAGCATCACGTTCACGAATCAGGTGGCTCGGATCCTGAACAATAATTGTGTCGAGTGTCACCGCGAAGGGGAGATCGGCCCATTTGAGCTGACCGATTATGACGAAGTGATTGGCTGGGCCGACATGATGCTGGAGACGATCGACGATGGTCGCATGCCACCGTGGCATGCCGACCCGGCACATGGTGAGTTCACGAACGCCCGTCACATGTCAGACGAAGACAAGCAGACGCTCCGCGATTGGGTTGCTGCCGGCACGCCCTATGGCGACGTGAAGGACTTACCCGACACGCCTGATCACACGTCCGGCTGGGATCTGCCACGAGAGCCAGACGTGGTGTACGAGATGCGGAACCGGCCCTTCGCCATCCCGTCCGATGGCACCGTCGAATATCAGTATTACGTTTCCGACCCCGGCTTCGAGGAAGACATGTGGGTGACGGGAGCCCAGATCATTCCCGGTGATCGGGCGGTCGTGCATCATTCGATCGTTTATATCCGACCGCCGGATGGCTCGCGCTTCCGTGGCGTCGGGTGGCTCTCCGCCTACGTCCCGGGACAGCGAACGTTGCAACTCCCCGCAGGCTATGCCCGCCGCATCCCCAAGGGATCCAAGCTCGTGTTCCAGATGCACTACACCCCCAACGGCGAGGAGTCGAACGATCTGAGCAAGATTGGCCTCGTGTTCACCGGCCGCGAAGAGGTGACGCACGAAGTGTATACGACCGTCGCTGTCGACCAGGAGTTTGAGATTCCCCCGGGCGATCCGGCCTTCTCGGTCGATGCCCGCCTTGGCTACCTGCCGCCAAATGGCCTGCTGCTCGCGTTCTCTCCGCACATGCACCTGCGTGGTTCTGCGATGCAGATCTTCGGAACCACAGACGGCGAACGTCAGACACTGCTGGATGTGCCCCAATACGACTTCAACTGGCAACACATTTACGAGTTGAAAGAACCGTTGAGTCTCGCAGACTTTGACAAGGTCGAAATCACAGCGACCTTCGACAACTCCGCAGAGAATCCGGTAAACCCCGACCACGCGGCCCACGTCACATGGGGTGAGCAGTCGTGGGAGGAGATGACCCTGTGCTTCTTCGAGATCGCAGAGCCGCTCGATGCCGAACCAGTCAAGAAGGAGTTGAGCGAAGAGGAGTTGGCCGCTCGACAGGTCAAGATCGACGCGTTCGTCAAGGAGTTCATCGAGAAGTTCGATGCCAACGAGGACGGAGAGGTCGAGCGCGACGAGACACCTCTGTCCTTAGAAAAATTCGGGTTCTGGCGACTCGACAAAAACCGGGATCGTCGACTGACAGTCTCGGAGTTGGAGGATCTGGCCCGTCGCAAGTTGAACTTCTAGATGCAGTCTCAGTACCGGAGTCGCTGGATTCGCAAGAATTCAGTTGAGTCAGCGCCCTGCCGAATTCTGAACTCTTGCGAGTTCAGCTACAAAGTGAAGAGAATTCTCAGGTCGCTTTCTTGGCAGTTTGAATTGTAATCGAAGTAAAGTCGCGCCTCTGAAAAGCAGTCTTAGCACACACTTCACATCCACCCATCAACAGAAGTTGTCTGAACTGTGTATCGCGCCTTTGATCGCTTTGCCCGTCTGGTTGCCGAAGCTCCCTGGGCCGTCTTCCTGTTAATCCTGATCATCACGGGCGTTGCACTGTTGGGCCACTATGACGCCGATCGCGTTCGCGGTTTCGTGCTGGGCATGGATGAAGAGCAGATTGAACGCAGCAACACGGACGACGACTATGGCGAGTCGCCGGACGTCGAGAGCGTGAGCCTCAGCGACTCCGACGCGACGCTGGTGATCGAGTCGCCCGGGGGGATGTTCTTCACGCAGGATGGCTCCGACGCGCTACGTCAGATCGCGGAGAACCTGGACGACCTGCAACACGTCGACAGCGTTCTCTGGATGGACCGCCTGCCGATTCTGAACATGTTCGGGTTCCCACGGCCCTTGCTCCCGCGCGCCGAGTCGTCTGAAGCGAGGTTTGAGAGCGCGGCCGAACTCGCGCACAAGCATCCGCTCGTCGGCGGACAGATGCTCTCTGCGGACGGCAAGACTCTGTTAATGCTGATCGACTTCGAGTGGCTGTTCGTCGATGGGGACGAGGACGTCACGACAGAGTTGCGTCGCGTCGCCGAGGAGGCGGTCGCGGAGTATCCCGGCCTCGACTTCAAGTTCTACGTCACCGGTCGTGTCCCCTACATCCTGAAGGCGATCCAGACGCAGACCGCGAACTCGTCGCTGTTTCTCAGGATGGGCTATGGCATGATCGCCGTGATGGCCCTCGTCCTGTTCCGTGGACCCACAGCCGTCTTCATTGTGGCTTTGGCTCCTGCACTCGGTGTGTTCTGGACGCAGGGTTTCGTTCGTTTCTTCGACCTGCAGAACAACCCGTTCAATGAGATCGTGTTGCCGGTCCTCATCAGTCTCATCGGGTTGACCGACGGTGTGCATCTGATGGTGCAGATTCGTAAGTTGCGGGCGTCTGGGATGTCTGGCCGTGAAGCCGCTCAGAAAGGCATCAGCGAAGTCGGGCTGGCCTGTTTTTTGACGTCGCTCACAACAGCCATCGGCTTTGGCTCGCTATCTCTCGCTTCCAGCGAAATCGTTCAGGAGTTCGGTCAATCATGCGTCATTGGTGTGCTTCTCACGTTTGTCTCAGTCGTCTGCGTGATCCCTTTGGCCTGCACGACCGTCCTCGGACGCAGCGTGCATGTCGGTCATGAGAAGGGCCTCATCGACCGCAACCTCGGCAAGATCTCCGGCGTGATCGATTTTGTGATGCCACGGACACGAGCACTGAGTTGGATCGCCATTGCCTCCACTCTTGTGCTGACAGTCATTTCACTCTTTCTCCCTCCGGACGACAAGGGGGCATCGAACGTGCCGCGAAGTGCGGAAGCCGCGGTCGGTATGGACCACATGGACAAGGCATTCGGTGGTCTCAATTTCTGTTCGGTCGACGTGCGCTGGACGAAGGAGATCGAGGCTGACTCGGCCGATGTCCTCCAAGTGGTCACGGAGGTTAGCGAGCTGCTGAAGACTGAGGAGATGATCGGTCAGCCCCTCTCCATCAAGAACTTCGTCGACTACTACCCCGGAGATGGGAACCCATCCGAACGGATGTCGATGCTGGAGTTACTGCCGCCCCCGCTGAAACGGGCGTTCTATCTTCCGGAACGTCGCAAGGCGAGTGTGACCTTCCGCGTGCAAGATATGGGCATCGCCGCCTATGATCCGGTATTCAAGCGTGTCGAATCGGGGCTGGAGACAATTGCAGCGGCTCATCCCGAGTTCACCGTCCACATGACGGGAGGCATGGTGGAACGCTGGAGGCAGATCTTCGAGATCGTGCTGGATCTGGCAGCCAGCCTCGGCAGCGCGATGGTCATTATTTTCCTTGTGCTGACCATCGTCTATCGCTCACTCACCATCGGGCTGATCTCGATGTTAGCGAACATCTTCCCCTTGGCGTTGACCGGAGCAGTCCTTGTCTTCGCTGGACAGACGCTCGAGGTTGTGACAGTACTGGCATTCACGGTGTGTCTGGGGATCGCCGTCGATGACTCGATCCACTTCATCACCCGCTTCCAGGAAGAGCGCCTCAAAGGGGGCAGCGACGCCGATGCGATTCGCCGCGCTTTCACGGCGGTGGGGACAGCACTCGTGATGACGACCGCAGTGCTGATCACCGGTTTCTCTGTCGTGTTGTTTAGCGGTCTGCGTGACTACCAACTGTTTGTCGCGATGGGCATCCTGACCATCGGGTCCGCCCTGTTCGGCGACATCGTGTTCCTGCCGGCCTTGATCTCACACTTCTACAGCAAGGATGGCGATCAAGCGGTTGCAGAGGGGGAGTCGCTCGACGAGGAAACGTCCCTCCCAACAGAGCCCGTTGCGGTCGACTGACTGACCGTGGGCGATTGTCGTTCGAAAAACATGAACGCGGTTTGCACGGTGTCTGTTCCCCGGGAGGGCGAAGCTCCTGCTGAGCCGCAACGTGAGGGTTGGTTTTGGTCATCAACGATTGACCCTGCGGAAGCTCGCTCCCGCAAGTGCGATCTTTCGATCATGCACACTGGTGATCACGACCGGCTCGGCAGGAGCCTCGCCCTCCCATCACGCACAGTGCAAGCAGTCGTATGCCACACCCGTCACGCCCCTCATGCGAACATCTGCCCGCCGCCAACTGCTTCAAATGCACTCTCATAGTGTTCGATCAACGGTTCGCCCCTCTGCCATGTGATCGCGATGACATCGAATCGCGTGCGATGCTCCAGCAGTCGACGTCGCTTGAGCCACGCGAGCGCAGCCCGTGTGAGTTGCTTGCGTTTCGCGAGAGTGATCGCCTCCGTGGGGTGACCCGCACTCGCCGATGACCGGGTCTTCACCTCGACGAACACGATAGTGTCGCCGTCCTGCGCGATGAGATCGATCTCACCGATGCGGCTGCGGGACTGTCTGGCGAGAATGCAGTAGCCCTTCCGTTTGAGAGACTTCGCCGCCACCCGCTCGCCACGGTCCCCCAGCAGCTTGTTGAGCAGACCACGTTTGGGCATGAGCATGTCCAAAAGTTTAGCCGCGACCAACGGGAGCGCTCCGGTCGATCACGGCTCAGTGGAATGTCTGGTCGTCTTGGCTCAGCCGTGCGTTTCGAGTTCGCCCTTCTTGGCGCGTCGCTCTCGCAGTCGGGTTGCCTTACCGATCCGATCCCGCAGATAGTACAGCTTGGCTCGTCGCACCCGGCCATGCCGCTTGACCTTCACCTCAGCCACCTTGGGCGAGTGGATCGGGAATGTCCGCTCGACTCCCTCACCCGCCACGATGCGGCGGACTGTGAACGTCTCACGAGTGCCCGCACCCTTCATGGCGATGACGACCCCGGAGAAGATCTGGATGCGTTGCTTGTCGCCTTCCAGAATCCGCGTATGCACGTCGACCGTGTCGCCGACGGTGAATTTTAACTCGTTCTCACGGAGGCTCGATTGCTCCGCCAGTTCAATCAGATTGGACATTGCTCGACTTTCCTGAAAATGGCAAGCTCAGCAGTATAGCGGCTGCCTGCCCTCTGAAAAAGCAATAACCACGGATTTCACGGATGGGCACGGATTTCGAGGCGATTTGAGGCTGGTTATCGTTCTCGCAGGAGTGGCATTCACCGCGGAGGCGCAGAGTCGCGGAGGACGCGCGGAGTGCCATTCAGCGTCCGCACGACGCTTTGCAGGCTCTGTCTCGTGACGCTGGAGCCACAAGGGTCGTTTGACCTCACCGGAAATTCCTCGAATTGAGACTGTTCAGATTCAAAGGCCCAGCCGGCTTCTTGGCCCACCCCTGAGATCCTATTTGATCCTTCGAAGTTGCAATGGCCGCTCCGCGCGTCCTCTGCGTCTCAGCGACTCCGCGGTTGTGACTCCCGTCGGTCCATCAGAAAATATACGTCGCTTTCTCCTTCAGTGGCCATGCGACTCATCGAGCAGGTCTCGCCGTCTCTCGACTGTCCGCTGACGGCTTTGTTCCTCCCGCCAGCGGGCGATTTCCGGGTGGTTGCCGCTCAGCAGCACGTCCGGCACCTGCATGCCCCGAAACTCACGTGGGCGGGTGTACTGCGGGTACTCCAGCATCCCCGCCTGCGAGAACGAGTCGTACTTGTGGCTCGTTTCGTCGCCGAGGACATCGGGAATCAGCCGGATGACAGCATCGATCAACAGCATGGCCGGCACCTCACCGCCGTTGCAGATGAAGTCCCCCACGGACACTTCCAGCGGCTCCAACCCGACAGCGATCCGTTCATCGAACCCCTCGTAACGTCCACAGAGCAGCAACAGCCGCTCCTCCTGCGACAACTCCTCGACCAATCGCTGATCCAGCTTTCGCCCTGCGGGCGTGAGCATCACCAGTCGGCCCGATGTATCCCCCTGCTGCTGAACATGCTCGACGCAGCCGAACACGGGCTCACAACGAATCAGCATCCCCGGCCCACCACCATACGGCGTGTCATCGACCGACTTGTGCTTGTCCGTCGCCCACTCACGGAAGTCCCAGCGATGGATATCGACCAACCCCGCATCAATCGCCTTCTTGAGCAGCGACTGCTCCAGATAGCCGTCAAACAGGCCGGGGAAAAGGGTCAGGAGGTCGAATCGCATGGGGCTTGTCGTAGTCGAGTCTAAGGGCGTTCCGTGACTGGTCGTCCGACCTCACGGTTCCGCTTGTCCATCTCTCGTCAGGTCTTCAAGGTGCGCGATGAGGCCGCTGATCTCGCGATGTGCGACTTCCCACACAATATCGAAATCGATATTCAGATAATCATGGACGATCCGATGCCGCATGCCCGTAATCTGATGCCAGGGGACATGCGGGTGCTGGTCTCGATAGGCATCACTGACGAGTCGTGCCGCCTCGCCGATCGTCTGGATCAAGTGAGTGACGGCGAGCTGCAGGTTTTCATCCGCGTCGAACCCTGAACGATCAAGCCCCGCGACTTTGCTCTCGACCTGCCTCGCAATGTCGAGCATGTGGGCGACATACACGAGATCATCCTTCGGAGGCATACTGTTCCTTCGCCTCTGCGAGGATACGATCTCTCAGATGACGATTCAGGTATTTGGGGTTCACGAACTGCACCTGCCGTCCATCAACCAATGTCGAAAACTCTTCCTCAAGATCAATGATGTGCCAGCCGGGATGATGACCTTCGGAAAACTCGACGAGGCAGTCCACGTCGCTGTCGGGACCAAAATCATCGCGAAGGACGGACCCAAACAACGACAGCCCGCGAATATGATGCTTACGGCAGAAAGCCGCGAGTGCCTCAGGCGGGAGGGTGAGATTTGTCGTTCGCATGGAGAAATTGCAAATTGACAATTGCGAAATGCAAATTGCAAATTGCAAATTGCAAATTGGATGGGAACTCGATCACTCGATCGAATCTCAACACCAATTTGCAATTCCTAATTTGCAATTTGCAATCGCGAGATTATTCGGTCGATGCCTCTTCGGCGGGGGCGTCTTCCGCAGCCGGCTCAGCTGTGCTGCCTTCGTCCGTTGCGGCGGCATCATCCGCGGGAGCTTCGGCTTCCGGCTCGGGGGCTTTGCGCTCCTTCGGCTTCTGCATCGGCGGCAGAGACTTTGTCTTGCCCCAGCGGTCGTTCTTGACTTTGTCGATCAGCACGGCGACCCTTTCGCTCGGCTGGGCACCGACGGAGATCCAGTGCTCGATGCGGTCGAGCTTGAGGGTCACGCGTTGGGACTTGTCACGCACCATAGGATCGTACGTGCCGACCTCTTCGATGGCCTTGCCGTCGCGCGGCTTGCGCTGGTCCATCACACAGATGCGGTAGTAAGGGCGATGCCTGCGGCCCAGTCGTTTCATGCGGATGCGTACTGCCATGTGCTGTCGAGTGTCCGGTGTTGAATGTTGAGAGTCGAAGGTCAGAGGGTCGCCTTGAGCCCCCGACCACATTGCCACTCACTAGCGGCGTTTATTTTTTTTGCGAGCCTTCTTCGCTCGTTGACGTTCCTGTTTCCGCTTGTCGCGGAGGCTGTTCTTGTCGGTGGGGCCGCGTTTGCTGCGTTGTTTCTCACGCTGCATGTTTGACGCCGGGTTCATCATGTCCGGCGCTAACTCGTTGACGGCCTTCATTTTGTCCTTCATGGACATGCCGGCCATCTTCTGCATCATCCCCGACATGCCCTTGAACTGTTTGAGCACATCGTTGATCTCCGCCGGGTCGGTCCCGCTGCCTGCAGCGATCCGATTCCGACGCGAACGATCGATTCTCTCAGGATTCTGCCGCTCGTCAAGGGTCATCGACTGAATCATGGCCTCCAGACGGCGGACTTCCTTGTCGGGGTCCATCTCATCCCCCATCTCGTCCATCGCTCCGGCGATCTGCCCCATGCCGGGGATCATCTTGATGAGGGACTTCATCGAGCCCATTTTCTTCATTTGCTGCATGGATTTGAGGAAGTCATCGAGCGTGAACTTCCCCTCCATCATCTTCTGCTGCTGAGCTTCCATCTCGTCGGCATCGAGGGTCCGGGCGGCGGTCTCCATGAGTGTGGCGAGGTCGCCTTGCCCGAGGATGCGTTGGGCCATGCGCTCGGGATGGAAGCGTTCCAACGCATCGAGTCCCTCGCCGACGCCGACGTACTTGATGGGCACGCCCGTGACGCCTTTGACGGACAGGGCGGCTCCACCACGGGTGTCACCGTCGAGTTTAGTCAGGATCACGCCATCGACTTCAAGCGCTTCGTTGAACGCCTTCGCCGAGTTGACGGCGTCCTGTCCGGTCATGGCGTCGCAGACGAGTAACACCTGATGGGGCATCAACTTATTGTCGATCTGCTCCAACTCGCGCATCAAGTCATCGTCGATGTGCAGCCGACCGGCCGTATCGAGGATCAGGATGTCCCGACCCTGCTGATTGGCCGCCTTGCGACCGTTCTGGCAGACCTGCAAGGGCGAACTCTTCGCGGGATCTTCGGAGTAGACCGGGATGTCGATCTGCTGGCCGATGACCTTGAGCTGCTCGATGGCCGCCGGTCGCTGGAGGTCGGCGGCGACGAGCATCGGCTTGGCCCCCTCATCGCGGAGCATACGCGCCAGCTTGCCGCAGGTCGTCGTTTTGCCCGACCCCTGTAACCCGCACATCATCAGAACCGAGACCTCACCCCGCCGCAGCGTGATCTCATGGTCGACCGGCCCCATCAACTGGACCAACTCGTTGTAGACGATCCCGACGATCTGCTCTTCGGGCTTGAGCGACTTGAGCACCTTGTCGCCGACCGCCTGCTCGGTGACGCGGTCCATGAAGTCCCTGGTGATGTCGTAATTGACATCTGCCTCCAGGAGCGCCTGCCGGACCTTGTGCATCCCGTCGCGAATGTTGCTCTCAGTGAGTCGACCGCCCCGCAGGCTGCCCAGTGCGTCGCCCAGGGACTGTGTGATGCCTTCAAACATGAGATGTCGTGTCCTCTCGCCGTCCCGGTATCGACGGCATTGTTCGGATTCTTGGGTTGTCCCACAGTGTAGGAGCCTGCAACGACCGTATCAATCGGCACTTTGGACCTGCCTAATGGCGCTGGGCCGATGTATGATGGAACCAGCAGCAATCACGGGAGCGAGCGAATATGCCAGTACACGATTGGACAAAGGTCGAGGCGGGGATCTTCCACCATTTTCACAATGCGTGGATCACATTCTTGTCCGATGCGTTGAACAGCGGTCCGTTGCCAGACAATTACTACGCCCTTGGCGAGCAGCGGTCGGGCAACTACGGGCCGGACGTCCTCACTCTGGAGATCGAATCTGACAACGAGTTTAAGCATCTGCCTCCCGCCGATTGGTCACCTGCAGATGACGTCAGTGGAGGTACGTTGACGCTGGCGGAAACGATCCCTCAATCACGCTATCAAATGGAGTGCGAGCAAGATGACGCGTATTACACGTCGAAACAGCGATCAATCGTCGTGAGACATGTCAGTGACGATCGTGTGATCGCGATCATCGAGATTGTTTCTTCAGGCAACAAACGCCAAGATCTGAAACTGGCTGCGTTGATGGAGAAAATCGTGACCTCCTTCCGAGAGGGAGTGCATCTCCTGGTCATTGATTTGTATCCGCCCGGTCCATTCGATCCCAATGGGATTCACGCTCGCATCTGGAAATACCTGGGCGGAGAGGAGTTCACACCGCCTGCCGATGAACCATTGACGCTGGCGTCGTACATTTCCCCCTTGCCCATTCACGCGTTCATCGAACCCGTCGCTGTCGGGCGTGTCCTCCCGGAGATGCCCCTGTTCCTCACTAGAGAGCGGTACATTAACGTCCCGCTTGAGGAAACCTACGCCTCCGCCTATCGTGGCGTGCCGCGTCGCTTCAAACAGATTCTTGAAACCACACAGTGAGTGAGTTGTCAGTCGTCAGTGATCAGTTTTCAAACTGCCTCGACGACACGAGTCACAGTTCACCACTGACAACTGACAACCGAAAACTCCATGACGACCAACCTCTTCAACAAAGTCTGGGACCAGCACACTGTCGGCACGTTAGCCTCCGGGCAGACACAATTGTTTATCGGACTGCATCTCATTCACGAGGTCACCAGCCCGCAGGCGTTTGAGATGCTGCGGGACCGGAATCTCAAGGTGATGTACCCGGACCGCACCTTCGCGACCGTCGATCACATTGTCCCCACAGACAATCAGGCCCGTCCGTTTGCAGATGGCCTGGCCGAGCAGATGATGTCCGCGATCGAAGTCAACTGTGACGAATTCGGCGTGACGCTGTTCAACCTCGATGACGATCGACAGGGCATCGTGCATATCGTCGGACCGGAGGAGGGACTCACCCAGCCCGGCCTGACGATCGCCTGCGGTGACTCGCACACGTCGACGCACGGTGCCTTCGGTGCGATTGCCTTCGGCATTGGGACGTCGCAGGTGGCGTATGTGCTCTCGACGCAGACACTCGCGATGAACAAGCCGCAAGTGCGACGCATCGAGGTGACGGGCGAACTCGCCAGCGGCGTCTATGCGAAGGACGTGATCCTCTACATCATCCGACAGCTCGGTGTGAAGGGCGGGATCGGTTTTGCCTACGAGTATGCAGGCGAGGTGTTCGACCGGATGACGATGGAAGAGCGCATGACTGTCTGCAACATGAGCATCGAAGGGGGTGCCCGCTGCGGATACGTCAACCCGGACGAGACCACGATCGAATACCTCCGCGGACGCCCCTTCGCAGCGCAAGGCGACGCATTTGACAAGGCGGCTGATGAGTGGCGTGCCCTCGCCTCCGGACCCAACGCCACATTCGACGACGAGGTCCGCTTCTCTGCTGACCAGATCGAGCCGACCGTCACATGGGGCATCAACCCGGCTCAATCCGTCGGCATCAGTGAGAACATCCCGCCCGTCGACGAGTTCCCCGCTGACGAACAAGTCGGCGTCCGCGAGGCACTGGAGTACATGAGCCTCGAAGCGGGCAAACCCATCCGCGGCCAGAAGATCGACGTCGCCTTCATCGGCTCCTGTACAAACGGCCGCATTAGCGATCTACGAGAAGCGGCCCGCCTCGCTGAAGGCAACAAAGTCAAAGCCGGCGTGAAGGCCATCGTGGTCCCCGGCTCACAAAAGATTCTCAAACAGGCCGAGTCCGAAGGCCTCCACGAAATCTTCCAAGCCGCCGGCTTCGAGTGGCGAGCGGCCGGTTGCTCGATGTGCCTCGCGATGAACCCGGACAAACTCCAGGGCCGCGAAGTCTCCGCCTCCTCCTCGAACCGCAACTTCAAAGGCCGCCAAGGCAGCCCCACCGGCCGCACCCTGCTGATGTCCCCCGCGATGGTCACCGCAGCAGCGATTGAGGGAGCCGTGACCGATGTGCGCGAGATGCACTCACCGGTGGGAGTCTAACCATGCTCAGCGATACCGAACTCTCAGAACTGCTTATGGAGGTTGAGTCGGACCGTTCAGAGCGGAAGGCCTCGATTTCTGATAAGGATAAGCTCTGCGAAGCAATCTGTGCGTTCGCCAACGATCTTCCGGATCATCAACAACCTGGAGTCGCGTTCGTGGGCGCTAACAATGACGGAAGCTGCGCGGACTTACCAATCACTGACCAGCTTCTCCTCACGTTGTCAGCGATCCGAGACGATGGCAACATTCTCCCGTTGCCGGCAATGACGGTTCAAAAACAAATCGTTTCTGGTTGCGAGTTAGCAGTTGTGGAGGTTCGGCCATCGTCTTCTCCGCCGGTTCGTTATCGAGGCCGCACTTACATCCGCGTTGGGCCGCGCCGAGCGATCGCAACCCGCGAGGAGGAGCAGAGGTTGAGTGAGAAGCGTAGGTCGCTCGACCTCCCCTTTGACCATCAGCCTGTGTCCGGGGCAACGCTCGATGAGCTCGACTTGGAGTTGTTCACTCGCGTTTATCTTCCTGCAGCACTGCCTGCGGATGTCATTTCTGAGAACAACCGAACGATGGAGCAACAGTTGGCGTCGCTCCACTTCTTGTCACCCGATGGAACACCCAACGTGGCCGGAATATTGACGCTCGGCAAAGACCCACGGTCGTGGATTCCTGGAGCCTACATCCAGTTCGTCCGATTCGAGGGCACCGAATTGACTGATCCGATTCGGCACCAACAGGAATTGTCTGGACCGTTACCGGATCTACTGGATGGGATTGATCGCATGCTGAGCAGTCAGATATCCATTGCAACAACGATTGAAGAGAGCGGTCCAGAAACACAGTTGCCCGACTATCCTCTTGTCGCACTCACGCAAATGGCTCGAAACACGGTTCTCCATCGGAACTATGAATCGACAAACGCCCCGACTCGAATTTATTGGTTCCATGATCGCATCGAGATCCACAGCCCGGGTGGACCGTACGGACAGGTGACTTCTGAGAACTTCGGTCAGCCGGGGGTAACGGACTATCGGAATCCATTGATTGCCGAGGCGATGAAGACTCTCGGCCATGTGCAGCGATTTGGCTTTGGCTTTCCATCCACGCGCAAAGCACTTGCATCGAATGGAAACCCGGAACTCGTAATCGATGTCCAAGCGACAGTCGTGCTTGTGACGCTGAGGAGGCGGCCATGAAAACAGTGGCATTCTTTAACAACAAAGGGGGCGTCGGCAAGACATCGCTCGTCTACCATCTCGCCTGGATGTTCTCCGAATTGGGAGAGTCTGTTGTCGCCGCAGACCTCGACCCTCAAGCCAACCTCACGTCGATGTTTCTTGACGAAGAGAGGCTGGAAGATTTGTGGCCGGCGGGAGATCATCCTCACACTGTTTTCGGATGCGTGTCACCGATCCTCAAAGGAACCGGTGACATTGCTGAACCCTACATCGAGGCAGTCAGGTCAAGGATTGGCGTTATTCCGGGTGACCTCGCACTATCACGTTTTGAAGACGAGCTGTCGTCAGCTTGGCCGGATTGTCTGGATAAGAAAGAGGCGGCCTTTCGCATTTCCTCCTCGTTTCACCGGATCATCCAGCAGGCTGCTGTGATGCGGAACGCATCACTCGCATTGATCGATGTCGGCCCAAATCTCGGTGCGATTAACCGAACGGCGCTGCTCGCCGCTGACTACGTTGTCGTCCCACTAGCTGCGGACCTCTTCTCGTTGCAAGGCTTGAGAAACCTGGGGCCAACGCTTGAAGACTGGCGAGGCGGATGGACCGATCGGATCGAGCGAAAACCGCCAGAGATGGATGTCAATTTGCCAGCGGGTTCGATGACTCCCGTGGGCTACATCGTCATGCAGGACGCCACTCGGCTTGATCGTCCGGTCAAAGCTTACAAGCGCTGGACGGATCGCATCCCGACGGAATATCGCAAGAGCGTCTTACGCAAGAGCCAGGGGACCAGCAAGCTCATTTCCGATGACCCCAACTGTCTGGCCAGTCTGAAGAACTACCGATCCCTGATGCCATACGCTCAAGACGCGCTCAAGCCGATGTTCTTCCTGAAGCCCGCCGACGGGGCGCTCGGAGGGCACATGGCAGCCGTTCAGTCGTGCTACAACGATTTTCAACAATTGGCGAAAGAGATCCTTCGTCGTATCGATCAACCCGTCGCAACGTAAACTGAGGTTAGTGAGAACCGAAGGCAAATATGACACAGATCACACAAATCACCGGCACTGGCATTCCCCTCCTCCTTGACGACATCGACACCGACCGCATCATCCCGGCGAGGTTCCTGCGTTGCGTCTCGTTCGAGGGCATTGGGGAGCATGCGTTTAAGGATGACCGTGAACAGGATGCATCACATCCGTTGAATCATGCCCACTATGAGGACGGCTCAATTCTTGTGACCGGTCGCAACTTCGGGTGCGGGTCGAGTCGTGAGCATGCGCCGCAGTCGCTGATGCGGTGGGGAGTGAAGGCGATCATCGGCGAGTCATTCGCAGAGATCTTCTTCGGCAACTGCACGGCCCTGGGGGTGCCCTGCGTGACGGCGGAACGACCAGCCTTGGATGCGTTGGCGAGCATGATCGAAGCTGACCCACCATTGGAGATCAACGTCGACCTGCAGGCGAAGGAGGTGCGGTATGCAGACACGGTCGTGCCGGTGGACATTGCCGCCAGTGCTCATGAGGCACTCGTCAGCGGACAGTGGGACTTCCTCAGCCAGTTGCTGGAGAACAAGGACGCGATTCGCAAGACGGCGAGCCAACTCTCCTACATGACGGGCCATGCCTGACGGTCCGACGGACGACACACCTGACTCGATCGCGGGAGTGACAGATGGACTACTGCCGTGCTTGTGGGGCTGAGGTGGAGAGCGGGGTTCCCCTTTGCCCGCAATGTGGTTCGCCGATGGACTCCTTCGCCGAGCCTCCGTCGCCGGATGTCGATGAGGCAGTGCTGCGAGAGGTCTGGGAGATGGCACGTCAAGGGAGCGTGATCGATGCCATCAAACGCTATCGAGAAGCGACCGGTTGCGACCTCCTGACAGCCAAACTGGCCGTCGATGGTTTACTCGCGTCTGGTGGAGCGGGTGACAAATTCCTGTCACAGCGGCAGCCGATGGAGCATCTCGAAGCGGAGATTCTGGACCTCGCGAGGAATCAGGGAAAGATCCCTGCCATCAAACGGTACCGCGAGGCACAAGTTTGTGGACTGAAGGAAGCGAAAGTAGCTGTCGAGGCAATGCTGGCTGAGCACGGCGTCCAGCCTCACGCGGGCTCCGGCTGTGCGGGCGTGCTGTTACTCGCCGTCGCTGTTGGAGCCGGATGCTGGTGGGGGTGTTGACTCGGCTGGAGGCGCCGATTCGCGTGCGAGTTTGTCGAGCAGTCCCATTACCGTGCGACGATAAACCATCTCCATTAACGGAAACCGCTTGATGAGTTGAAACGTTTCATAGAGTTGTGGACCATCGATCTCGTCCAGCTCAGCCTCGCTGGATTGCCCGGCAGCGTCAACAAGTACGGCGACGTATATGACGCCCGCATCGGTTTCAAGCTTTTTCACATCAGAGATCTGAGCCGAGGACGCATCGAAGGGAACGGCCTCTTTCTCCGCATCTGGTTGAGATTCGTTGACACGTTCGTCCACGCCCAGCCACTTGCTGAGAGTTCCCGACAACTCGGCGACCGACTCCTCACTGGCGACATTCTGCAGTCGCTTGCCAAGTGTCTCCAGATCAGCTCGCTGCTCCGCTGTCGATTGTTCCTCAGCCTCTCTTGTCGCGTGCTCCAGGCGACGCCGGGCGAAATCCGCCAGCCCGGGATCATCCGCCGAGGGAGCACGTTCGACCGCAAGATCGTTTGGCGATGGAGCCTGCTCTTCCACTTCTGGCGGGCTTGGCAGTCCGTCGACTGTGCCGAGCAGATGTTCCCCCTGATCTGTCACCGGACGATCGGAGACAATCGTCCGCACCGTGAGGGGAGAGGCGTCCAACTCGGGCCAACTGGGCACCGTCAGCAGGATCGTCAGGCCGACAAGTCCGATGTGGAGCGCAGCGGAGACCAAGTATCCCGTGACAACTGGTCGTTTTGGAAGCCTGTTTCCCACCGATGATCTCACAGCGAACGAGTCTTCCACATTCTACGTGGATCGTCCCTGAAAGGGCAGAGGGCTTCGCTTGAGAATCGAAATCAGGAGCGAGCCGGCACCGGCACACCAACGTCTGATCGCACGGCCGCACGGGCACATCCCGCTGCCCCGATGAATCCCGCGTCGGAGCCAAGTGTGGCATAATCGATGATCGTGCGCTCTGCGAGAATGGGGAAGGCATGAGTCTTGACCACCCCTTTGAGATGGGCCAGGAACCGGCGGCCTAACTCGGTCTCGTTCTGACCGAATGTCATCGCACCGCCCAAGACGACCATCTCGGGATTGATGGTGTGCATCATGTTGATGGTACCGATCGCCAAGTAGCGAGCTGTGTCCATGATCAATTCGTCAGCCAGTTTGTCGCCTTCCTCGGCTGCGGCTGCGATGAGCTTGGGCGTCAGCTCCTCTCCTGCCTTCAGCCATTCGGCAAGCAGTGACTTCCCTCCTGCGTCCAATCGCTCCTGGCAGCGGCAGACAAGTGCCTTTGCACTGGCGTAGAGTTCGAGGGCTCCGTGAATGCCATGTGGTGACCGCTCACCGCCGTCCATCTGGATGATCATATGACCACACTCGCCAGCATGTGAATGAGCACCGGTGAGAAGATGTCCATCGATCACGATGCCTCCGCCGATGCCCGTTCCCAACGTCCAGAACATCAGGTTACTGACGTTGCGACCGGCACCCACCCAGTACTCCCCGTAGGCGGCTGCGTTCGCATCGTTGTGCAGCACCGTCGGCTTGCCAAAATGGTCAGCCAAGCGGTCACGCAGCGGCAGGTCTTCCCAGCCGGGCAGGTTGAAGGGGTGAAAGATCACACCCGTATGAATATCCATCGTCCCCGGGGCGGCAGTTCCAATGGCCTGAATCTTTCCCCAGCCGACCCCACTCTCGACAACCGTCCGCTCGACAGCGTCATAAACCTGTCTAAGTCCCGCCTCCAGGCCATCGTTCAGCACGGAGGGACGGCTCTGCTTGGCGAGCGTCAGGCCCGAGTCATCGACGACCCCCACATTGATCGACGTCCCGCCAATATCAATACCGATGTAATGGTTCAAAACTCACACCAATCCGCTGATTCGAGATGACGATTCCACCTGAGTATTCGATTTCCACCAAGACACATCTTCGCCGGTTCTTCCCTGATGAGTCGCCGCTTCATCAAACAGTGGTTCACAGATGCAGGGGGGGGAGGTTGTACTTCGAGGAAGGGGCGAAGGCCAAGTCCAAGGTGCCAGTTGTTGGTCGAATACTCATCGGACTTCAGCTTCCCACGATCAGCGCGGGATCGGCACAAGTCTTAACCAACGCTCCCGTTTCGGACTGCGGACCAAGCCTCTCCGCGTTCTATCATCAGGACAGCCGGCATCGGTTGCCAAGTGTCAATTTGGCAGAATTCAAAATTCCGGGGGGATTGTTACGACTGTCCCACCCCAGCCGGACTGCCTCATTTCCCGGATTCTGTCTTCATGAACTCCCGCAACAGCGAAGTTGCGTATGTTCCGCGATTTAGCGCAAACTGGAGCCTCAGGCCGTCCTGCTCCTCAGTGAGACTCAACTCGTCGGCTGCCATCACCAAAGGCCGTCTTGTCCCTGGCAACAGCTTCCGCCAGGCTGCGAAGCTCGCTGGTGTGAGTCCGAACTCAGCTAAGACGGCTCCCTCACGCTCGGCAGCTTCGCCTGTGGGATGACGCATCTTCAACCCGTACATCGGTCCGCTGATGACCGTCTCCTCCTGATCGAATCGCTCCTGCTCCCGTGAGACATCTTCGGCAACGAACGGACCGCCACTCGCCCTCACCTGCATCACGTCCCCCTCCAGAACCCGCGTCAGCAGTCCGTCCTCGATCCGACGTCTGAGCACCTCGTTGAAGATCGCCGATTGCACCGCCGACAGTGATAACCTCAACAGGAATCGCCGACGCCCACGGGGGATATCGCGTTCCGACTTCTGACCTGTGAGAATGTCGACCCCCAGCGAAAGTGTCTCACCGTCAAACCCAAATCGTTGTTCACCATAGAAGTTGGGGAAGCCGTGTGAACGGATGACTTCAGCGATCGGATTTGCACGCGACAGCGCGTCAGAAACAGTCTCGCGGACCAACACATCGAAGCGGTTACCACGGAGATGTCCGGTCTTCAACTTATTGCCGTGTCTCGTCCGGGTGAGGACCCGGATGTCGTCTGAATTGATCTTCTTGATTCGCCCTTCACATGCCGCAGGAACTGACACGAACTGCCGTGTGACGGCCCGTCTGTCCTTGAGACCGGCGACGCCGATGTCTGCTCGTGCGATCCCCAGCGCTCGGGCGATGTGTTGCGTGAGCAACTCAGCTGACACGTCGCGTTTCTCGACCCACAGATAGAGATGGTCTCCCTCTCCGCATGGCTCGTACAGCGGTTGCTCTTCAACAACGAAATCTCGCGGCTCACGTTTGATCACACCCTTGACACCGGTCAGTTCCGCCGTGAGGTACGGGAGCGATGAGACCGTGGAGGGCAGCATTAGATCCGCTCGATTTGAAAGTATTGATGCGGCTGTGTGGCCCGGACGATGCGGTAGTCGGGTTCTTCGGCCCAGCTCGCCGCGATCTCCGTTGCCTGGGTGAGGTCGACTGGACCGTGATGTACGTGCAGTCGATATCGCAGTCGCAATGGTTCCTGTTTGGTCGCGATAATCGCCCGATCGCGGCAGGGAGACGCTCCCATCCATCCGTCTTCTCGAACGTGCCACTTCGAGGGATAGGAGACATTTAGATGATGATCGAAGTAGGTGATCCCCTCCGTCACGACAGTTCGAGGAGACGTGTTATCAACTGAAATCGGACCGCTGTAATCCATCCAGGGAGACGGCTGGCCGAACAAGTCCGGCTCCCCCGTCGTGCCGTCACTTCCGGTGAGGTGTCCGCCGCCAAAGTGAGCCGAGATGGACTTCGTCATCCGGACCGCCAGAAAACCGAAGTTCGTCTGTTGAAACTCGATCTGTTCTGCCCGAGGCGTGAACGTGGAATGCAGGTCGAGCGTGTACTCCCCGTCGTCGAGCGGCCTCAGGATCGCAATCAGTTCCTGATCAATCAACGGCTGCGGATCATGACCGTCGTACCAACCAAGTTTGACAGCCATCGCTGCTTCGGGATCGCCGTCTTGGTAAACGAGCCATTCCTGTTGTCGTATGCGGGCATCCGTCTGATCGCTCCAGAAGTTGATGCCGAGCAGCTTCTGGTGAGCGAACCACACCGAGCGATGATGCGCATGGTCGGGGGCCCCCGGATGGCCCATCCGCGTCAGCGATGAACCCGATCGAGGTCCATTGAGGGGAAAGAAACATGGCTTGGGGGACCAGGGACCATAATGCCAGCGTGTCACTTCCCGGCCATCGATGCGAAACGACGTCTGTTGCTCCGGCAAAGGCACAATTTCACAGCGGGAAATCTCTGACATGATACGATCGAACTACGCGACGAGAAAGGCAGGAGTTCCAGATCACGGAGTGATCCGGGGTCAGGCATCGCTGTTAAACATCTTGCCCCGACTGGCGGAGTTGTTCTCGCAAACGGTCAACCTCGGCTTCCGCATCGAGCCGGGCCTGATGCTCCGCAGCGTAGGCTTGCTTTTCGGCCTCTTTGGCCGCCTGTTCGGCTTCCCATTTCAGGAGCAGTCGATCGCCCGTTGAGCCATCTCGGAGGACGAGACCCAGACCATCGAGATTGAGCATCAGGTCCAACTCCTCGCAGTGAAGAGTGCCATTGGCGTCTGGTTCAATGGGGACATGCTCATCACCCGCCAGCCGATACCCTCGCAAGGGCGGATCGAGGTAGTCCTGGGTCGGGTCGTAAACGAAATACTCCCGGACCCCAATCTGGGCATAGGTTCGCGGCTTGTGAATGGTGTCCTCTCGTTTTGAACTCCGAGAGGTGACCTCAAAAACGACCTGCGGAGGGGCAGGCTCTTCCCAGATTTTGTAGGTGCGACGTTCGCCTGGGTCGCAGTTCTGCACGACAAACGCATCGGGCACGACAAATTTGTGAGGCGTGCCTTCCTCGTAGTAGACAAGCAAGTCTCCTGAGACATAGACCTGTTGGTTGTGATAGCGATGCTGCAACAGTTCGATGAGTCTCATCATCCAGTTGCGATGCAGGTCTGTCTCGCCCATCGGTTGCCCATCCGATTCGGGGTATTCGATCTCAACGGGAGTCGAAGCGGTACTCATGGCTCAGCCTCGCTGATTGATCGGCACGAACTCGCGTTCTCGCCCGCCGACGTAGATCTGTCGTGGACGTTGAATACGTCGCTCGTCGTCCTCCATCATCTCTTGCCATTGGGCGAGCCAGCCGACCGTGCGTGGGATGGCGAACATTACCGGGAACATGGTGACAGGGAGACCGATGGCTTCGTAGATCAAACCACTGTAGAAGTCGACGTTTGGGTACAGCTTGCGTTTGATGAAGTATTCGTCCTCGAGGGCAATCTTCTCGAGTTCCAGAGCAATGTCCAAGAGTGGGCTGCGACGGGTGACCTCGAACACCGCGTCTGCACACTGCTTCACAATGAGGGCCCGGGGGTCGTAGTTCTTGTAAACGCGGTGGCCGAAGCCCATCAGGCGATGTTCGCCATCTTTGCACTTGGCGACATAGTCCCGAACATTATTGACGTGACCGATCGCGTTCAACATGTTGAGCACCGCTTCATTGGCCCCTCCGTGCAGGGGACCGTAGAGTGCGGCTGCGGCACCTGCGAGTGCGGAGTACGGATCGGCGTCGGAGGAGCCGATGGCCCGCATCACACTGGCGGAACAGTTCTGCTCATGATCGGCATGCAGGATGAACAGGACATCGAGTGCCCGTACGAGTGCTGGCTCCGGCTCGTAAGGGTTGTCCGTCATCTTGAACATCATGTGGAGAAAGTTCTCCGTGTAGGTCAGGTCGTTCTTGGGATAGTTATCGGGATGCCCCTGAGAATGCCGGTACGCGAACGCAGCGAGGGTCGGCACTTTGGCAATCAGTCTTTTGGACTGCAGCATCCGATTCTCAGCACAGTGGACATCCTTTGCCTCTGGATAGAACGTCGAAAGCGCAGCAACCGTGCTGATGAACATCCCCATCGCGTGGGCATCGTAGCGGAACGACGCCATCTGCTCCTTGATGTTCTCATGCACCATTGTGTGCATCCGCAGTGACTGCACCCACTCCTCCAACTGCGACTGATTCGGCAGCTCACCATGCAGCAGGAGATAGGCCACTTCCTGAAAATCACAATTCTCGGCCAGTTGCCCGATGGGGTATCCGCGGTATTCAAGGATGCCCTTGTCTCCGTCGATATATGTCACCGAACTCGTGCAGGCAGCCGTGTTGGTATACCCCGGGTCGTACGTCATCATCCCGAACTCATCGTCCTGGACTTTGATCTGCCTGAAGTCCATCGCCCGAACGGTGTCATCATTAATATCGACGTCGTACGTCTTGCCGGTGCGGTTGTCAGTAATTGTCAGGGTGTCGGGCATCGTTGATCTTCAGTCGTCGAGTTTCAGATTTCAGTGAGGTGCGCGAACGCACGACGATATGTCTCAGTCTCCGTTCATTTCCGATGTTTGCTGATTGCTCTCCAGCAGACTTCGTTCGAGAACATCCTTGGCTTTGTCGAAGTAGGGTTGCCAGGTGATCTCCGGCTGTCCGTCACGCAGACAGTCGCGGACTTTCTGCAGGGTGTTTCTGGCCATGTGCGGGCAGCGGTTACAGGCACATGTCTCGCCCGTGTCGGTCATGATGCCTGGCACGGGGATGTATTCGTGTTGAGGGGCTGAGCGTTTCAGGGCATGAATCATCTCCGACTCGGTCGCCACCAAAATGACTTTCGGCTCCTCTTGGGCAATGCAGAATTGCCGAATCTTCTCGGTCCCGCCCACGAAGTCGCTGACTTCCAAAATGTTCTGGGGACACTCTGGATGAGCGACAACGAGTGAGCCAGGGTTGTTCCGACGGGCACGATTGAGATCCTGTAGGCTGAAGACCTCATGCACCATGCACGCTCCGGGCCAGAGGATCATCTCACGGCCAGTGACCTCCATCAGATAACGACCGAGGTGCTGGTCCGGGACGAACAGGATTTCCTTGTCTTTGGGGACTCGTTCTTCGATCAGCTCACGGGCGTTCCCGCTGGTGACGATCCAGTCGCACAGGCTCTTCACCGCTGCCGACGTGTTGATGTACGCCACCGTCACGAAGTCCCGACCCTCCTCCCGCAGCTCCTCCTGGAAGGCGTGCAGACGGTCTGGCGGACAACTCTCGGCGAGCGAGCAACCGGCGAGCAAATCGGGGATCAGCACCCGCTTTTCGCGGTTCATGATCTTGGCCGACTCACCCATGAAGTGGACACCGGCGAACACGATCGTCGACTGCTCAACCCGTGTCGCATCGCGAGCGAGTTTGAGTGAGTCGCCCGTGTAGTCTGCAATGTCCTGAATCTCGCCGTCGACGTAGAAGTGCGCAAGGATTGCCGCGTCCTGCTCGACCTTGAGACGATCGATTTCGTCCATCAAGTCCAGCGGATCTTCGTACGTCGGCTCGTCGACTCCGACGACGGGTAATGGGTTCAAATTGCTCATGCTGGGCATCTCCAATGGAATTATAGCCGGTCCCCAAGGCGTTTGCATGCTCACCGCACGAAGGGGTCAGGCACGGATGCATCCGCTCGATGGTGGTGGCCGGGGACGCTCGCTTTTTCGGCCCGCACCGCAGTGCATGACCTCGCAAGGTGACTGCCGAAAAAAGCGGGTGGACCCTCGGAGGCTGTCCCGAACTCGGGAGGGTCCACCCAACGTTTTCGCAGCGACCACAACTCACATCGGGACACCCACGGGCGAAAACGTCGAGCGTTCCCACCACCAGTCAACGGATGCATCCGTGCCTGACCCCGTCTTTGCCTCCAGTGTAAGCCGCGCATTTCCGACACAGTTGGGGTAGAATCTCCCTCACATCCTGTGGAATCAACGCAACTTGAGAGGAGTCCGATCCATGAAACTCGGGTTTGTCACGGCCATTCTGCCTGAATTGTCACTGGAGGAAGTGCTGACGTTCGCTGCGGAGACGGGGTACGACTGCGTCGAGGTGATGTGCTGGCCGCCGAGTAAGGCCGAGCGGCGCTATGCGGGCGTGACACATATCGATGTCAGCGAATTCAGCGAGGCCGACGTCGATCGCATCGGGAAGCTGACCGACGAGACGGGCGTGAGCATCAGCGGGCTGGGCTACTACCCCAACCCGCTCTGTCCCGATCAGGAGGAGTCAGACCATTACGTCGCCCACATCCGCAAGACGATCGCCGCCTCCGCCAAGCTGGGCATCAACGTCATGACCTCGTTCGTCGGTCGTGACTGGACCAAGTCGGTCAATGACAACTGGCCCCGCTTCCTCGACGTTTGGCGTCCCATCATCGACTACGCGGAGGAGCAGGGGGTCCGGGTCGCCATCGAGAATTGCCCCATGCTGTTCAGCGACGACGAATGGCCCGGCGGCAAGAACCTCGCCTACTCGCCTGCGATCTGGCGACGCATGTTCGCAGACATCCCCAGCGACCACTTCGGCCTCAACTACGATCCGTCGCACCCGACATGGTTGATGATGGATGCCATCAAACCGATCCGTGAGTTTGCTGACCGCATCTTTCACGCTCATGCCAAGGACGTCCGCGTCGATCAACACTTGCTTGACGACGTGGGCGTCCTCGGCTACCCGCCCGAGTATCACACGCCGAAGCTCCCCGGTCTGGGCGACGTCAACTGGGGCCAATTTTTCAGCGCCCTCACCGACACGGGCTACGACGGCCCCGTCTGCGTGGAAGTCGAAGACCGCGCCTACGAAGGCTCGCTGGAGTCACGCCAGGCATCACTCCGGCAGAGTGCGACGTTTTTGAGGAACTACATTCCCTGAGAAGGTGAGCGGTGTACAATGCGTTTGGAGGGTGTGAATTGCCATGACGATTAACTTGACGCTGCCGCCAGACTTGGAATCACGACTGTTGGAATATGCCAGCGTGACCGGGCAGGACATCGATCGAGTTGTGATCGATCTCGTCCGCGAGCGTTTGCAGCCGTCTCCAACAAATGGGTCCGACGATGCGACAGTTCCCCAAGAAGGCTGGTCGGACAGATTCCGAGCATGGATTGATGGCTTTCCACCCGTCTCCCACACTGTCGATGACAGTCGTGAATCGATCTATGAAGATCGTTAGACATCGTTTTTCTCATTGCGGCGCGTCGCACAAACCGAATTCGGCAGAATGTCAGCAACAGCCGTGACGTCTATGCGGAGATACGTCCTTAATGCAGATTCTTGTCGACACCAACGTGTTGCTGAGGGCGACCGATCATGGACATTCCCATCAAGAAATTGCTGCCATTGCCCTCCACACGTGCCAAGGGGCTGGCCACCAGTTGGTCATTGTGCCTCAGGTCGTCTACGAGTTTTGGGTGGTCGCAACACGACCAGTTGACCAGAACGGAATGGGACTATCCGTCGAGGACGCAGACCGCCAGACCTCTGAACTCATCCAACTCTTTGCACTCTTGCGTGACGAACGACGTGTTTTCGACCATTGGCTCGAACTCGTCAGACTCTACAGGGTTCAAGGCAAACCCGCGCATGATGCACGTCTCGCCGCCGCGATGGCCAGGCACGGTCTCCAGGGTCTGTTAACATTCAATGTCTCGGACTTCTAACATTCAATGTCTCGGACTTCTCCCGTTACTCTCATGTGGCCGCCCTCTCGCCGGTAGACATCGCCGATGACACCGCTCGCGTGTCGTTTGAGTTATGAGCCATCACCTTCGCTCGCGGCAATCTCACCGCTCAACATTCCAATCGAAAGGGACCATGGACGACTCACTCGCTGACATCGCGAAGATGCTCGATCACTCATTGCTCAAACCGACGATGACCGTTGATGATCTCGAAGCGGGCTGCAGGCTCGCGGTCGAATACAACGTCGCCAGCGTCTGCCTCATGCCGTATTACGTGAAGCGGTGTGCAGAGATTCTCAAAGGGAGCACTGTCAAAACCAGCACGACGATCGGCTTCCCCCACGGTGGTCACACCACATCCACCAAACAGGCCGAGGCGAAGCGAGCCCTCGCAGATGGCTGCCAGGAACTGGACATGGTGGTCAACATCTCACAAGTCCTGAGCGGCAACTGGGACGACGTGCGAGACGACATCGCCGCCGTCATCGAACCAGCTCACGCCGCCGGTCAAAAGGTGAAGGTCATCTTCGAGAACTGTTACCTCGAAGACACGCACAAGATCCGCCTCTGCGAAATCTGCACCGACCTCAAAGCCGACTGGGTCAAGACGTCCACCGGCTACGGCACCAGCGGCGCGACGCTTCCCGACCTCAAACTCATGTGCGACCACACCCCCGACAGCGTCCAGGTCAAAGCCGCCGGCGGCGTCCGCGACTTCGAGACACTGCTCCAGGTCCGCGCACTGGGCGTCACCCGCATCGGCACCAGTTCCTCCAAAATGCTCCTCGAACAATGCAAAGCGGCCCTCGCGGGGGAGACCTCCTCGACAAGCGGCGAAGGGAGCAGCGACGCATATTGACTGTCTCGCCAATCTGACGTACCGGCGTCACATTTCCTCAACAGAAGCAGCATCCATGACGTAGTTCTCCCATCGTCCTGCACAAACCCTTTGGAGCGAGCCATGAAGAACGTCTCCCATCTCCTGCTGATTGCTGCTTGCATCGCCACTTCGCCAGCGGAGGCCGTCGATCTCACTCAAGTGCCGAGAACAATCGGCAACGAACCGAACTACCAGTCCCAACCCAAGTACGGCCTGCTCGTCTTCGGACCGGAGGCCACGACTCGTATCTGGCTCGTCCACGATGGCGACACGTTGTATGCGGACCTCAATGGCGACGGCGATCTGAGGGATCCCGCCGAACGCTTTACGGCCACCCAGTCCTCCAATGTCAATAACGGCACCTTCCGCTTTGAGATCGGCGAGGTTCAAGAGGCGGATCGGCGACATCAGTCACTCGCTGTCTACACCATGAATCTCCAGCACTTGATGCACAGCGATTCACGGATCAAGGCTGCGCTGACCAAGAATCCGCAGGCTCGGTTTTATGGACTCCGTGTCGAACTCGACGTGCCGGGGTATCGTGGTGTCGGAAGAGAGGGACGGGTTGAGCATCTTGTCTCAGCGATGGACGCGAATGGCGTGCTGCTCTTTGCAGAGACCCCCGAGGAAGCGCCACTCATCCATTTCGGCGGACCGTGGGAGGCGACGGTTGACGGCGAATTAACTCTCAAAGTCGGGCGTCGGAAAGATGTCTTTCTTGGGATCGGTACACCCGGTCTTGGTCCCGGCACGACGGCTTTTGCGGCCTATCAAGATCTCGTCCCCGATAGCCTCTGCCCGAAGTTGAACATCGCTTTCCCTGGCGAGAATCAGCCTTCGGCTGAGTTCGTGCTGCGGAAGCGGTGCTGCACTGTCAATTTCCACGACATCATTGAGGTGCCGGCTGACGTCACGGCAGAGGAGGCGACGGTCACTGTCAGCTTTGACGACTGGCTGGGCGGCTTCGTCCAACCGACCACACATCGCGTCAACGTCACTCGCCCCGAAGTTGAGATCACACTCGAACCCGTCTCGGAACGTCTGAAGACGAGCCTGATTCACCCCACGACTGATGGGATTCTGCATCAGGTTGACTTCTCGCCCGATGGGACTCAACTGCTCGCCTGCGACTATCCGGGCGGCATCGTCCAACTCTGGGACGTCGAAACGGGCGATCGTTTAATGTCTGTTGAAACCGGATTCGGCTTCGGCAGCGGTTCAGAGATTTACCATGTCTCTCCTGACTGGACGCATCTGTACACAGTTCACTCCGAGCGGAAAAGCACACGGTTCCTAAAAGATGGCGAGAAGTTCATTCGTTGGGACTTCAATGGGGCGATCCACCAACGGGATCTGGCGACCGGTGAACTGATCAGAAAACTGGAGCACTCCCCATCCCGTCACATCCTCGTGATGAACGCCTCTCCCGATAATCGATTCCTGATGACGGTCGATGAGGTGGGAGGTGAACTCCCGGGGCGTCCGCCTCGCGTAATCAGCCTCTGGGATCTCGAAACGGGGACAAGTCTTGAACTCGCAGCCAAAGGGGGCTATGCGCCCGTGTTCTCGGCTGATGGGCGTCGCGTCGCGGTCACCCATTCCGAAGAGACCTACACCGATGAAATCAGAGTCTTCGACACGATCACCGGAGAGCGCGTTCAGACGATCCCAGTCAATCAGCAATTCACCATCCTCTCGCTGATGGGAATGTTAGCCGACGAAACGACGTTGGTTTCTCAGAACCGGATCTTGCCGGGAAAGAACGATTGGAGCAGTCAACAGGCCGAACTCGTGTTCTGGGACACGACCACAGGCAAACGTGTCGACACGACCACAGCGGGCCAGGATGAGGTATTTACCGTGTATCGTGCGTACTCGCCGGACATGCAAACACTTGCCCTTCCCAACTTCCGGGGCGAGCATGGCAAGCTGTATCTGTTTGACACAGTTGCAAGAGAATTGAGGTCAACGATTGACTTTCCAGAAGCGACGTTGGTTCACGAGCCGATCTACAGCCCCGACGGTCAAACGCTGGCTGTCATTACACAAATCTTCCCCCAGAGTCGTCCGGGTGAACTCCGTGCTGAGGATCTCGCTCAACCGCGCATCCACCTGATTGACGTCGCCACGGGCGAGATCAGCGAGACGATCGTTGCTCCCCAAGGCATCGCCGCGGCACTCGCCTTCAGCCCGGATGGCCAGACGCTCGCCTCGACTGGCAACGGACGGGTTCTGCTCTGGGATCTCTCGACGACTCCGGGTGATCTGGCAGGCGACTCCGAATAACGGTGCCTCGCCGCTGACAATTGGCGAATCGTTAATGTCTCGTGTATTTTGAAGACTTCACCAAGTCATAGGAGAACACGATGAGACACGCATACTGCCTGCTGTTGGCCTTCTCAATCGTTCAGTCCAGCGACGTCTCCGCGGTCGACCTCACACAAGTGTCGCGAGACATCGGGGAGCAGCCGACTTACTCGTCCCAGCCAAAATATGGTCTGCTCGTCTTCGGACCGGAAGCCGCGACCCGCGTCTGGCTCGTCCACGACGGAGATGCACTTTATGTCGACCTGAATGGTGACGGCGACCTGACGGACCCCAAAGAGCGATTCACGCCACAAGAGTCTTCTAACCTGAAGGACGGGACGGTTGGTTTTGAAGTCGGCGAGATTCGTGACGGGGAATTACTTCACAAGTCTCTGACGGTCGGCACGCTGAATCTGCAGCACATGGCTCGTAGCGATTCCCGCATTCGCGAGCATCTGAAGCGAGATCCCCAGACACGGTTCTACGCTCTGCAGATCGAGTTGGAGATGCCCGACCGCCAAGGCATCGGCATCGGCGGACGTGTGCAGCACCTTGTCTCTCCCTTTGATGCCCACGGCGTGCTCCTGTTTGCTGACACGCCCGAAGAGGCACCAATCATCCACCTCGGCGGTCCCTGGGAGATCACACTCTTCGGCGAGGGCTCGGTCACTGCCGGTCGACAGAAGGAAGTCGTGCTCGGCATCGGCACTCCCGGTCTCGGTCCGGGGACGACGGCGTTTGTTGGATACAAGGATCTGGTCCCCGATGGATTGTTCCCCAAGCTGGACGTCACGTTCCCCGGCGATGCGCAGCCGACATCCGAGTACGTGCTGCGAAAGCGCTGCTGTACGGTGAACTTTCATGACCACATTCGCATTCCGGATGACGTCTCGGCTGGTGAGGCCACAGTCACCGTCAGCTTTGACGACTGGCTCGGCGGCTTCGTCTCGCCGACGACACATCGCATCGAAGTCCGTCTGCCGAAGAACGATGTCGTTCTGGAAACTGTGTCGCCTCGACTCAAAGGCAGTCTGGCCTACCCGACCCGTGATGCCTCGCCACTTCACATTCAATTCTCGCCGGATGGCAAACAACTGATCGCAGGCAACTTTCTCGACAGGACGATCCAGCTCTGGGACACGAGCACCGGAGAGCAACTCCAGACTTTCAAGAGTCCGACAGACCGGTCGTACTACTTCATCCACGTTTCACCAGATTGGAAGACTCTCTACACCGCGAGTGGACAGCAAGACTATTCCCGCATCGAGAAGAACGGCAAGCGGATGCTGCGCTGGGAATGCGATGGATCAATCAATGAGTGGGATCTGGCCACGGGTGAGTTGCGACGACAACTCAAACATGAGCCCCCACGGAGCATCATCCAGGTGTCGCTGTCTCCTGACGGTCGTTACATCGTCACGGGAGATCAACTCTCCGGAGAGGCCGAGCGTACACAGCTTCGGCGGGTGAGTCTCTGGGACGTGGAAACCGGAGAATCTCGCGACCTCAGCAACACCTTCAACCCCTACGCAAACTTCACGCCGGACGGTCAACTCGTCTCTCTCGTGGATCTGCAAGACAACCGCTGCACGTCCATCAGCCTGTACGATACCTCCAGCGGCGAACTGAATCGATCTCTCCCGATCCAGGACGAATTTGGTTTCGTTCAAGGCATGGGAATTTCGCCGGACGGTCGGACTGTGGTGGCCCATGTGACCGTGCGTCCGAGTGAGAAGGACTTCAAGTCCGCTCGCCTCTTCCTCGACTCCTGGGATATCGAATCCGGTGAACTCAAGAACCGACTCCCGATTGAAGAGGGTGAACAGCTTTGGGGCGTCGGCTCGTTCACACCCGACGGGAGTCTCTTCGTGGCGTTCAACTACTTTTCCGCGCAGCCAAAGCTCTGGATGATCAACACGGCAGACGGACATCTCCACCAAATGCTGACGATCGACGCAGGCAGTCAGGGTGAGAAATACCTCATGCGCGATCCTGCATTCAGCCCGGATGGCCGATGGATGGCCATCTCAACAGCCGTCTATCCTGAAGGTGCCACCGAAGTGCCGAGCCCCGAAGACCTGCCGCAGCCTCGGATTCATTTAATCGAAGTCGCGACGGGTGAGATGTGTGAGACCATCATCTGCCCGCAGGAGCACAGCGGAGCACTCGCCTTCAGCCCCGACGGCAAGACGCTCGCCTCGACCGGCACTGGGCGTGTCCTTCTATGGGACCTCTCCGCTCCACTCGGTGAGTGAAAGGCGATCACCCCCAACTGTGCGGGCTACACGGGAGATGGACGGGACCTCGAAGCTGTAAAGGCAACCATGACCGCGGCGGCGGGCAACTTTCTGGCATCGGCACTCGACAGGTCTTCGAACGCATTCCGGACGGTCGTCGACATCGATCTGATTGGCACGTTTCATGTATGTAAGGCTGGGTCGTGTCCCCGTGTGGTGTTGTTCGTGTGACTCCAGACCTACGAATATCACTCCCTGAGAAATCGAGAGCCATGATCGCGTCAACTCTGAGTTTTCACAAAACCCAGAGTCGCGGCGGGTGCGAGGATGGCATCCTTGTTGTCGATCATACGGGTCACGATTCCATCTGTAGGTGCCGCGACGTGAAACAACACCCCGCCAACCAACACTTCTACGACCCGGTCACCCTCGATCACCCCGTCGCCCGTTTCAACCAACCATTGGGCGAGGCGGACCTGTTGGTCACCCGCACCGAGGTCCGGAAGGACAATGGAAGTTTTCACGGCAGGCTCGCTGGGGCGTCTGTAGATTCACACGGGCATCTTCTGGTCACGCTAAGCCGCACGCGGTGTTTGACGATTAGGCAGGTTTGTTCAACACGTCGGCCATTTCGCCGGCGTGGTAGGACGAACGCACAAACGGTCCGCTGGCAACGAGGGAGTAACCCAAACGCCGGCATTGCTCGCCGATGTCGTCGAATTCTTCCGGTGTCCAGTAACGCTCGACGGGCAGTTGTCCCGGTCCCGGTTGCAAGTACTGACCAATGGTCAGCATGTCGACACCCACGCCTCGCAGGTCGGCAGCCACGTCGAGCACTTCGTCAGCCGTCTCGCCTAGACCCAGCATGAGGCCGCTCTTGGTGACCATGCGAGGAGCTTCGTCCTTCACCTGTTTGAGTAGATCGAGTGTTCGCTGATACGTCGCATTGCGACGGACTCGGTCGTACAGTCGGGGGACGGTTTCCGTGTTGTGATTGAACACGTCCGGCGCTGCCTCGACCACACGGGAGATGGCGACCCGGTTCCCCATGAAATCGGACGTCAACACCTCAACAGCGGCTCCTGTCTGCCTGCGGACCTCCAGGACACACTGATAGAAGTGCTCCGCACCACCATCCGGCAAGTCGTCGCGGGTCACACACGTGATCACCACGTGTTCGAGGCCGAGACGTTTGGCAGCCTCAGCGACCCGCTCTGGCTCGTCGAGTTCGATCGTCTCTGTCTTGCCCTTGGGGACCGAGCAGAATCCACACGGACGTGTGCAGACGTTTCCCAGGATCATGAACGTTGCCGTCTTGTGCGACCAGCACTCGGTGCGATTCGGACACTTCGCACTCTCACAAACTGTCTCAAGTTTGAGGTCTTCGATGACGCTGTTTGTGTACGCCATGCCGGCGGACGGCAGTGGGCGTTTGAGCCATTTGGGGAGGCGACGGCGTGCCGTCGAATGGGGAATGGGGAATGGGGAATGGGGATGCGATTCGCGGTCGTCAAGACTTCCGCGTTCCGCATTCCGATTTCCGACTTCAACTTCAACAATCGGCAACTCAAGCATGTTGGCAAACCTTTCGTGTCGTACGCTTGAGCAGCGGATGACCCGTGTAGATGTGGAAACGATCGTAGTCGAACGCGCTCGCAACGTTCTGAATAACGGCTTCACGAACGCGGTGCATGGGGACGGGGCGTTTGAGTTGTGCTTCGAGTGAAGTCAGTCGTTCCCCAACCGGCGAGGACTCGACCATCGACAGAAAACTATGATCGGGCGACACGTTCAGGAACGCGCCGTGATAGCTGACCCAACTCTTGACCGCAGCACCGAAGGACGCCAATTGTCCGCCGCGACACCACACGCCAGGCGAGTCGCTCGTGCGTTTGACAGTCATCATCACGTCACGGCAGGTCTCCGTCATCGCGACTTCCAGTCTCTCTCGGAAGGACATCAATCCGCAGTCGAATCGATCGAGTGGCAGGATTGGATAAATGGCCAGCTGCCCCGGAGCATGCACGAACGCACCGCCGCCTCGTGCGACCCAGCGAACGTCCATCTCACACGCATCGAGATCATGTGGGTCTGCCAGCACATGCGAACGGCTTGCCTCACGTCCCATACTGATGATGGGCGGATGCTCGCACAGCAGCAACACTCCCTGCTTGTCGGCTCGTCCGCTGATGTCGTAGACCAGCCGTTCCTGGAGAGCGACCGCCGCGTCGAAGTCGACCGTTCCCAATAGATACACCTCTAGCGACGCGGTGTGAGCCGCAGCTGGTGTCCAGTCGAAGGAAGCGGAGGACATCGAATGATTCCATGAATCTGTTGTAAGACTGCATTCAATTCTACAACCCGCCTAGAGACGCGACAACGAAGGGTCTGCCGCATCTCGGGGTCAGGCACCATTTCCCGCGAATCCTCCTCTTCACTTGTCAGGAGTGGCGGTCTACCCTTCTATGCTGCCATTTGTTTTGACATCCGTGCCCAAAGTCCTCATGCCTGATCGCCCCCTTGCCAGTCGTCAGCAATTCAACGAATACCGAACCACGCTTCACAAGCCGCGCGAGGATGTCACTGGCGGACGTCACCCCAAGCGGAGAGAGCGATCGGCGCGATGGCTCATCCGCAGCTTCCTCGACATGCTCGAAGGACAGCGACTGTCGGTTGCCTTCGCACTCGGCACACTCACGATCGCCACGTTGCTGGCCCTCATTCCGCCGGTGGCGACTAAGTTCGTCGTCGACTCGGTCCTCGGCGACACTCCGCTCCCGGCGGGCACACCCGAATGGGTGCCGCGCGAACCGTGGCCTCTGCTCCTCACGATCTCTGTCGGCGTACTGACCATCTCGTTCGTCAAACTGGTGCTGCACATCTGGGGACGCTGGCATGCCACGCGCGTGACCAAACTGGTGCAGATGACCGTTCGCCGACAAGTGCTCGATCATGCTCTGCGTCTGCCGCTGCATCGGGTGCAGGAACTCAAGGCGGGGGGTGCGACGAGCATTCTGCGGCAAGACGTCGACGCGGTTGGTGACCTCGTGTTCGGCATGCTCTACAACCCCTGGCGTGCGGCCATCCAACTGCTCGGCAGTCTGTGTGTACTCGCGTGGGTCGACTGGCGATTATTGCTCGGTGCAATCATTCTCGTGCCGCTGGTCTTCGTGACACATCGCACCTGGATCAGCCGCATCCGTCCGCAGCACAAACGCATCCGTGCCCAGCGTGAAGAGGTCGACTCTCTCGCCACCGAATCGTTCGGTGGCATGCGTGTCGTGCGGGCCTTCAGCCGACAGCGATCGGAAACCGACCGCCTCATGCGCGGCAACCATCTCATGGGCCGACAGCAACTCTACGCGTGGTGGTGGGCCCGCATTGTCGAGATCGTGTGGGAGACGCTCATCCCGCTCGCGTCGGCCATCCTCATGCTCTACGGCGGCTGGCGAGTGTTGCAGGGCGACCTCACGCTGGGCGACTTGATGATGTTTCTCGTCTATCTCGTGATGCTGCTCGGCCCCATCGCCACACTGGCCCAAAGTGCGACCGCCTTCCAAAGCAGCCTCTCCGGCCTCGACCGTGTCCTCGACCTGCTCGACGAGACCCGTGAGATGGAGCCGGACGAGAACTCGATCCGACTAAGCGAAACTGATGTCGACGGGCGAGTGACATTCGAGAACGTCGGCTTCAGCTATCCGGGAGCCGACACCTTCGCCATTGAAGATTTTTCGCTGGACGTCGCGCCGGGGGAAACGATTGCCTTCGTCGGTCCCAGCGGTGCCGGCAAGACGACAGTCTGCAATCTCGTCGCACGCTTCTACGACCCAACCTCCGGCCACATCCTGCTCGACGGCCGCGACCTCCGCGAGTTCGACGTCGAGACCTACCGCAGCCTGATCGGCATCGTCGAGCAGGACGTGTTCCTGTTCGACGGCACACTCTCCGCCAACATCGGCTACGGTCGACGTCACGCCACGCCAGAGGAGATTCGCAGAGCGGCTGACGTTGCCAACGCGACCGAGTTCATCGACGAACTACCGCACGGCTTCGACTCAATCATCGGCGAGCGAGGCGTCAAGCTCAGTGGCGGACAGCGTCAACGCATCGCCATCGCCCGAGCCGTGCTGGCCGACCCCCGCATCCTCATCCTCGACGAAGCGACCAGCAACCTCGACACCGAAAGCGAACGCCTGATCCAATCCAGCCTGCACACCCTGATGCAAAACCGCACCAGTTTCGTGATCGCCCACCGCCTCAGCACCATCACCCACGCCGACCGCATCGTCGTCCTGGAAGGCGGCCGCATCACCGAAACGGGCACCCACGAAGAACTCCTCACCACCGACGGCAAGTACGCCGCGATGATCGCCATGCAAACCAGCGAGCCGACGACCGTGGGGATGTGATCAGACGAAGCCAAATGACTTGGCCTCTCACAACGCGCCGATCACTTTGTGACTCTGTATCCCGCAGTGTCCTCGTCAAACAACTCCGGCAGCCAGCGGGCGCCGAGGCCTGGACGGTGGGAGAGGGGAATGGTTCCATCCGTCACCGTGATCGTCTCGTCGATGAGCTTGGGGTAGAGGGTGGCGAGGTGGGCCCGGACGGTTTCCTGATAGGTCACTCCTGCGATGGCGGCGGCGATGTTGAGGCCTGCAAGGAGGGTGAAGGGGCCGGTGCAGTCGTGCATCAGGGTGGGGATATTGTAGACCTGTGCCAGCTCGGCGATGCGGCGTGTTTCGCTGATGCCGCCGACCCAGGTAGGGTCGATCATCACGTAGTCGGCCGCGTGACGCTCGAGCACGAGCCGGTACTGCTCGCGGGTGACGAGCATCTCGCTCACGGCGACCGGCACCTCAGCAGCACGTCGGTACTCAGCGAGCGTGTCGATGTTGTCCAGGCGCAGAACGTCCTCCAGCCAAAGCGGACGGAACTCTCGCATGGCTCGGGCGATATCCATCGCGGCTGGCCAGGCGAAGAAGCCATGCCCATCGAGCAGGACATCCATCTGGTCGCCGACCCGTTCACGGATCGCACGGAAGGGTGCGACGCCGCGCTCGATGTCTGCGGAGCTGAGCCTGAGTCCGCCCGACTCGCGATAGACGGCATCGAACGACCACAGCTTCATTGCGGTGTACCCGGCCTCCAAAAGTTCCTCGGCGAGTTCGCCCGGCCTGTGTTGACTGGACCAGTTGTCTTCGAGCGGACCGGGTTGACCCGGATCACCATGACCGGGCCAGCCGGCGTGTAACGGCTGGTCGCCTCGCCGTCCGCCATACGCTGGACCGCCGCAACTGTTGTAAACGGGGACCGCATCTCGCACCGGCCCGCCCAGCAATCGCCAGACAGGTTGCGAGCAGAGCTGTCCACGAATGTCCCACAGAGCAAGGTCAACCGCCGAGAGGGCCCGCAACTCAGCACCCACACCGCCGAAGGCCGCCATCCGTTCGTACAGGAACCGCCAGTGACTCTCGACCGCCAACGCATCCGCCCCGAGGAGTCGCTGCGCCATCCAATCATGCAGCACGGCTGCCGCCGCCTCGGGGATGTAGTACGTCTCTCCATGCCCGATGACCGGCTCACCGTCGACCGTGACTGCATCCGTATGAATCCGCAGGCACAACAACCCGGGCATCACATCGGACGGAATGACCGTCTCAATCCCCGTGATGCGCGGACCACGAACATACGCATGCTCCTGCGTCGGACCGGAGGCCCGTTCGAGGAAAGTGTTGTCGGATTCGTTGGGAGCAGTCATCCATTCGCAGTCTGGTGAAATTTCTGATCGTGTGCCGCAGTCGTGTCGTCAGTGTAGTGAACCAGTGATCTCTCCGCGTTGTGAATGTCAATTGATTCACCCGCTACAACTCTCAGGGATCGGGTCGTCTTGAGGTTCGTTTGCATCCGTTCACTCCACTCTGTTCGCCCCTGGCAGCATCATGCGGTGCACACCGTCGACGAGTTTCATCTCGTGAAAGTTGATCACCAGTCCCACCGGAACATCGAGCAGCTTCATGTACGACAACAACTGTGCCTTGTGAATCGGATGCACCTCCTGCACCGACTTGATCTCAATCAACAGACACCCCTCCACGAGCACATCGCATCGCAGTTCCTCGTTGAACGAAATATCCTTGTACCGCACCGTGACCGCCTGCTGTTTCAAACACGCCAACCGCCGCAGCCCCAGCTCGTGCATCAGACACTTCTCATCAATCGACTCCAACAACCCCGGCCCCTACGCCCGATGCACCTCAATCGCCGCCCCGATGACAACACTGCTCAACTCATGCGCCCGTTCGTAGTGAGGATGCATCGTGGGCCTTTTGCGGTTGGGGAGGGTGAGATGGTTTGGTTTTGGACAGAAGGGAAGGAAGGTAAGGAAGAGGGGGTGTTGTCCTATTGGTCCAAGAGTGAAAGCTGTGTCTCGTATTTGTGCGGTGGCCAGAATGTTCCAATCACGATCCATGTGTTGTGTGGGTACACCGTCCCCATGAAGAATCGCGTGTCTCGATCTGGAGCACAAATCTCTGTGAAGAACTTCTTTTTCACGCTTTCGACAGCGGCCTCGGGTGAGCCGAGTCTCGATTCCTCCTTGAGATAGAGGACACCGAGTTCCCAGTCGGTGATCAGTGCTCGGTGAGGCTTGTCACTATCATGACACTCAAAGACGTATCGAAATTCGAACGGGATCTTGCGAAGCGGTTTTGGAGGCTCCCCGAACAACCGCATCTGTTCGTAGATCGACTGCCATTTCGGCTTCCATGTTTCATCTGCCTTCGTGACTTCCAGGTCGAGCACTCTCGTTGGCTCGACGATCCCCAATGAGACTCGATCACGATCGTAGAGCTCTTGAAGTTCCTTCACCGTATGATGTGGGAGTGGATCGATGATATCTCGTCTTTGCCTCCATTTCTTCGTTGTAGGAAGCGCCTCACCCACGAGTTGAATTGAGGACAGATCTGGTTCTCGGCTCTCCTTTCGACCGTCACCCTTGTGTCCGTGCGGTCCCAAGTCGATGTCAATCCACTGGTATTTGCGGAATTTCTGATCACGTGGCCGATACCGATAGTCGACGGGGTAGAGTCGCACCCATTCCCCAGTCGGGGTTATTCCAGCAGTACAGATGAGTTCGTCGTACTTCTCAGACGGATGGGGATAAGTCATCACAGTGATCAACACACGTGTACGTTCGAACTCTTCTCTCATTGGCAGCACCCTCCAAGATCTTCAATTGTAAGACCCGTTTGCTGTGACACATGAACGGCAAGACGACTGCGATGGCATGATCTCGGGTCTGCCTCCATACAGACAAGAACGCTCGGCATCTCTTTGATCCATTTCGATACCCGCCCAATCGCATCACTCTCTTCCTTCAAGGTTGTTTCCTCATACGTCGA
>JAJDEJ010000325.1 GCA_029259815.1 Planctomycetaceae bacterium | reverse complement strand
TGGCGTAAGATGCACGTGCCCATGTTTGAGATGCCGTTCTACAACGGTGGCGAGGGACCGACCGTCATCGAAACTCCCTTGGGCAGATTGGGATGCAACATCTGCTTCGATGCCCTGATGCCCGAATCAACGCGACTGTTGGCCGTACAGAACGTGGAGATCGTGCTCTTCCCCTTTGCTGCCGACCCGCCGCCCGTCACTCCGCAAGGCTGGCAGGATTGGGCTGCGCCGGCCCTTCGCAGTCGCTGCCAGGAGAACGGCGTGTTCGGCCTCGCCTGCAACTATGTTGGTGACGTCGAGTTCACAGGTGTCGAACAATCGTTTCCCGGCGGGGGACTGGCCGTCGGACCACGCGGCGAAACTCTCGCTGAGTGGAAAGGTCATCCGGGCGAACCGGCGATGCTGCTCGTCGACTTCGACCCTGACTCACTCCGAGCCGCCCGAGCCGAGCCGGAGTATCTCTACCGCTTTCGCCGCCCGGAATTGTATGGCCCACTTGCCCAATGATGCCTCCGACTTGTCAACATCAGGAATGCTGTGATGAGTGAAACGTTCCGACTGCAATGGGATCGAGAGTTACACGGCGAGCGAGCCGGGACGCGACGGATTCGCTTTCGTCGCCAGGGGGGCGAGTGGGCCGAGGTCGACTCCATTGATGAACTGCCTGAGGATGTTCGGGCAGCCTACGAGAAGTCGCGCGGCACAACCGAGCCTGATGTGCAACAAGGTTCCGGGGTGCACCGCGTGCGGCCAATTCGTCATCGAAAACTGCCACAGACCCGAGAGATCGATCGTACGTTGTACATCGATCATCCGTGGTACAACGGCTGCATGGTGGTGATGTTCCTGATTGCCGTGCCTTACATGGCCTACATCTCCTGGGACGGCATTGGACAAGGAGGCTGGATCAGTGTCGGCGGAGTCCTGATGTTCGCGTTGACCTCATTCCTGGCCTACTACGGCCTCTGTCTGATTGTGAACTCCACAGAGTTTCGTGTCGATGGGGAGTTCCTGACTGTGAGGCACGGACCGCTGCCGTGGTACGGTCATCGGACAATCCCAGTGAACGAGATCGTGCAGCTCTCGACCCATATGCACCGCTCGCGGAACAACATCCATTATTCGATTCGCGCGATGCTGCGAAACGGCCGGAGTGTCCAAGTACTGGAGTACGCTGACACTGAGGCTCAGGCCCGCAGCATTGAGCGGGCGATCGAACGGCATTTGGGGATCGAGGACTGGGAAGAATGAACGGCACTGCCATCTCGCTGCACAATTGAAATGTGCGGTGATACGTGTTCGCTCAGAAGTCGATGACTGCTTCACCGCCACTGCGAGTCGTGAGGGAGTCGTACAGTTCGACGTCCATATTCTCGGAGAGGAAGTGGACTGAGCCGTCACAGATGAGATGGTGCGCACCGCCTTCGTGTTGGCTGGAGGGGCCGTATTCCTGGCCAATGGAATTGGGAAAAACACCGCCAGGGAAATAGGGGGTGTAGTTGATTGACACGGTGTTCCCCGCGAAAGTGGGGCTGGAGAGATCAGTCCACCGTGCGGCGACTGCAGCGGATGTGCCATCGATCCAGACAGACGATTTTTCCTCTCGAGTCTCAGCGATCATGATGGTATTGGTTGTGCCGTCGGTGATCTTGCCGAAGTTGGTTGAGGAGCCGGGGTACATCACGCCTTCAGCAGGCACGGCACCCGACAGCCCGAGGACCGAGACGGCGCCCATGGCCACATAATTGCGGATGGCGAAGCTGTCGTAACCGACAGTCGTCGTGTACAGCGGATCATCACTCGTGGTCCTGCCGCTGTAGGTCGGGCAGAGATAGAACGGCAGCACCTGTTTGGCCATCTCCTGATTCGCCGGGTCGAGCGACGACACGTCGTAGTCGATCGTGTTGTAGATGTTCGCTTGTTCGAGAAATGGCAGGATGAGGCTGGCGAAGCTGTGCAAGTGAATCGCCGGATCACTGGGTCCCGTGCCGGGGTAGTTCCACACGCCCGCACCGAAGCCACTCGTGCTACTTGGAGGGAAGACGAGGTGCACGTCATGGTAGTTGTGCAGAGCCAAGCCGATCTGCTTCAGATTGTTCTTGCATTGCGTACGCCGCGCCGCTTCACGTGCCTGTTGCACAGCTGGGAGCAGCAATGCGATCAGGACAGCGATGATGGCGATGACAACGAGTAGTTCGATCAGTGTAAATCCGCGACGTTTCATTGATGGCTCCGAATGCGATGTGTGTGAATCAACTACGATAGTCAGAACAAGGACCAGATGCCAGCGATCGGTCGGACCTGAGATCGTGCTAGACGAACGGACTCAAACCTGACTGCTGATCGACGGTGTTGGGGACGCAAGATGTCGCGAATTCTCTGTGACTTCCGTACGATGTGTGACTGAACAACATCTCCTTCGCGACACTGATCGAGAGATTCTCCATGTGCCATCCCCCGCGATCACTCCTGCTTCTCGCCTGCATCCTCATTCCACTGGTGTTCAGTCAGGCAGATGAACCGGAGCGACCGCATCGTTACATCTACAACAGCGACGCGGACAACATGTTCCTCTACAAGGGGCCGCCGATGCAGCCGGAGGACGTTTATCCGTACATCGACCAGGTGGCGGCAGCGGGAGTCACAACGTTCAGCATGTCGCCCAACGATGGCATGGTGATGAACTTCCCCAGCAAGCATGCCCGCATGCTGGGGGACGAGGACGACTCCGCGATTCTCAAACAGTTGGAGGAAACGGGGCTCACCAAACCGGGCACACTATCCCGAGCAGCACTCAACTACAAGGCCTTCGTCGAGCAGGGGCACGATGCGATGGGCATCGCAGTCGAGAGGGCAAAGCAACAAGGCATGGAGGTGTTCCTCTCATTCCGCATGAATGAAGTGCATGGCGTCGATACGCCGGACGCCTTTCCGTACAACCTCATCCTCTCGCGTTACTGGCGAGAACATCCGGAGTACTGGATCGGCAAGCCGGGAGACGAGTTGAGTCAGCTCCATCAGGACATCCTCGGTCCACGCACGAGTCCGGTCGTTGGCAAGTGGTTGCCCGGCGGTCTCGACTTTGCCCACGACGACGTTCGTCAGCGCCGATTTGATCAGATTGAGGAGTGTATCGAACGCTATGACGTTGACGGCCTCGAACTCGACTTCCAACGGTTTCCCATGTTCTTCAAGTATGGCGAAGAGGAGCAGAACCTCGCCGTGATGACTGAGTTTGTTGGTCGACTCCGCAAGCTGACGGACCACAAGGGCAACGAGCGCGGACGGCCCATGTTGCTCTCGGCTCGTGTCATGGCGAGACCGGAGCAGAACGAAGCGGTGGGATTGGATGTGTTCCGCTGGGCAGACGAAGGGTTGGTCGACTTCCTGATCGCCTCGCACTATCTGCGGAATGACTTTCCTCTGCCTGTGCAGGAGTACCGCGAACGAATGCCGCAGGACATGCCGCTGTATGCGTCGATCGAGGTCGAACCGAAAGCAGAAACTTATCGCACTCTCGCTCGGCAGTTGTTTGCAGAAAGAGTCGACGGGTTGATGTTGTTTAACTACTTCACCCGTCGGGAGTCTGGAAATGAACCGGACTTTGAGTTGGTGAAAGAGTTGAGGGATCCGAAGACGATCGCGGAACCGGAGAGTGACAAAGTGGATTGAGTTCGAGTTCGTCCCTCGCCCCTTGGGGGAGAGGGACAGATTTTGAAGCGTCAGCAAAAAATCAGGGTGAGGGGGAGCGCGGATGAAATGTTGTGTGCCAACCCCAGCGGCGCCCCCTCACCCTGCCTGCGGTGCTTCGCTTGCAGGCTGTCCCTCTCCCTCAAGGGGAGAGGGGGGGCATCATCGAACATTTTCCGGAGATCAATGCCATGAGTGCGGCGACATCATCTGAGCGAACGGTGACATCGAACACGCGAACCGTGCAGGCTGCGGTCGAGACGCTGTTCGTTGACTCTTACACGGACGGAGTCCTTGATCCAGAACTGCCCATGCTGGGACCGGTTCGCGATGGGGGGCACATTGTGGCGAACACGGCTCCGGGGTGTTGGGGGCCGATGATCACGCCCGCCTTGCGAGGGGGGCACGAGGTGACTCGGCCCGTCGCAGTCGAAGGGGCTGAAGTCGGTGATGCGATCGTGATTCGCATTCAGGAGATGACGGTCACTTCATTGGCGACGGCATCCGGAAATGATCGTGCCTTGGA
>JAJDEJ010000324.1 GCA_029259815.1 Planctomycetaceae bacterium | reverse complement strand
GGTGCAACTCATGCGGTCACGAAGTCGGGAACAACGATGCAATTCTTGATTCTGTTCAGTCTACTGGCGAAATCCCTCGGGAAACTCGGCATTGACTGTTCACCCCCATGTTGTGCTATGCGCGGGGTGTGAACGGTTACCTAATTGCTTAACCCATTAGTGAAGATTAGTGGTAATTAGTGTTCCTTCCTTACCGAAAAACCGGGATGCCCACATCCTCTCACCACATTCACTTCGCCTTGCCGACGCACGCATGACACGATTCCGAACATGCCTGCTAGCGATGCTCCTGTGGGGCGTGTGTGATGTTTCGATCGCGGAGCCACCGGCGATCACGGGGCTGTATCCGGCTGGGGTTCAACAAAGACAGACAGTGACGATCACATTGATCGGCAAGCCGGGCACCGCGCCGTTGGAGACATGGACCAGTCGGGATGATGTCGTGCTCTCGGAGACGAACAAGCCGGACGAGTGGATGTTGACGACATCGAAGACCGCGTCGCCGGGGCTGTGTTGGGTGCGGTTCTTCAATGCAGAAGGGGCCAGCCCACTCAAGTCGATCGCCATTGGACAGTTGCCTGAGATCAACGAGGCAGAGCCGAACGACGAGTGGACCGCTGCTCACGAAATGCCCAACCTCCCAGTGACAGTGAACGGACAACTCATCAAGTCGGGCGATGTGGACACTTGCGCGGTCAACCTTGAAGCTGGTCAAACATTGATCGCGTCCGTCGATGCCCATCGCACGCTTGCCTCGCCGATGGACCCGGTGATGCAGTTGCTCTCGCCGCGAGGCTTCGTCATCGAACAGAACGACGATCATCACGGCAACGACCCCCGCATCGTGTTCACTGCGCCGCAACCGGGCACGTACTCTGTGCGGATGTTCGCCTTTCCGTCGGCGCCGAACAGCACGATCGCCTTCTCGGGAGCACCGACCTACGTCTACCGCCTTACACTGACGACCGGACCGTTTGTGAACCATGTCGTCCCCCTGGCGCTCGGCGATGCCTCGCGGCTAACTGCACCTCTTGTCCGCGGTTGGAATCTGCCAGACGAACCGATTCGACTCAGCGTCGACCACAATCGTCTTCGATCATCCCCCACGCTCCCCGTGCCGACGAGTCTGGTTCTCGATCGACTGCCTCGCGTCGACCATCCGGCATTGTCGGAAGATGTCATCTCGGCAGAGACGGAATCGGCTGCCTTGACGGTGCCTGTCTCTGTCACCGGGACAATCAAGCAACCCGAAGAGACAGACGTCTACACCTTCACCGGCAAGCAGAATCAGACTCTGGTCATCTCTGCTGACGCTCACGCCTTCGACTCACGTCTCGACCCGCTGCTCAAAGTGTTCGGACCGGACGACAAGCTCCTCAAGGAAGCGGATGATCAGTCGGCGGGGGACAACGACGCACATCTCACGGTCACACTCCCCACCGATGGCACGTACCGCATCAAGCTGCGCGACCGCTTTGGGCACGGCGACGAGTGGTCTGTCTATCTGCTCTCGATTGTCGAGGAGGTGCCTCGCTACGAACTCACGCTGCCGGCGGACCCACTCACCTTGGACGCCGGCAAGCCGGCGGAAAAACCCTTCACCATCAACGTCACGGTCAACCGCATCGGCGGGTTCGACAAAGAGATCACGCTGCGACTGCATGGTCTCCCGGAGGGCGTGAGCGTCGCAGAGATGACGTCGCATCCTAGTGGCGACACCTCAAAGTCCGTCCAGTTTAAGTTGGAGGCTCCTGCGGACGTCCGCTTCAGTGGTCCGCTACGTGTGTTGGGCACGGTGGAGACGGGTGAGAGCGTGGTCGCAACGGCAGCGGTTCCCGTTGAAGGGTTGCACATCGATTCAATCTGGCTCACGATCGTGCCACCAAAGGCATCGAAGTGAAAAGCCTCCGGGTGGCACGCCCTGACGTCAGGAAGAGCGTGGCGCACGGTTCTGGAGCGTTCGACCACGCCCTCCCGTTGGTCTGGGACGTGCCACCCTGCAATGATCAACTGAAACACTCATCATGATCTGGGATCTGCACTGTCATTTGAGCGGCGTGGATGGGCAGACGCCGGATGAGCGGATCGCCAACTTGATGGAGTATGCCGACCGCATGGGGGTCGAGCGGTTGGTGTTCTTTATGGGCTTGCAGTGGTCGCACGAGCCGACGCCGGATGACTTGCGGAAGCAGAACGATGAGGTGTTGCAGGCGATCAGCCACTGGCATGACCGGGCGTTCGGCTTCGCCTACGTCAGCCCGCAACATGTCGAGGCGAGCCTCGCCGAGATCGACCGCTGCATCGCGAACGGGCCGATGGTCGGGATCAAACTCTGGGTCGCCGGCAAGTGCAGTGATGAGGCGATTGATGCCATCATCGAGCGGGCGGCTGAACTCAAAGCGGTCATCTTTCAGCACACATGGTTCAAGGTGACGGGCAATCTGCCGGGTGAGTCGTCGCCCCTCGATCTGGCGACGCTCGCTGCGAGACATCCGACGGTCCCCCTCATCTGTGGTCACACGGGGGGCGACTGGGAGCGCGGCATCCGGGCCATTCGCTCAGCACCAAACGTCTCGGTCGGACTCGGCGGCTATGACCCGACCGCAGGCGTGACCGAGATGGCGGTCCGCGAACTGGGGGCCCGGCGTGTGATCTACGGCAGCGACATCGGCGGACGCAGCTTCGCCTCACAACTCGCCAAGGTGAAAGGGGCCGACGTGCCTGAGAAGGCCAAGCAGTTGATCCTCGGTCAGAACCTGCGGCGGATGTTGCTTCCCATTCTGCGGGCGAAGGGGATCAACGCATGATCGACGTGAACGTCAGCCTCAGCCGGTGGCCCTTCCGACGTTTGCCGGATGACAAGACGCACAGGTTAGTCAGCAAGCTCAAGTCGGCCGGCGTCACGCACGCCTTCGCCGGCAGCTTTGATGCCCTGCTGCACAAGGACGTCGCAGCGGTCAACAGTCGGCTTGCCGACGAATGCAAAACGCACGGCGACGGCCTGCTGCTGCCGTTCGGCTGCGTCAACCCGATGCTGCCCGACTGGCGGGAAGACGTCCGCCGCTGTCACGAGACGCATCACATGCGCGGCATCCGCCTGCACCCCAACTACCACGGCTACACCCTCGATCAGCCCGAATTCGCCGAGCTACTCGCCCTCGCCGCGAGTCGCAACCTCATCGTGCAACTCTCCGTCATGATGGAGGACGAACGCACTCAGCACCCCCTGCTGCAAGTCCCCGCCGTCGACACGTCCCCCCTCGCCGAAGTCCTCAAACAACACCCGGACCTCCCCCTGATCCTGCTCAACAGCCAACGCGACATCCGCGGCGAAGCCCTCACCAACCTCGCCGTTTCCGGCAACACCTACTTCGACATCGCCATGCAGGAGTCCATCGGCGGCCTCACTAAACTGACCAACCTCGTTCCATACGAACGCATCCTGTTCGGCTCCCACGCCCCCTTCTTCTACCACGAGTCCGCCACCCTCAAACTGCAAGAGTCCAACCTCGGCGAAACGATCCGTCAGGCGATCACAGTTGACAACGCCTCGAAACTCTTGCATCAAAAGTGACCGCAACTCCCCATACCCAACATTGTACAGCTCAAAAGGACACTGTCATGAATCCCATCATGCAAGCCACTCTTGATCTCATTGACCAAGGCAAACAGATCACTCGGATCATCCCTGAAAAGAACTCCAGATCAAATAAGAAGGTCACTTTTGAATTCTCTGATAATACGAGCGAGGAATTGCAAGTAAACTGCGATCATGAGACGTTTATGCGATGGTGGAAGCACATGGTCGCATACATACGCGCCACTGCCAGTATCCAACCTCTCGAAGACATAAACGGGTCATAATGAAGCATTGAATCTGAGCGGCTCCAACCGCACATCGTTCGACGGCAGAACCGTCGGCTTGGGAGGGCGATGAGTGCTGGGGTCATAGCGAAGCGGAGCCCGCAGCCGAATGCCCTGTGGGCTCCCGGGCTCCCGTTGGTCCACTACAGCCACTCGTGGACATTTTCTGCACTTGATCACGGCGTCTCTAACACGATTTGAGAAAACTCATAAGAACTCTCAACAACACCGATTCCAACTCGGCGTCGATCTGAAGGCGTCCATACTGGAGGCGCAGATAGCGAAGAAAGGGAACCATTCCATTTGAGGATCGACGTTCCGTTCAAGTTGACCTGTATCGTCGCTGAATCGTCTGCAACAATGACATTGATCTCCAGTTGATAGAGGTCTCCGTTGTTAATTGCACCGGGACGGAATGTTGCTTCGCGATTGTCCGATGCATGTCTACCGTTGATGTAGGAGAGGCCATGGTAGACACCTTTGTAGCCAGATATCTCAAACGATACGTTTCTGTTCCCGACAGGTAGTACAATTATCGCAGCATCAGCGCCTGAACGACGTCGAAATTGGGCCGCCAATCGGTAACTACCACTCAACGGTATTGGGATTGCGATGCGAGAGTTCGCATGATCGTTACTTAGCTTGTTCCCTTCCATTCGCCATGTGCCAAGATTGGCATGTTCGGCAGGATTCTGCAGAATCGAGAGGACGTCGAATTTCGTCCCGACTCTATGCGTTGTTTTTCCGTTAGTCGTCGCTGGAAGCATGGTGCGGAAATTTCCCAGCGAGTCGTCAATTCGAGGAATTGATGAGGACAACGCAAACAACACCTTCCCGGTCGCAACTTCGATCAATCTGAGATTCGCTTCGGTCCGTCTCTTGCTGGATAGCATCGTGCCAGTGACCACTGCATAGGCTCCGACCTGTTGGCCAATCTTCTGCGTACTTTGTTGGTCAAAAATCGTCGACTGACTGATCGCCAATTCAGTCAAGACCGTCGCCAGTTTTTTTCTTTCAACCACTGGAATATCGAACTCGGTGAGGCGAGTCGTCAGCTTCTCAGCGATACCGATTCCGCCTTTAGTCGCATTGCCGCGTTCATTCGTCAACGGGAAGATGGCGATTGCGGTTCCATTTGTCGATTCGACCACATCTCCGACTTCAAGTTTCACTTCAAAGTCGCCAACAAGTTTTGCTTTTGTGAATCGTTCTTCGATCTCAGTCACTTCGAGCATCGCGATTTTGCGACGTCTTCTGCCGAGTACTTCACCAGTTGTCGGATCTTTAAGCTCACCCGAGTCTCGGTAGACAGTAACTTCGTCGCCTTTCTTCACTGCTTTGTCTGCACCGACAGTGAGAAATACCGTAGGGAAATCGACCAGCGCGATTTGTCCAGACACCCGATCGGAAGGAATCAAGTTCTGGATGCGCCATGCAAAAAGTGTTGGTAGACCTACAGTATGAATTGCCTCTTGATCCGAAATGTCATGTTTCGCACTTCGAATCTCCTCTTCATCAAAGGAACGCATCTTGCGAGCGCCGATGTCGAAGATAGCAATCGTGCCTTGTTCCGACTCTTGAATCACGCCAACGATCGGCATTAGGTCATTGGTGAGGATTTTTGATAACGATCTCGGGCCATCGGCTGCTTGACTGCAAGCACTTTGATCGGTCAAGATCAGTGCGAGTACCAATAGAGGCAATGCCTTGAATACCAACTGCATCATGCACCTTAGATTGCTAGACAGGTCCGGCTGCGCCAGACGGTCGTGAGTAGTGAATGCTTGATTTCACTTGAGTCCGACAAGAGCCGGACTACCCACACTACACCATCTCTCCCGTTGTCGCCATGTTTGTTTGACGGCGGGGCGGGCTCAGCCAAGCATGGCCATCTGTGCAGACCGCAAGAAGGAGTGTGTGTCTCTCGGAAGTTGCGTCCGTCGAGGGCTTACACGGCTCAATCGATACCGGCCCCAAACTCATCGTCAGGATCTGCGTCGGCGGCAACATTCTTTTCGTTCGCAGATGCCACATGGTTCTGAGGACTTACTTTCGTTCGCTTGGGTCTCGGCAGAGTCGAATAGAGCCCGTCGATGTGCTCGAAGAGATCGGCGCGAATGTCAGCCCACATCGGGTCAAGAATGAAGTCGATGCCCTCTCGTCGGGCAAGCTTCGCGGCGGGTACGAAGTCGCTATCACCAGCAACCAAGATGATCTGATCGACGAACCGTTTGTAACACATGGATGCGATATCCAAGCCAATCCTCATGTCGACGCCCTTCTGTTTCACATCGTATCGAACGTCATCTTCTGTCAAGTCGTCCACGATGAGCTGCTTCTTCAACAGCTCTTTCATCTGGCTTTGATTCACTGTCCAGTGTCCGCCCTTTTCGTTCAGGTCTCCCAGACGCAAGGCAACCTTCCGTAGCTTCTTCAATTCAGCGAAGAAAGCGAGTCGCCATTGAGCTGTCTTAGTTTTTGAAAAGTCGATGGATTTTCCGCTGATCGGATTGTGGGCCTTCTTTTGGAGTGGAGGGCAGTCGTAGTAGAAAATCCTAAACAGTTTCCGCCTGCGTTTTTGGTCATTTTGATTGCTACCCCGTTCATGCAAATGGCGTCTGCACATCTTATGCATGCCGCGTGCTACCTCGACCGGCGTTTCGTCTCCGCAAACCGATCGATACCGTCGTAGAAAGAACCCGCCGTCAACCAACACAGCTGTCGCCATTTTTCCCCGCCCAATAAAAAACCCTTGGGTTCGGCAACCTCACGATCGAGTCGAGGAAGCGTACAGCCAAGGGTCGGATTATTGCTCAATTTCAGCAACGAATTATAACATCCTCATCGGTTCATGGCAATTTGTGAATTGACAGATTCTCTGCTTCTCGATCAGTTTCATGGCTCAAGTCGTCAGATCGCCGACCAGAAACAACCAGTCGGATCAGTCAACCACTCCGTGGTCCGTCAGCCGAAGATGTCGTGGAGCGGTTCGCCTTCGTTGACGCGGAACGAAAAGCCGTCGGGGCCGTAGCGGGTTTCGGGGGGGATGCCGAGGGTGGCGAAGAGGGTGGCGCCGAAGTCGATGTGGGAGATGGGGCGGCCGCTGGCGACGTAGGCGCCGTCGCGGTCCGACTCGCCGTAGACGGTGCCGCCGCGGATGCCGGCTCCGGCGATGAAGAATGAGGAATTGAACTTGGTTGTGTCTTTCGAGCCGGGCCGACAAGCTCACCAAACATGCAAACAAGTCCAGCTGAAGTCGAATAGCGTGCGGTCAAAATACTTAGCCAAGGCGGAATCTGACGGCCGATCAGCGGTTTATTGGCTGTCTGCGACTCCGAGGTGGGAATCTTGGGTTTTGCTTCTTCCAGAATCTCGCCGATGCCTTTCCAGTTCTCGATGAACTCTCGGGCATCGGTGGAGATTCGATTCAGCGGAGATTCTTGCTCTGCCATCGCATTTATTTCGGCCCGAAGCTTGTCCGTTGCCATTTCGCGTTGGCGATAGCCGAGAACTATTTTCATTTTTCCTGCCGTATCCGTTACTCGTACGGGACTGAGTTCGA
>JAJDEJ010000323.1 GCA_029259815.1 Planctomycetaceae bacterium | reverse complement strand
AACATCCCCGTGAGTGCGGGACTGGCGGTCAAGCTGCAAAACCGGGCGACCGCTGCCCTGCGTCCGGCGTACGACGAACTGGCCGCCGCTCTGCCGAGTCAAGACGTGCTGGGGATCGACGAGTCGCCGACAAAAGAGGCGAACCGCAAGGCGTGGCTGTGGACGTTCCTCGATCACGACGGCGTGCAGCCGACCAACAATGCTTCGGAGCGCGCCTTGCGTCACTCCGTGATCTGGCGCAAGCTGTCGTTTGGCACGCAGAGTTCTGCGGGCAGCCGCTTCGTGGAGACGCTGCTGAGCGTGATCGAAACCTGCCGCCAGCAGAAGCAAGACGTCTTCGCCTTCGTGACCGACTCGATCCAACAACACCTCGCCCGCCAACCACCCCCCTCACTCCTGTCCGCGGCGTGAACGGTTACGATCAGGTACCGCAACCAACGGCTTGTGATTGCAGCTGATGGAATCGAGGCACCGGGGCCATCAGATTCCTGGAGGTGCGTCAGGTTGACATCGATTTGTGCAGATCGGATGGCATGGCGTAACGGCCCCGACCGGGTCACCATACTCAGATGCTGCATCAGAACATGCCCGCTCGCCTTTCGGCATGACCGCATGTCACTCTGATGTCCATGCAATATCGAAACCGACTCACGACTGGAAAGAAATGTTGGTTACTCGACCATCATTCCAACACTACTGGTTGTAGCAGTTTTTCGGATCGAGTCTCCAGAGGCATGCGTGCTTGTGGCGGTTAGCTGAAAGGCTCCCTAGAGCGAACATTCTCGCGCCAGCAAATCTTCATCAAGTCCGATAACACCAACATGGGAGTGAGTGCCCCATAGACCAATTCTTGGAATCAGGTTGCAAGTATCGGTTTCTCAATCGATCCATGTGAGATTCGTTGTCGTCCCACGGAGGGAAGAGATGAAGTCGCTTCAGTTGACGCTATTTGAAATTGGTCTCTGCCTGGTGCTGACCACAGGAACCACCCAGTTTGCAGAGGCGCAATTTCAGTCGCCCGCATACTTCAATGAAGGTCCATCCTCCACAGATGTGACGTCTCCCGCATTTCTTGAGGACCAGATCTCGCCGATCGTTCCCGTCGGATACGGGACGGCCACTCCCGGTGACTGCTTTGATGGCAGCTTGAATTGTGATTCCACGGATGCCTGCGATTTGTTCGGCGGCGGCTGTGAGAGCGACTTGTGGACTCGCAAGTCATTCTCAAACGGTTTGGGGGGACTTCAGCCAGAACTCGCTAAGAAGGGCATCGTGTATGAAGCTCAATTGACCCAGTTCTACCAAGGAGTGGTCAGCGGAGGACGCGATCAGGCGGCTGAGTACGGCGGCAAGTTTGACCAGTTCTTCATCTTCAACAGTAAGGAGCTTGGACTCTGGGAAGGCATGCAAATTGTCATGCACGCCGAGACGCGATTCGGTGAGGACATTATCCAGGACGCAGCCGTCCTCGCGCCATCGAATGTCAGCATGCTGTACCCGTCTCTGGAAAATGAAACCGCGATCACGGGTTTGCAGATCACCCAGGCATTGAGTGAAGAGTGGGCGGTCACATTCGGGAAGATCAACGCGATCGACTTGCTTTACGGGCTCTATCCACAGACGGGTCGTGGTGTGACCGGCTTCATGAATACGTCCATGATTCTCCCCTTGAATCTGGCCCGGACCGTCCCACTTTCCTTTCTCGGTGCGGGTGTGATTCGACTGCAGGACAAAAAGTTTCAGAGCGGCGTGTTGGTCTATGACTCTCACAATTCCGCCACGACTAGTGGGTTTGATGATTTGTTCACCAACGGTGCCAACGTCCTCGGCTTTTGGCGGTTCTTCACGGAAATGGATGGGCGTCCTGGGTCGCACATGTTTCTGGGAAACTATGCCAGCGGTGATTTTACCTCACTGGACCGGACTGGCTGGGCGGTGGTGCCCGGCCAAGGAATCGTTGCTCCGCAACAGTCTGGATCCTGGTCGCTCACCTACATCCTGGAACAGCAATTATGGGTCGATCCCTGTGAGAAGACACGTAACATTGGACTGTTAAGCAGTTGGGGTCTCGCAGACGAGGAGACCTCTCCCTATCAGTGGGCTGCCAACGTGGGTGTGCAAGGCCATGGGCTTGTACCCGGGCGAGAAGGAGACTCACTTGGAGCCGGTTACTTCTACAATGGGATCAGTGGCGAACTCAAAGACCTCTTGCCAGTCTTGGACGTCAGTAATGTGCAGGGCGTGGAATTGTACTACAACGCCGCTATCGCTCCCTGGTTCCAACTGACTGCCGATTTACAGGTTGTCGAACCCGCTCTCGGAGCACGTGACACGGCCGTCGTTGCAGGACTGAGAGCGATGATTGTCCCGTGAGTTGGCCACCACAACAACTCACACGTTCCTGTATTGATGGCGTGACTGGAAGCCCGCACGAGTCGGTACGGCATTGTCAACGAATCTGCGTGCCGTCTGACATACGGCGACTTGCAGTCACAACCATATGCGACAACTTCGCAACATCTCGAACAGCTGAACTCTTTCCTTCCAGGTGAAAGCAACCGTCACAATGTCGGCTCCTGTTGATCGCGCGATGATCGCCGTGGGAATGCCGTTCGGCAATGGGAGCGTTGGTTGATGATCGTGCAGCTGTTTGGCACTACCCCGAATATTGCATCCGCCCATTGAGCGTGAGGGAGTTTGGTTGGTGCGTGGGGGAATGGCGGACGGGGTTCTGGGGGG
>JAJDEJ010000322.1 GCA_029259815.1 Planctomycetaceae bacterium | reverse complement strand
AACGAAGTCGACTCCTCCCTGGTACTGCCTTTGGCGGCATTGGCGATGCAGCGCTCCGATCCAGAGGTCCGCCTTCAGGGTGTGAAGTGCATGCTGCGACATCCAGCGGTCAGTCATATTGCACCGCTCAGCCAATTGCTGGCTGATCCGCATCCCGGTCTTCGTCACGACGTCTGTGAGGGCCTGTATCAACTGTCCGAAAAGTCCGAGTTGAGCGAACCCATCCGCGCCGCCGCACTACAGGTGTTGGCGGGAGACAGGTGGCAGGGACAGGAGCAAGCGTCGATGTTGCTGGGCGCTCTCGAACATCAACCGGCAGCCGATCGACTGATCGAACTGCTTGAGTCTCCTCGTGTGGAAGTGAGACTGCCAGCAGCCTGGGCGCTCCGCAAAGTGGCCGTTCCGGAGACGATTCCCGCACTGATTGATCATGCAAGACTATTGACGGAGCGACGCCGGAGCGAAAACCCACCGGGACTCGATGAGCAGGTGGCCCATCTGTTTGAGGCTCTGGGTGTGTTGCGTGCCGAAGATGCCACCCCGTTGCTGCTTGAATATGTGCCCAAAAGCGCCAAGCAGAACAATCTTTCTCGTGGTGCTGCGATTTGGGCGATTGGCCGTCTGCACGAAGGCACACGCGATTCAGAGATCGAATCCGCCCTCTCCAAGCGAATGATGGACAACGAGCCTCAACCGAGTGAAAAATTGCTCGTGAAGCAAATGAGTGCGATCGCACTTGGACGAATGCAGGCTGTCGAACAAGCTTCAATAATGGAACGAATTGCGATGTCGGACGAAGTGAAAATCGCCCCGTCGGACAATGGCATTTCGGACTATAACCTTTCTGTGATGCGTCTCAACTTGGCGCTTCGCTGGGCGATCAGGGAATTGACCGGCGAAGAATTACCGCCACCGCAGCCATTGGCGGTCGGTCAGGGGAGATGGTTTTTGGAACCGCTCCCCTGACAGCTGGCCCGCTGGAATCTGTTGACGAGTATTGAGACTCCTTCTGTTTGAACATGCGCGAATCCAAGGTTCTTCAGTCGAACCAAACTGGTGTCGAAACAACTTACACCAGTATCTCTCTGGCTTTGACAACTGATTCTCGCGAAACCCAATGGGGTTTCATTGGCCTCAGATGATGATTTTAGCCCCCTTGAGTGCGTATACTTTCCGATAACGGTCGTCTGGATGTTGCGATCAGTTTGGTGGCAAAGCTGCCGCCATGTCTTGCGCCCGATGATGAAGACTCGCTTGAACAGACTGAGAATTGTGTCATGAGGAGCAAATCGTTTTTCTCGGGTCGCGTCCTGATTGTTGGTTGTGCGCTTCTCACTCTGATCGCTGCGGGAGCGCTCCGATGGTACTGGCACAGTCCTCGCCCCAATATCATCCTCGTCACGTTCGATACGACTCGGGCGGACCGCATTGGTGCTTATGGATATGACCAGGGGTTGACCACAGCCTTCGACGATTTTGCCAGTCGGGGCGTGTTGTTTGAACAGGCTTATGCACCGTGTCCCATTACCTTGCCGTCTCACGCGACCATGTTGACGGGCCTTTACCCGCCTGAGCATGACTTGCGAGTCAACGGCTCCGGGAAGCTGGCGTCCGAGATCCCGTTTCTGCCGGAGATCCTCAAAGAGCATGGTTATGACACGGGGGCTTTCATCGCCGCAGCGCCTGTGTTGGGTTCCCAGTTTGGATTGGATCGTGGATTCGATACCTACGACGATGACCCTGCCCGGCTGTCTGCTCGGAAGAGGCCCTATGGAGGTGAGCGTCGTGATGGGGAAGAGGTGGTGGACTTGGCCCTCGCGTGGCTGAAAGAGCGAACATCAAAGCCTTTCTTTTGCTGGATTCACCTCTATGACGCACACGGCCCGTATGACCCCTATGCTGACATCTACGAGCAAAGGTTTGAAGAGAACCCGTATGATGCGGGAGTTGCCTGGGAAATCCGACAATTCGATCGCGTGAACGCCTTTCTCAAGGACCGCCAGCTTGATTCGAACACAATGGTCGTTGTTGCTGGCGATCACGGCGAAGGCCTTGACGACCACGGAGAACACGAGCACGGCATGCTGGTCTATAACACGACCCTGCATGTCCCGTTTGTCTTCGCTTGCCCACAGTACTGTCAGCCGGGAACGCGTGTCAGCAACGCTGTATCGCTCGTTGATCTCATGCCCACCCTGCTCGACATCTTGAAAATCCCGACGCCCGAACACATCAGCGGTCGGAGCCTGCTTCCAGCCTTGAAGGGACAGGACATCGAGTCGCGAGATTGTTACGCCGAGGCGGAACTACCGTACTTCTTGAATCGTTGGTGCCCGCTAAGGGCTGTCATTTCTGATCGTTGGAAGTACATCCAGACCACGCGGCCCGAGCTCTACGATCTGGAAGAGGATCCTGGTGAACTTACAAACCTGATGGGGACTGCTGACGATGAAAGCCAGAAATTGCAAACGTTGTTGGGTGACATGGAGGAATCTTTCAGACGAACTCACGCAGAGAACGTTCAGCTATCGGAACAGGACGTGGCGAATTTGCAATCATTGGGATATGTGTCGGGCGGCACGTCCGCCCAGGATGAGGACGTAGCGACAACCGACGAAGAGTTGATCGACGTCAAAGACATGATTCCGTTCGTGGCGAAATTCGAAGAAGCCAAACACATTGCTTCGGGAGACAAGCTGGAAGAGGCCATCGCTATGCTTCAGGAAGTTGCCGAGGCCACGGATGATTTTCCCATGTCCGACATGCGGCTCGGCGATCTTCTGGCTGAGGCAGGTCGCCACGAGGAAGCGGTGGCGATGTACCGTTCTGTGCTGGCACGGAGACCAGACTTTGCGCAGGCGCAATTCACTCTGGGCAGAATTCTGGCTGAACAAGGTCAGTACGACCAGGTGGAGACGCACTTCCGTGAATTCATCAAATCAAACCCCTATGACGCCGCGGGTCATTTCGAATTGGCGAAGGTGTTGACTCAGCTGCGGAAATTTGACGAGTCCGTTCTGGAGTTTCGCGAAACACTGCGCCTTGAGCCCAAGATGGTGGCTGCTTACGTTTCTTTGGGACGTCTGCTGGCAACGTTACAGCGACCGGGAGAGGCTGTGGTTTATCTGGAAAGGGCCGTGGAATACGATCAGGACAATGTCGCCGCGCATGAGAATCTGATGATGGTCCTCGCCCAAACGGGGCAGCTTGAAAGAGCGATCCAGATAGGAAAGCAGGCAGTCACTTTGAGTCCGAGCTCATTTGAAACGAGATTCAACATGGGACTCATGCTGATTGAAGACGAACAATATCAAGACGGGATTCTTCAGCTTCGCGAGGCTCAAAGCATCCGCCCCGACGATCCACGTCCTGCACAGCACATCCGACCGGCTGAAGAGGCGATGAGAACAGGCGGACGTTAGCCAGACCGGGATCAGAAAGTCGACCGGTCATGACAAAACACGCCGCAGGTCAATGCGATCGCGACATGAATGAGGCGACCCCTCGGGTTCAAATGTTGTTTTTGAAGTGAAGTCCGTTACACCACACATGCGATCGAGTGCCCTTGATGTCTGATCAACGCAAGTCTGATCGCTCGGCACGGCAATCCATACGTGAGCCAGATAGACAACGCTCGGTACGTCAATCCGTAGTCAGCGCGACAATTGTCTTGTTGTTGGCTGGTGCGGCGGTCTACATGCTGGCCTTCCGCACTGAACCGGCGCCCCCGCCGACTGAGCGGATTGTCCAACCACGAGAGTTGGCCACAGCAGAGCCAGAAGATCGTTGGCAATCGAATGAGTTTGTCGGCAGCCAGACTTGCGGCGAATGTCACTCCGATATCGCGGAAACGTACTCGGAGCATCCGATGGCAAACACGCTGGCATCGGTTGCTGACGCTTCTCCGATCGAAGTCATTGAGGACGATTCCACCGAATTCGAGACTCAGGGGTGCCGTTACCGCGTCGAACGATCCGGCGACCGTATGATTCACACAGAGTTCATGACCGATGCCGACGACAAGCTGGTTTACGAGCAATCGGAAGACGTTCACTTTGCCGTCGGTTCGGGAAGAAACGCCAGAACGTATCTGATTGACCGCGGCGGGATCATGTTCGAGTCTCCAATCACCTGGTATGTTGACAAACAGAAATGGGCACTCTCGCCGGGGTACGAAGAGAATCCGCGTCAACGCTTCAATCGTCGTGTGAGCGACGGCTGCGTCCAGTGTCATTCGGGCCGTGTTGCACCCATCGGTGACGGGACTTCGAACCTCTTCGAGGAGCCGCCGTTTCTGGAATTGGGAATTGGCTGCGAACGCTGTCACGGACCGGGCAAGCGTCACGTCGACAAAATGGAATCCGATGACTGGGACGCCCCCCATGAGACCAAAGATGAGACCGCCGAGGACATGCTCATCGTCAATCCCGCTCGTCTCGACGGACACCTCGCGGAGAGTGTGTGCTACCAATGCCACATGGAGGGAAGACGTCGCATTCTGCGGAAAGGCAAGTCCATTCACGATTTTCGACCGGGGATGGCGACGGAGGACATTTGGACGATATTTGTTTCGTCAGCGCCGTTTGAAGCGGATGGAACCACACCGTTTACGAGTCAGGTGGAGCAGATGCACGCGAGTGCTTGCTTTCGCGGTTCCGAGGGGCGGATGCGCTGTACCTCCTGTCACGATCCGCATTCGTCTCCAGCTCCCGACGAGCGCGCTGCGTTTTACACAGAGCGCTGCAACAGTTGTCATTCCGATCAGGGATGCTCGCTCCCCGTCGAAGAACGTGAACTGCCGCCCGCACTCAATTCGTGCATCCACTGTCATATGCCGACAGCCGGATCGAGCGACATCCCCCATGCATCGCAGTCGGATCACCGCGTTTTGCGGGACCCTCTTAATGCTCCGGATGTGGTGGACCCACCAAACCGGGGCGAGGTCTGGTCGATCTTCGACGACAGCGAGCAGCGCCTTCCGGAGTGGGAGGTGCGGCGTGCCCGGGCGCTCGCATTGTGTGAACAAGCTGTCGACGATCTGGATCAACGACTCATGGGCGAAGCCATCGTGGCCCTGGAGGCTGTGTTAGCTCACGACGCAAAGGACGCGGTGGTGTCGCGTCAGCTGGGATTCCTGTACGGCTACACGCACGAATATGGGAAAGCCATGAGATCGTTTGAAGCGGCTCTGCAGGCCGATCCACACGACGAAGTGAGCCTCAAGAACCTTGGCTTGATGGCATCTCGAACCGGTGCGTTACGCAAGGGAATCCACAGCTACGAAGCCTACCTGGAACTCAACGAATGGGACGCCACGATGTTTGCGCCGTACGTGGTCATGCTGGCAGGGTCCGGTGACCTGCCGGCTGCTGTGGAGGCAGCCGAACGTGGATTGCAGCTTGACCCGACACAAAGGGAACTTCGTCGTATCGCCACGCAATTGTATGCGCGCATGGGCAATCAGAAGAAGAGCCGACAACACCATCAAAAACTTGAGGTCATCAGCAATCGACTTGAGCCGTGGGATCAGAAACGTCGAGATCGCCTCAAGAAACAAATGCAAGAGAGTCGTCAGCGGGATTTGTAGCGACGGCATCGCATTACGCTGAGGTACTGACTCACGTAATCACGCAGGCATCGGGGGTCTGGGCATCACCAACACCGCAGGCTGTGATCTTCGGGAATAGCTCAGGGACTCGTGCCATGAAGTCGAACCGATCACAGTTTCATCAATTCGATCACAGGAGCGAGTGGTGAATCGACTGCTGAAATCCTTGGTTTTTGCATCAGAGTGCGAGTTTGAAGGCAGCGAAGGACGGAGTGCCCAGTGACTGGCACGTGATTTGCCGTCCTTGTATTGTTCCATAACTTCTGTAGGCCATTTCGATTCAAGCCGATATAAAAGAAACGTGAGCTTGGACCGAATCCACCAAACTCGCACAATCCAATCCCTTGGCATTCCCATGTTTCACAGCATCCTCACCATCTTGACGACGAGCGCAGTGGCGCTGCACGCGTTGTTGGGCTGCTGTGCGCATCATTCTCATGCCTGTCATGAGCAGCCGCATGCGATCGAAGTCGCAGCTGTGCAGTGCCCCCATCATCATGGGCACGATGATCAACTCGCCAGTCACGGTTCGGAAGCTGATTATCAAGGTCATCAGCACCACGGTGACCACCAAAAGGGCGATGAGCCGTGTGACACGCCCGATTGTAGCTTTGTTTCAAACCAGCATGGACAGGATGTCACTCTTGCCCTCACGTTGGCGATGTCATTGCCCGTGATCGGTGATGTCGATTCCCAGACTTCGTTGAATGGTTCGCATGGTCAACGGTTTGGACCCGAATGCTCCCCTGGTTGTCTGAGATGTTCAGGGTGTCTGCGCGCCAACACTCAAGTGCGGCTCCTCTGAAAGCACGCTTCCCGAAGTCCCTCGTCTGATGACGACTGGCATCTTCACGTCCGCATCAGGGCGATGTGATTTCGTGTCGTCGAACTCGACGCGGTCTCTGACTTAGGCCCGATCCCCGCGATTTCTCGATCGTTGAACGCTGCGCAATCACCTCAACACGCGATCGGATGCGTACCGTCTTTGGGTCAAACATTCTCGTTGGATTTGTCACGATGAAAGCTCGTATTCCCCACATCGCCGCAAAATGGATTTGGTTGATCGCCATCATTCTGGTCGCCGGCATCGGCTGGATGACTCGGAGCCAATGGATTCCGAAGACCCGAGCCTTCGTCGAGCAGACGATTGCTGACTTTCGCTCAAGTGAATCCGCTGGCGGACACCCGCACGACGAGGAAGCCGATCCTCACGCCGGCCACGATCACGGGTCGCACGCAGGACACGACGACGCGACATCACTTGAGTTGTCTGCTCAAGGACGGCGGAACATTGGTCTCTCTCCAGAAATGATCCGGCCCGTGGTGCTGGAGACTTATCGAAAATCGATCACCGTCCCGGCTGTCGTCGTTGAGCGTCCGGGTCGCACGCGCGTGCAGGTGGCAACACCGATGACCGGCGTCATTACTCACGTGCATGCGGTCCAGGGTGAAGCGGTTGAACCGGGCACGCTCCTGTTTCAGATCCGACTCACCCACGAGGACCTGGTGCAGGCACAAACGGATTTTCTTCGGACGCTGGGCGAGTTGGACGTCGAGCAACGTGAAATCAAGCGTCTGACGAGTTTGACAGAGAGTGGCGCAGTCGCGGGCAAGGTGCTGCTCGATCGCCAATACTCCAAGGATAAGTTGGCTGCCGTTCTGCAAGCACAACGTGAAGCACTCAGATTGCATGGGCTCTCTGAGAAACAGGTGGATCTAATCTCGAAAGACCGCCGGCTCTTGAGTGAGTTGCAGATCTTCGCCCCCTCCATCGACAGTCACGACGGGGACGAGCTGAAACTCACGGGCGACAATCTTCAGCCTGTCGCATTCACCCAGGACGCTGGAGGCGGACATGTTCGACGTCCGACCCATACCGGCCCGCTCATTCTCCAGAATCTCGACGTGCATAAGGGGCAGTCCGTCAACGCCGGCGAGACGCTGTGCATCTTGAAGGACTACGACGCGTTGTTCATTGAGGGAAAGGCCTTCGAGCAGGATATCGGCCAACTTCGCAGGGCCTCCGAGAGTGGCTGGACGGTCGATGCCATCTTCGATCAACCCGGAGCAGGATCGCGAATTTTGGAAGGACTCGAGATCGCCTATTTGGCGAATCAGGTCGACACCGAATCGCGGACACTCCACTTCTACGTCCGACTTCCCAATGAGGTGACGAAGGACAGACGTGCCGAGGGAAATCGATATGTTGAGTGGAAGTATCTGCCAGGGCAACGTCTCCAACTCCGTGTTCCGGTCGAAGAATGGCCCAATCAAATCGTGCTCCCCATTGACGCAGTGTCGCGCGAAGGTGCCGAGTACTACGTGTTTCAGCAGAATGGTGACCACTTCGACCGTGTCCCTGTGCATGTGAAGTATCACGACCAATACTCTGCGGTCGTCGCCAACGATGGTTCGCTGTTTCCCGGTGATATCATCGCCACGCGCGGTGCCCACCAAATGCAAATGGCCCTTAAGAACAAAGCCGGCGGCGGAGTCGATCCGCATGCGGGACATACACATTGAGAATTGAGAAGAGGGAATTGAGAAGATGGCCTATCGAGTGCATACGGATCTACCAGTTTATCAAGCCGCATTTGCTGTCGCGGGAGAGGTGTTTCGATTGAGTCAATCATTTCCAAAAGAAGAGACCTATTCACTGACAGATCAAGGGAGGCGATCGTCTCGCAGTGTCTGTGCAAATCTGGCAGAGGCTTAGCGAAGACGGAGGTTTGAGAAGCACTTTGTCAGCACGCTCAACATTGCTGAAGGCGAAGCGGCAGAAACTCAAGTGTGGCTTCAGTTCGCGGTGGAGTGTAGGTATGGAGATCCTGAAATTGTCCGACCGATGTATGAGACCTACGACGAGATTCTCTCGCAAATCGTCGCTCTGATTCGTAATCCCCAACCGTGGTTGCTCCCACTCCACTGAAATTTGTTCCCTCTTCACAATTCACAATTCACAATTCACAATTCACAATTCACAATTCACAATTCACAATTCACAATTCACCATTCTCCATTCTCCATTCTCCATTCACCATTCACCATTCACCATTCTCCATTCTCCATTCTCCATTCT
>JAJDEJ010000321.1 GCA_029259815.1 Planctomycetaceae bacterium | reverse complement strand
GAGATAGATGTCTCGGACGAGTAGGCGACTGGAAGAGCCCGAGGTTGAAACGCCCACCGAGAGAACGGCCCCATGCTCGTCCCTGTCGCCAGGAAACAGATGTGACATCAATTTCTCAAAGTGGGGTTCCGCAATCCGGATCGAATACTCGTTCATTGATCTGTGACCCATTGAATCACTTTCTGAAGTTTGGTTGTTGCAGTGTCAATCTCTGGGTTGAGGCGAGGAGATCGTCGAGAGATCATTGTTGCACTGTGACCAGTATCTCCGGGCTTCCACTCTCTCCCGGATTTGAAACCCGCACTGAGCTGTTTGCCATCGGTCCGTACAAGATTGGCTAAGATGAAGTGCGGGTACACATCTGCGTGTGGGTATTGAAATGTGATGTGAAAACCGATACCCGACTTGCTCGGCGAGTACTTCTCGCCGAGCAAAATCGAGTCGACAGTTACAAAAGCGCCGCCGTCGGAATCGGGATCGACTCTGACCTCGTGCCCGGAAAAAGTCTTTCGGATCTCGTCTATGGCAGTCAGAACTTCGTCTTTCATTGTGCTTCCTAAGATGATTGAAGAAGAACCTAAGAGTTGTCGTCAGGAGCCACGCACCTGAACTCAGTGCAGTCACTCACGACAACGTCCTCATCGTCGCGAATAGCAGCACTCAATCCCCCCGATGCATCGACCATGTAGAGGATGCAGCCGAGGTCGATTGGCACGCCTTGCTCAATTGCCTGTCGCTTCACTTCGCCTCCGGTGATCCGTCGTTGCGAGAGACGGACTTCCCGATTGTTGACCACAACCGTCACTTGCTTGCGACAAGACCGAAAGACTGGGCCGTCTTTGTGGTCGAGGTGGTCTGAGGCGGTAATGATTTCGTCATGCGGGGACTCGTAGTCCCGAACGAGATCAACGTCATCAGGCAAACCGAATAGTCCACGAAGTGTTTCGGGCGTCTGACTCGGGTTAGTCGTCACTTCCCAATGTTCATCCATAAAGAAAGCGAACTTTGGGGGATCACTGCAGTGGGACATCAAGGTGTCTCCACAGGACATCACGATGTGAAAGACATTTCCTTCCGTCAAATCAACCGAGTTTCCGGAAGCGATCGCAACATCATTCGGACCGGCGTGGTCGCGAACGAGGATTGCTCCAACCGGAGCTCCGGCTTGATGCAGAATCTGTTTGTCGGTGAGAACCTGTCGGGCCAGTGGTACATACTGATCACCGATGACGGCTGCCCACTTGGGATCGGCTCCCACACATTGCGCGCTTAGAGAAGTCATGCTTTTTCCATTCTGTCTGATGTGACGCACCACGAATCGGGTGCTGGTACTTGACACGCCGCATGTGCCAGGCCAAGAATGGAAGTGTCAACAGGCCACTCTTGGCTTGGCGCGAGAGTGCGGGCATCGGCCAGCACCTCGCGTTTTTCCTACTTTCGAATGTTCGATCGTAGGGGTAATAACGACGATGCGAGGATTTTGCGCCATCTGCGGAAACATGTCAATGGGAAGTTTCCAGCAATAGCGTTTTTGGTGGAAACTGCTTGTTCCACTGTGTCTATGCGACTAGAGTGCAACTATGGCGACAAAAAGATCAGAGCGACCGGACCCTGTCTACGTTGAGATCGGTCAAAGGATTCGTGAGATCCGACAGGGCCGCCTAAGCCAAGATGATCTAGCAAAAGCGATTTCGATGACACGGGCATCGATTGCAAACATTGAACATGGTCGACAGAAGGTGTTCGCCCATACGTTGGTCTTGATTGCGTCAGCCCTCGAAGTGTCTGCTTCCGAGTTGTTACCGAAAAAGACGGTTGCAAACTCTGCAACTCCGTTGCAGCACGATCTTTCCGAAGCTCAACTTCGATATGTCAATCACGGTCGGGATCTCGTAAACACAGGGGTTTGATCCATGCGCGTTCGTCGTGCTGAGATTCGGAAAATTGCATCACGTTTGCTTGCGAAACATGACGCGATACAGGCTGATGTGGATGTTCGACGCATAGCCGAAGCAGAGGGATTCGAGGTGGTGGCCGTTCCACCCAATGATGAAACCGTCTCCGGGTTTCTTGACATGAGGGACAATGCACGAATCATCGGATACAACGAGGATCACCCTCTGAACCGTCAGAGATTTACAATCGCGCACGAACTTGGGCATTCATTTCTCCACGCTTCCCGTAGCGTGTACTTTGACGAACGGCTCAAGTATCGAAATTCGATGTCCAGTGAAGGCACCGATCTGGAAGAGATCGAGGCGAATCTATTTGCCGCCGAATTGCTCATGCCAAAGAGTCTCCTCGAAGAAGACGTTGAGGGACAGTGGTTGGACATGAATGACGAGAATGATCCAGAACTGGAACGACTTGCTAACCGATATGGCGTAAGCAAGCAGGCGATGATGTATCGTCTTGCCTACCTTGGCCTTCCCTAAGCATTTGGGCCAAAATTGGTTGACGCAACTCCACCACTGCTACGTCACCCTTGTCGTTGAAGGGTGGACGTGGATTGAGGTTGGGACGGGGAATGGTTGTTCGAGGTTGATCGCGCGATCGCACTGCCTGGACGGCAGTGGCACGCTACGATGGGGTGACACATTGTGGGATCACTTCGGGGGTCGTGATGACAACACATCGGAAGCAGCGTAAGTCGTCCAATGAGCCGGGGCATGCTCATTTTCTGACGTTCTCCTGTGATCAGCGGTTACTGTTGTTATTTGCGCTGCATGGAGATTGCTGGTTTGTATTCAGTTGGCTGGATCTTCCGAGGGGGTGTGAAACACGCCGATGAAATCCCTGTACATGAAGCGTCGGTTTCGGGTGTTTCCGGTAAACTCGTGGAGGATCCCGTT
>JAJDEJ010000033.1 GCA_029259815.1 Planctomycetaceae bacterium | reverse complement strand
ATGACTGCCATCCACATCACAACAAATCAGCACATCCCCAAACGCCTGATGATCCCGCGCATCCCACGTCCCCATGCCTCCGAGCCCAATCTGCCCCACCCCCGACCGCTCATTCGGCGACGCATTCGCATACGAAGGCTGCGACCAAGCAAACGCCGGCATCACAGCCGCTCCGGCAGTGGCGAGGGCGGAGTTCTTGAGGAAGTCACGTCGGGATGAAGTGGGCATGGACGGGCTCAGAATCGAGGGTAGAAGTATCAAGTGGATACTCTAAGCCATCGCCCTGTGCCAGACAAGAAATCGCCGCGGCCACTGTCCACCCGACACGCATCGCATCCGGTGAAGTTCATGGGTGAAGAGAATAGCAAGGCAACGACCGAATCAGAGCCTACACAAATTCAGGCAACCCATGAACCGAGACGTGGTGTTCACCTGCAGAATCCCTTAATCGCTTGTATGCCTGCACCCGAACATCATCACCTGACTGCCACATTCCTGCCGTGAACAGATGTGTCAAGCACATTTCCCCATCTTGAATCTCAATCGCGAACCCCGGCGAGGCCTGAAGAACATGTCGAACGAACGTACTGACGCCTTTGACCAGTGAACCAACAATGTCGTCTGACTCTTGGCTGTGGTATACCGTCAAGAGATCGTCAACTCGCTCGGCGTAATAGCTTTCATTTGAGATCAAAAACTCAATGCAATCGCCATCCTTGTTGTAAAAGGCCTGTGGGACCGTTTCCGGCTCACTAACACCTTCCAAGAGACTTGTTGCAAAATCGTCGTTTCGATTCACTTCGCGGATCATCAGAAGATCTTTTCTCGAAAACGTAACTGATGATTGATTGGTAGATTGGGGCTCTCGGGATCTGAGGGCACCCACCACCAGTCGTACAACACACGCTCATCTGTGACACATACCATCATGGTCTGATTGGACCACGGGTCTCGGCGTTCTCCAGTTTTGTAGTCGTAGGCGTCTGGAGGGATGGCTGAGTAGCACAGCCACCCCTCATCGTCAACGTCATGATCAGTATCACGCACTCCACGATACAATCCAGCTGGGTTCAATAGCACCCATCTGGCAGAATATGCCAGTTCTTTGGTCCGTCCCATGCCACGCTTCTTAACCCACTCAAGAAATCCTGGAGAGACCAGCACGTCCCAAAGGCCGCCATCGTGGGGATCAATCGCATCAACCACAGAATAGTCACGCCGCGACTTCTTCTTTTCGTATGTGGCCCCAGGAAGCGTGTCGGTCATGCTGTCTCCTGCTTAATGATCGTAAGCATACTACCCGACGCATGTCAATTCTGACACCCATTTTACGCTCGATCGCCGATTACTGCAGTTCCGTCTGTGGTTGCGCCATAACTTCGGTCAAGAGACGAAATCACTCAACTGCTCTCCGCACTGATTGACAGGTGAAGTAGTGCAAAGCGTGCATGCGACGCGAAAAATCGGGCTGGGTGCCCCGGTTGGATAATGGCTCGTGTGCCACAGCTGTGTCAGCCGTGTTGAGTGAGTGTCGGCGTTGTTTGAGATGGGAAGGTGCAACTCAGAACCAACGTCATTCCCGCGCTCGCACTGTCGGGACGACAGTGGCACCCGATGACAGGGGACTTCGGGTGGCATGGTGTCACGGCGCTAGCCGGGTCGCCATGCTCGGATGCTCCCACAGAACATGCTCACTCGCCTGACGGCGTGAGAACATGCCACCCAAGGATGACCGTTCGCTTCGTCTTCCAGTGACGTAGGGCGCGACTGTGCTGACCGATGATGCTGACAGTAAAGAATCCGCGTTGTGGACCGGCACTCGCACTGCGTCCTCAATAGCATTCGTTTAGACTTCATTTTCAGCCCAGCATTATCTACTATACATTTGCATCTTCGTGCCCTTCTACAGTCCTCGCAGCATGGCTCCCACAACAACGGCCTCTGTCCCTACAAGCCAACCACATCGAGGGTCGGATTACGACGCACTGTTGCTTGCCGACCAAGTGGCAACACAACACGTCGCGCACACAGAGGAGTCGGATCGCAAGGCGCGAGGACAATTCTTCACGCCACCCGCTGTTGCACAATTCATGGCGAGTCTGTTCCAACAGATTCCCCGTGAATGTCGGCTACTGGACGCCGGAGCGGGAGTCGGTACGTTGACTGCGGCAGTCTGTGATCGGCTCTTCAGCACAGATCGAGTTTCAGCCGTTAATGCGGTTGCTTACGAAACAGACGCGTCAGCCGTCGCACTCCTCGAAAAAACGCTTTCAACCTGTAAGACCAACGCAACGGATGCTGATCGCTCGTTCGCCAGTGAGATTCGTATTTGGGATTTCATTACAGACGTGATACGCAACTCGGGACCGCTGTTCTCTGAGTCGAGTGAGCCATTCGATCTTGCGATCATGAATCCCCCGTACTTCAAATTGAGAGCCGATTCCGATCATGCTCGCCTCGCGAAACGGATCGGCCCCTCACAACCCAACATCTACAGCCTGTTCATGGCTTTGGCGGTCGAGCGATTGCGTCCCGGAGGTGAACTCGTCGCAATCACCCCTCGCAGTTTTTGCAATGGTAGATACTTTCGAGACTTTCGGACGTGGCTTCTGGAACGAACAGACTTGCTTCAAGTTCACATCTTCGGCTCACGGAAGGAGACGTTCCGCGAAGCGAATGTTCTCCAGGAAAACATCATCACGCATTTTCGAAAACGCGAGCAGAGTGGGCCGCAAAGTGTGTCAATTGTCGTTTCGCGGAGTTTCGGACGTGACTTCGAAGAAGTTGATCGAGACGAATTGCCTCCGAGTCGTGTCATTGACAACTCGTGTGGAGACAGCCTGCTCTGCATTCCAGATCGACCCGAGGATGCCCAGATCATAGAGCTTTCCGAAAACTGGCCGGGGCGGTTCGCTGATACGGGTCTGCGAATCTCAACAGGCCCGGTTGTGATGTTTCGGACTCGTGACTTTCATGCAGATTCGTCGAATGAACGCACAGTTCCCCTACTGACATCACATCACGTCAGGAACGGTTGCGTGGCTTGGCCTCGTGAGAAAAAAAAGTGGCCGTCTTCTTTCCTGGACTGCGAGAACTCACAGAAGCATCTTGTCCCGAAGCAAAATTATGTCATTGTCAAAAGGTTCTCGGCAAAAGAAGAACGACGGAGGCTTTCGGCTGGCGTTCTCTGTGCTGACGAGTTCGACACACAGACGCTCGCGATCGAAAACCATGTCAATTACATCGTTCACAACGACCGCCCGCTGACGTTGGAGGAAGCCATTGGCATCACCGCCTTGTTCAACTCTGCACTCATGGATCGGTACTTCCGCAGCTTTAGTGGGAACACGCAGGTGAACGCCACCGAAGTGCGGACTATGAAGTTTCCGAGTCTCAATACCCTTCGCAAGATTGGTCAACAAATCGACTCGGACCCCGGCGACTGTCCTGAAACGATCGTCATGGATCAACTGGGAGTTGAGGGAAGTGCCCGCAAGTATCTGGAAGAGTTCATCGAATGACGCGAGTCGAAGAAGCCATTGAATGCCTCCGAGAACTTGGGTTGCCAAAAGCCCAACAGAATGAACGCTCAGGGCTCACGCTACTTGCTCTTGCAGGACTCGGCAAGAAAGACGGCTGGAAAGATGCAACACAGCCCCTTCTTCGCACCGTCGACATCATGGAATTCATGCGCATCGAGTATGGAAAAGACTACAAACCGAACTCTCGGGAAACGATTCGTCGCCAAACTCTCCATCAACTCGAGCAGGCTCGTATCGTCGATCGAAATCCAGATGACCTCACCCGTCCGACGAATAGCGGTCTGACCTGCTACGGACTATCTGATGCGGCCATTTCCGTCGTCATTGCATATGGAACCTCAGATTTTGCGAGTGTCAGAGACCACTTCCTCGCCCAGCTTGGATCTCTCCGCGAAGCCTACCTTCGTTCGCGACGAGTGGCTGAAGTCCCCTTGATGTTGCCTGACGGTCGTGAACTTCGCCTTTCACCAGGCGAACATAACGAGTTGCAAGTGGCAGTCATTGAGAAAATGGGGGCACGTTTCGCACCCGGAGCAACTGTCCTGTACGTCGGGGATACGGCGGCGAAACACGTCGTGTACGAGGCGGAGATTTTGGAATCATTGGGTGTACCCATTGGTCTCCACGACAAGTTGCCAGACGTCGTTCTCCATGAAAAGGATGCAGATTGGCTGTTTTTAATCGAAGCGGTCACTTCGCATGGTCCGGTCAGCGAGAAACGTCACGCTGAGTTGGAATCAATGCTATCGAACTGCGAGATCAGTCGCGTTTATGTGACTGCGTTCCTGACCCGAGACGAATTCCGTCGTTATGCAGCTGATATCGCTTGGGAGACAGAAGTCTGGATCGCTGAGAATCCTGGCCACATGATTCACTTCAATGGACTGAAGTTCCTCGGACCCTATGTGGGAGATGAATGATCCTCGCCGGGCGACATGATGGCATGTCATCTTTACGTCAGACTTCTGCTTCTTTCTCCAGTGCGGCGAGGTCCAGCGTGGGACACTCGACGTCTGCGTTCATGCGGTCGATGGCGGCGGTGTCTTTGAAGCCGATGCCGGAGAGGATGCAGACGATGGGGGCGTCTTTGGAGAGTTCGCCGTTGGCGATCGCCTTGAGCGCGCCGGTGAGGGCGACGGCTCCGGCGGGTTCGGTGAAGAGGCCTTCTTCGCGGGCGAGGCGCTTTTGAGTGTGCCAGACGTTTTCGTCGGTGACGGTGTGGCCCGTGCCGCCGGTGGGGCGGCAGGCTTCGATTGTCAGGTGACCATCGACGACGCTGGCGACTTGCAGGCCGCTGATCTTTGAGGTGCAGGTGACGTTGCGGGCGCGGTCGGCTCCTGCTCGCAGGGGGGTGGCGATCGTGTCGTTGCCGGCGGATTGCACGCAATGGACAGCCGGGCTGCGTGCGAGACGGCCCTGCTCGACCAGCTTGGCGAAGCCACGTGCGGCGGCAACAGACATGCCGCCGCTGCCCGATTGGCAGAACACGTGCTCGACCTCCGGCAGTTGCTCGGCCAGTTCAAAGCCGATGGTCTCGACGCCGCACATGCCTTCGGGACTGAAGACGTACGCGCTCACCTGCAGTGCGCGGCCCGGTTGGTTGGCCAACTTCTTGAGTGCCTGAAAGGTGCGTTTGTCGACGTCGGGATCGAGACCGAAGCCCTTGACTTTGAAGATATCGGCCCCGTACGCGAGCATCTGCGTCAGCTTGCCCAGAGGTGCCGTCTCGGCAATGGCGATGCGGCACTTGATGCCCGCCGCAGCGGCGTATGCTGCAAGAGCAGCACCCGTGTTGCCGCTGGACGTGGCGATGATCTCACTCGCTCCGGTCTGCAGCATGTGCGAGATGCCGGCGGCGGCGAAGCGATCCTTGAACGAGCCGGTCGGGTTCGTGCCTTCGAGCTTGAAGTACAGGTTGGACAGACCGGCTTCCGGCCCAATCCGCCGCGACTTCACGAGCGGTGTGTTCCCCTCGCCCAGCGTGATGCGGTTCGCCGGGTCGATGGACGTGATCAGGTCTGCGTATTGCCAGATACTCATGATTGGAATGCCGAATGTCGAAATCAGAATGACGAAGGAAGTCCGAAGGGGCGAAGCTCGAATACGTTCGTCAATCGACGAGCGTCAGATCGAGGACGACGCCGACGGATTCGCCGCTGCGGACGCGGGGGAACGTGCGCTGCACGATGAGGATGCCTTCGTGTTCGGAGGGAATGTTGTGAGGTTTGCCTTCGTCGAGATCGTAGACGATGCCGATCGAGGCTCCTTTGTCGACTTGCTCACCGAGATCCACCAGAGGCTCGAAGTAGCCGTCAACCGGTGAGGGATGGCAGACCTGCATGTGTCCGGACGATGGACGCGGGTCTTCGGTCGTGTACTCGACGAGGCTGGGCGGTTGGTCACGAGTGAGGAGACCGAGTTCGGCCATCACGTTGAGGCATCCATCGACATAGGCATCGACTCCCTCGGGACTGCACGTCGCTGCACCGAGGTACTCGCAGTAAATGGCAGGCACGATGGCATCACGGGCGACTGAGAGTGAACGGCCATTGTGGTTGCCGGCTGTGCCCCAGACGATCGGCAGGTTGAAGGCGCGCGCCATGCGTCGCTGTGTATCGAGGACGTCGGCATCCTGATGCAACATGTAACCGGCAAGCGGATGCACAGACAATTCGGTGCCGCCAGTGTGCAAATCAATGTAGAAGTCGGCACCTTGGATGAGCTGGCTGAGGGCATAGGCCGTCTGTTCGGTGACTGACCCTTCGGCCTGACCGGGACACGTGCGAGCGAGGTCGAGACTGTCATCTGCACAACGATGGCCTCGCAGAAAGGCCGCTTCGTTGACGATCGGCACGAAGGTCACGCAGCCGTACAACTCTGTGGCCTGCGACTCCGTCTTGTCGAACATCTCGATCAAGCGACGAATGGCCGCGATCGGCTCGAACTCATCGCCATGCACTCCGCCCGTGATGAGCAACTGCGGTCCATCGTGATTGCCGTTGAATGTGTGACTCTTGAGATGCATGTTGCTCCTAAGTCGCCATCACGCTCTGAGGGTGTCAATTTGTCGTAGGACGGATTTCCAAATCCGTCCATTGATCGACGTCATCTCAAACTGCCCTGGAATCTTGGTCATTTCGGACGGACTTGGAAGTCCGTCCTACGGAGTGCATACCGGTGCTTCGTCCAACAACATCCACTCCATGTCATGTCTACTCTGAGAACTCGCTGCGGCAGTCCTTGTAGCGGAAACACCCATCGACGGCGAGGACTGAGCCGGTGATGTACTCGGCAGCGTCACTTGAAAGAAAAGTCGCGGCCTTGCCGATCTCCGAGGGTTGCCCCACGCGTCCCCAGGGCAAACGTTCTCCTTCGCGTTTGAACTCCTCGTCGGTAAAGGTCACGTGTTCGCCGGGCGTGTCGATCCAGCCGGGTTCGATGGCGTTGACGTTGATTCTGTGTTCAGCCAGTTCGACGGCGATGGACCGCATGAAGTGGTTGAGGCCGGCTTTGGCGGCTCCATAGGCACAACAATCAGCGATCGGCATCTCTGCCTGCACGCTGGAGATGAAGACGATCTTTCCACCCTCGCCCCGCTCCACCATCTGTCTTGCGACCAACTGGCTCATGTGGAAACCGCTGGCGAGGGTGCCTTGCAGAGTCCGTTCGAACTCGTCGGCTGGAAACTCAAGGAAAGGGAAACGTCGACTGTAAGCGGGGTTGCTGATGAAGATGTCAATGTGGTCAACTGCGCCGAGAGCTTGAGCGACCAGTCGTTCGCATCCCTCGCGAGAGAAGACGTCGCCCTCGAAGGCGTGACACGTGCGACTGAGGGCGCGAATCTCATCGGCTGTTGACGACAGATCCGGGCTACCGGGGCGGTCGTTGATGATCAGATCGGCTCCGTGTCGGGCAAGTTCGAGGGCGCATCCTTTGCCGATCCCGCGACCGGCTCCGGTGACGAGTGCGGTTTTGCCTGAGACGTTCATGGGGTTTTTCGTCAATCGGTCGTGACCCACGGGGCGTAGCCCGTGGGCTTGGGGGGGGTTAATCAAACGCCTTAATGCACTCTTTGAGCATGTTCATGATCGCGCCGAACTCGCCGCCGTGGTTGAGGAGTTGACCGCCCTGCTCAATGCGTTGCTGGAGGATTTCGGGGGTGGCGGTCGGCATCCCCCAGGCTTTGTTGTGCTTCTTGCAGGCGGCGGCGACTTGTTCGATGGCCCCTTCGAGGGTGAGGTCGCCTTTGTGATGTTTGAGTCGCAGGCCGAGGTCGCCGGGGCCGATGAAGATGCCGTCCACTCCCTCGACCGCTGCGATGGCTTCTGCATTGGCGACCGCTTCGGGTGTTTCGATCTGCACAACAAGGAATGTCTGCTGATTGACTTCCGCCAGATAATCGTCTGCTCCATTCACATAGAAGTCCGCATCCAGTCCAGCTCCGTCGAGACCCCGGTCGCCGATGGGCGGGAACTTGACCGCGTCGACCAGCATCTCTGCCTTCTCGGGCGTGCTGACGTGCGGGATCATGAGGCCGGCGGCACCGTCTTCGAGATACCGGTAGAGCTGCGTCTTCTCCAGGTTGGGGGGACGGAGCATGATGTCGATATCGAACAGATGCGAAAACGCGAGGATCGCCTGCACATCGCGGGGATTCCAGTGTCGATGTTCGAGATCGAGCCAGATGCAGTCGAAGCCGAAGTGGGCCGCGTGTTTGATGAACCCGGGGATGTAATGCCCGAGGCAACACAAGCGGACGACGTCATTGTCGCGAATACGGGCGAGGGTTTTGCTTTGTCTCATCGGTGAGTCTCAAGGAAAGCGGCGGGAGTGTCATTGAGTGGGGAAAGTCTACGCTGCGAGCTCACGCTGCGGGAGTCTCGGGCTTCTGTTTTGGCTTGGCTGGGAAGATCAAACTTGCAATGCAGCCGGTCAGGATGTTCGCTACGACCGCAGCGGGAGCGATCCATTGGAAGCTGATCGGGTCGAGATCCGTGCCGGGGACAGGGCCGAAGATCGGTCCGGAGAAGGCGATCAGTACGGCTGTCACCGTCCCCACGATCGTCCCGATCCATGCTCCGACCGGGCTCGCGAAGGGGACGAACAGGGCGTAAAAGAACAGGCCGAAGATGGGTG
>JAJDEJ010000320.1 GCA_029259815.1 Planctomycetaceae bacterium | reverse complement strand
ATAGCATGGTCCACGAAGTGACCATCGTCTGCTTCTCCTTGCTGGGGGCTCTTTCCACTGACAACGACGATCCGCAACATGCGAGTCGTCCGTTCGACAAGGGCCGCAACGGGTTCGTCATCGGAGAAGGGGCTGCGGTCCTCGTGCTGGAAGAGTTGGAGCATGCTCGCCGTCGCGGGGCCAACATCTATGCAGAGCTTGCAGGCTTCGGCACGAGCATGACAACCGAGCACATCACAGACACTTCGAAAGACGGCAGTCATCCGGCCCGTGCGATGTCGATTGCGGTGCGTGATGCAGGCCTCGACCCAACGGAGATCGACTACATCAACGCTCACGGCACCTCGACACGAGCGAACGACCTCAGCGAGACGCTTGCCATTCGTAGGGCGTTTGGAGACCACGCTGAGACGTTCGCGGTGAGTTCGACCAAGTCGATGACCGGTCATCTCGTGCACGCCGCCGGTGCATTGGAGGCAGTTTTTTCGGTGCTCGCGATTCGCGACAACGTCGCACCGCCGACAATGAACTATGAACAACCCGATCCCGAATGTGACCTCGACTATGTGCCGAATGAGGCGCGGCCGATGCCGATCAACGCGGTTCTTTCGAACTCCTTCGCATTTGGCGGAAACAATGCGTCCATCGTGTTTCGTCAGTTTGATGGGTCCTCAACATGAGTCGACCTCTCGACAATTCGAATCGCGTGGTCGTGACCGGACAGGGATTGGTCACGCCTCTGGGCCGGAGTGCGTCGGAGATTCATGAACGATGGATGAGTGGAGTGTCCCCGGCGGCCACGATCACCAAATTCGATGCGACAAATCTACCTGTCTCGATTGCCTGTGAGGTGCCCGACTTCGAGCCTCGCCAGGAGATTCGCAATCGCAAGTTGCTCCGGCTGCTGGTGCGTGGCGAAGACTATGGCGTGGTGGCCTCAGCGGCCGCTTTCGAGGACGCTGGTCTGTCGCGTGACGACTACGATCCCACACGAGCGGGCATCGCCGTTGGCGTTCGGAAGGAAGGCTTTCGCAACTCGAACTTCAACGACGCCTTCGAAGCCTGTGTGAGGGACGGGCGGATCGATCGTGAGTTGTTCATCGAAGACGGCATGCGTCGCATCCCTCCCCAAACGATTGTCGAAGGTCTCGCCAATGCGGGCCTGTATCACATCGCCCATGAGCATTTGCTGCAGGGTGTCAATCACAACCTGCTCGCTCTGGGGACCGGCGGCTTTCAGGCCATTGGAGAGGCCATGTGGTCGCTACGCAATGACGAAGCAGACCTCATTCTCGCGGGGGCGTTCGACTCGTGGATTCTCTGGACCTGCATCGCTCACGAGCACTACGCGGGCACTCTCTCGACGTCAACTGACTCGCCGCCCACGGTGCATCGACCGTTCGACGTCACCCGCACCGGCAGTGTCGTCGGCGAAGGGGCTGCGATGTTTGTCCTCGAACCGTTCGTGCGTGCACAGTCACGCGGAGCGAACATCCTCGGTGAGGTTCTCGGGTTTGGAACAGCGACTGGAGTTCCTTCGGACGATCCCAACGGATGTACGCGTGCGCTGGCGTCCAGCATCCGTCGCGCGCTGGAGGTCGCCAATCTGACATCACAGGACATTGATCTCATCCATCTGCACGGAGATGCCACGCTGACCGGCGACCGCGTCGAAGTCCAGGGTCTCCACGCAGGGCTGGGCGACCGGGCACGCACCATCCCCGCGACCACAATCAAGTCCGCGACCGGCTTCATGGCCAACGCCTCCTCCAGCGTAGAGATGGCAGCCTTGCTGGAGGTGCTACGAAGGGGTGTCATCCCCCCGATCGTCAACCTCACGACGCCAGATCCTGAACTTGACTTGAACTTTGTCCGCGAACCGAGCGAAGGCAAATCAATGCGACATGCCCTGCTCATCGAACGCAGTTGGCCCAGTCATTACGCCGCGCTGATCGTGGGCGTCGAACGCTGATTGCTCGCTTTCAGACAGAGGGGGGAACGCGGATGGGGCGAATCTGCACTGATTTGTCTGAGATGACGTGAATGACACAAGATGCTTCACACGACGTTGATCCATTTGTGATTTGCGTGAATCCGCCTCATCCGCGTGTCCTGTCATTGTCCTTCCCCACACAACCGACCAGAAACCGCTGTGCCTGTCAGAACAGCCGAAGTCCCTCCTCTCGAGGCGTCCATGCACAAGATATGATCGCGTGTGTCGCCGGTCTGCGGTATGATGGGGTGTCCACATTTCAGGAGTATGACCTTTCATGCGAAGGGATATACGCCCACATTCAGACATCGGCTCACACTTGTCCTCGTTTCCACTGACCGACGCCGTGACTCATCTCTCCCGCCGCGAGATGTTTTCACGTGCAGGGACCGGCATCGGGTCGATCGCTCTGGCGTCGATGTTGGCGGAGGAACATCAGACTCAGGCAGCTGTCTCTCAGACTTTGACGGATGTTGCACCGCGCGCGAAGAACGTCATTTTTCTGCATATGGTGGGGGCACCGTCGCATCTGGATCTGTTCGACTACAAGCCCGAGCTAGTGCGGCTCGATGGCCAACCGATGCCGGATGACCTCTGGGAGGGGCTACGGCTCGCCTTCATCCGGGAGAAGCCCAACCTGCTGGGAACGCAGTTCAAGTTTCATCGTCATGGCGAGAGTGGCCTCGAACTCTCGGAGACGCTGCCGCATCTCGGCCAGATGGCGGATGAGTTGTGCGTCATCAAGAGTCTGAACACGGACCACTTTAATCATGGACCGGCTCAGTTGTTCTTTCAGACCGGTTTTGGTCAGTTTGGGCGACCGTCGCTGGGCGCGTGGGTGAGTTATGGGTTGGGCAGCGAGAACAAGAACCTGCCGAGCTTCGTGGTACTGATCACGGGGGCGATCGCCGGGGGAGGCAACAGCCTGTGGGGGAGCGGGTTCCTGCCGAGTCGACACCAAGGCGTTGAGTTTCGCTCCGAGGGAGATCCGGTGCTGTTCCTCTCGAACCCCGAAGGCATCGACGAAGCTCGCCGTCGACGCATCATTGACTCGGTCAACGACCTCAACCGAACCCGTCTTGCTGACGTCGGCGACCCTGAGATCGCGACCCGTATCAACCAGTACGAGTTGGCCTACCGCATGCAGTCATCAGTACCCGAACTGATGGACATTGGGGGCGAACCAGCCCATGTCCATGAGCTCTACGGCACCGAACCGGGCAAAGCCAGCTTCGCGAATAACTGCCTCCTCGCCCGCAGACTGGTCGAACGCGGTGTCCGCTTCGTCCAGCTCTACGACTCGGGCTGGGATCACCACGGCAGTGTGTTCAAAAACATTCCCAAGAAGTGCAAAGATGTCGACCGGCCAATCGCTGCTCTCATCAAAGACCTGAAAGCTCGCGGTCTCCTCGACGAAACGCTCATCGTTTGGGGAGCGGAGTTTGGTCGCACGCCAATGGTGCAGGGCAAAAACAACGACGGCAAAACCAAGACGGTCGGACGCGACCATCACAAGGACGCCTACAGCCTGTGGATGGCCGGCGGCGGCGTGAAAGGGGGCATGACCTACGGCAAGTCCGACGACATCGGCTTCAACGTCGCCGAAGACCCCATGCACGTCAACGACTTCCACGCCACCATTCTCCACCTGCTTGGCCTGAACCACGAGAACCTCACATTCAAATTCCAAGGCCGCAACTTCCGCTTAACCGACGTCGCGGGGAATGTGGCGGAGAAGATCATCGCATAGGCTTTGGGCGTCTCTCGCAGCGAAGGAGTTGAATCGATGTCCGTGGAAGAACTTCTCGTCGAGGTCTACTCCGTGAGAAATGCTGCACAGCAGCTGATTGTCCGTCAACTTCTTCACAACGTTGGGATTCAGTCCCGCTGCGTGAATGATGGCGTCTTTGAAGTCTTTGGGAAGATGCCCTATCTCTTGCCCAACCCATGGCCACGCATTTGTGTCCGATCCTCGGACGTGCCTAAGGCAACTACGATTTGTCAGGAATTTGACCGTCGCATTTGCGATTTCCATAGTGACCAGGACGATGACACTTTACCGTACTGCTTCCATTGTGGCGAAGAGGTCTCCATCGATGCGACATCATGTGAACACTGTGGTGGCAAACTGAGAGAGTAGG
>JAJDEJ010000319.1 GCA_029259815.1 Planctomycetaceae bacterium | reverse complement strand
ATTGTTCGGGAGATTCCCAACGACATTTCGACTTTGCCATTCCTTGGCTCTCCGATCGCCCGCGTGTCTTGCAACCGCATTGTGATCGGAGAGCCTTTTTTGTGGAGATCAGTTACGAACGTTTGTCAGAAAGTGCAGATCAAAAGGGCACCGCTGGAAAATAGTCCGAACGATGGCCCATCACCTGACTCTGTCAGAACGGGAAGTCGTCTCGAATTTGCAGTTTGCTGGTGTCCCGGCGAGAAGAATTGCGTGATACTTCAACGAGACCACAGTTGTGCAGGTGAGGGGGATCTGGAGATGGGGTCCAACTTGAAGTCTCCCTCTGAGGACTTGATGAACTTCAGCAGGCAATCGGGCGCTTCACAATTCAGGCTCCGCCCAGAGAGCGTGAACCGTCGTTTTTTTCGCAATTGCTCGAACGCTGCAATTGCCTTTTCGGAACCTCCGTCCTGAAGATCGTTATTGAACATCACGGTATTCCGTTTCAACTTTTCTACCGCAAAGAGAATCGCGTCTGTTGTGCTTAATGCTCGATAGACGTGCGGATCGTCAGCGAACTCCGTTCCCATATAGGGCAACTGCTGCCGGAGATCGATCAGCCTCTGCGGAGGTGGTGCATTGGGATTCGGGGGAGCAAAGATACATCCTTCGACCAAGATCAAGGGCGTATTTTTAGGGAATTTTTCCCGGAGTTCCCGGACCAACACCGGAAAATCGCTGGACATGCTCCCCGAGGTATCACAGACGAGGGCGATTTTCCCTCGCACCTTCACCCCGAAGAACTCGCTTGCTCCACCAGACCCGCCACCTCCCCCGCCACCCAGAACTCCGCCACCGACATTGTTTGATGATGCTGCGGGCACTTCAGCCGCCGGCTCGTTCAGTGCGGCGAGTTCGAAGAGGTTGCCGGCCTGTTTGTCCACCGGAGGTACTTCTGCACGCGACGTTTCCTGATCTCCTGGATTGTCGACGGGAGCCGGAGAGTTGGAATCGCCGATCTCTGTTGATTCGGGTCCGGCGTCCGCGGTGAGATTTTCCTGTCCCGCTCCGAGTCCGCCGGAGCCGGGCGACCCACCGCTGCCGGCATCGGCCACTTCGCCCTGTCCAAATTGTCCGACCGTCAAGAATAAGAGGAGCAGGAGAAGAATCAGTAAAACGACTCCACTGCCGATGAACATACCGAGGAGCACGCGTTTGCGACGTTCCTTGGTCTGTTGATCATCTCTCAGTGGCGGCAGCGGAAGAGTCTGCACCGGCTGAGGATCTGGAGCGGGCTGAAGAGTTGACTCGGTTGCCTGAGCTTCAGTCGATGAATCCAATGGGACGATGGCACTCTCTTGACCAACTGGAGGCGAAGACATTGGTGAAGGGCTGCGCTCTCGACTCGTCTGCTGTTTATTGAACAGACCGGGAACAACTTTGGCCGACTGCCATTGACTCTCATTCGAACGGCGAACCAAAGAGTCTCTCCTCAACTTTCCTCGGCCAACAAGGAAATGCAATTCTTCAACAGAAAAGGGCCCGGATTCGGCTCCCTCATTCTGGTAGAACCATTGAGACATGTTGGGAATCTCGACTCACTCAGAAGAATTCAAGACTTGTTGCAGCCCAGAAAGTTCGCTGAAATCCAACAGAAGCGATCCTGGAGTCGCTCTGCTTGTTGCGATCGAGTTCTCTCGTGAACTGTAGTGTTCCCGATCTCTTGGACAATTGGCAAGTCATTTCCCATTTCGCTCTGATTTGTTCCTACTCACGTGTCTCTGAGTAATCAAACGACCGCAGCAGTTCGTGCACCGTCTGCCAATGCGAGAGATGATTCCATCGGCTCAGCGATCGCAACCTCTCGAAAGCCGACTGGACGACTCGTTCTCTCTGGTCTTCGTCTTGTGGATCAATTTCATGGAGCTCGGCAGCCGTTTGCCTCTCAAGTGCGTGGAGCAGGCATTCCATCAGAGACTGTTCAACGCCGTCGCTGTCATCCCTATCAGTGACCTCAGAGTCAATCACATCGATCGCAGCAGTGTACAATTCGCTGACCTTCCCCTCCGCGTAGAGACGAAACATCGACTCAACCCGATCTCGGCGAACGATACGCTGCGCAAGATTCGAGTCAGCGACATCCTGAAGTGACTCGCCGGTCTGCATGAGGGCATCTTCTCTCCACGGTTCGAGACGCTGCAGAGATTCACCGACTTCCGAGTGGTTGAATTCGGAGAGTTGCTCCAATGCTCGGCGGACTTCATGATTTCGACTGCGGAGATCCCCGACGGCATTCAAGCTGATCGCCTCATTGGCAGCTCTCATGCCGGTTACGCGTCGCAGGACAGGTGCGAGTTCCTGTATCTTTTTTCGAAGCTGACTTGCAGACACAGAGTTCATGGGGGTACTGAGGGCAATAAACCGTACCTTCGCCTCGGTCTGTAATGCTTTCGTGACGCGTTGTTCAAGCGAGAGCGCCCTGACACGGTCCAGCTCTTGCATCAACTCACTGACCGCTTTTTCGGACTGTTGCAAACGATCGAGTCGTCTTTCCAACAGAGCGAGCCTTTTTCGAAATCGAGCGAGATCCTCAGGGAATGTATCGAGCAGAGCGTGTGCTTGTTCTGCCGTCAGCTTTGCAGACTCCAACTCGTTCGCAGAGAGCTGTTCGGTGAATTGTTCGAGCAGAGCCTCACAATCGGATTCGGTCTGTGATGCGGCATCTGCGAGCGGCGCGATCTCGTTTGCGATCTCGAAAATGATTTCTTTGAGCCGTGTCATTCTGGCGTCAATGGACGGCGTGCTCCTTGCGATCAACGTCGACTCCCAAAGCCGAGCCTGCACCAGACTCTGCTCGAGGTCGTTGGACTGGCGAAGCTGTTCAATGGCTTCCAATGTGATCGGATTTACCCGTTCATCGAGGCATAACAGGACGGCCTCTAAGTCCACGAGTAGCAGGCTTTCGTCCGATTCCTCAAGGGTCAACAACGTTTGACGCCAGTGGTGACCGGTCTGGATGGCTGCCGCAAGGTCATCTGATTGCAGGAGGGTGTTGATCTGAGTCCGCAAATCGTCTGTCCCGTGCGTAAGCAGGTCAGCGATCACCTCGCTGACAAGAGAGAGCCGACGATCACCGTCATTCAAATTCGCATCGGTGAATTCTCGCTGCCAATTCGCTGCCAATGTGAGTGCAGCGAACGTGTCCGGATACAAGCGAAGTCCCTCAATTGCCTGGGTCGTTACTGCTTTCAGATCAAATGGAACTGCGACGCTCGATCCCGTTGGCCCCCCATCTCCCAGGAAGGTTTGGCGGATTGTGCCGCCAATCTGATTCCGATCACGCCAATTCAACCCGAGACCAACGATGAATATCATCAATGGAATCGAAACAAGAGAGACCAGATTCCATCCTGACCTCGTCTGCGGAGACGTCAACTCAGACGCAGGAATCGAATGGTCAGACTCATCGTTGTCCTCCACGGCTTCCGTCGCACGAAAGCGTGTGAGCTGTTTGGAGACGGGGAGTTCGGCGCTGCAGGAAGGGCAATAAACGTTCGCATCGAAATCAGCGAGCCGGACTGGGACGGACTCTCCACAGAGACATTGGATGTGACTGACAATCTCATCCTCAGAGCAGTCGTCATTCCCGGTTCCAAATACTTTGACGTCGGATTGTTCATGCTTCGTCGTCGAGATCTCAAGGTTCTGGGAGTGTCCATCGCGGCTTGTTTCAATCTCCGCTGAACTCTCGATCGTCTGAGAGGGAGCGACCGACTCTCCGGCTTGCAGCGATACCGCCTTGCCACACGACGGACAATAGGCGTCGATTTCGCAATCCTCATCACCAATGGGAATGACATGACCACAAGCGCATTGGATCGATTCTCCTGATCCAGACGGATCGTGATCGGAACTCTCACTTTCGGCACGATTCATCATGCGTGGTCCTTGTCAGTTATCGATCCCTGCACCGATCCCCAGTTGGATTCGCTGATCGTGATTTAAAGGCTTCCAATTGACATCAAAACCCTGCTCGAAGAGACGCGAACGAATTGCACGATATGTGTCAAAGCTGTCCGATCGAACGGCGAGCTCAACGCGAGTTGTGTTGGGATTGAACGTAGCGAGTTTTCGAGAGAACTCTGAATCTGTCGCGATTGCTTCCTCGATCGTCTCGCCCTGTTCATCCGCTTTTCTGACAATCCAGACCGCGTGTAACACACTGTCATCCTGCTTCTTGACTTCCCATCGATAGTCAAATCCTCCGCGTACTGCGGACCAGTGACCAGATTCTGTATCCCCCGACTCCTTGACTCTTTCGACCGCCAGGCGCAGTTCGTCGCTATCAACCACTTCGGACAGGGCACGCACATTGATCCACTGGACGCGATTTTGTTCACAAACGAACAACTCTGTTCGCGATCGTTGACTGATATGGGCCAGAGGGAGTCGGAACTTGACTTCGCGTGGGCCCGGTTTGGCAGAGGGTGCAGGTTGCACATCGGGCTCTGCGGAAAGGGACTCCAGTTGTGCAATCAGATCGTCCACATCGCGACGCACGGCTGCGACTTCTTGTCTCAATTGGTCAATCTCGCCACTCGTCCGCTGAATTTCAGTTTCCAGAAACTGCAATTGATGGGTTGTCTGAGACCTTGGATGATCGAGCGCCGCATGATCCTGGGCGACTGTCAAATTACCGCACAACAGCAAGATGAACGCAATGCCGATGACCAGCGCAGAGCGTCGGATTGGTGAGCTTTGCAGCAGATCGTCACGTGGAATCGATGGAGTCATTCGTTGGTCGCCGTTGGTGGATTCAGGATCTGATCAGCGGTCGTGTTGAGAGTGAGGAGTTCCTCCTCAATCAATGAGCATTGGTGTCTGAACTGCATTGTTTGAGTGCGAATCAATTCGACCTGTTTGAGAAATTGCGACAGTGTCTCCTCGGCGTCAGCACTTTGCTCTGCACCGGCAGAGTCTGGGACTGTGCCGGGGAGAGGTGCTAAGACGGCTTGCCGAGTGATACCGATCAAGAGGACGATCAACAGTATGAGCGCACCAACGAGATTGGTGACAGAGTCTGTCAGCCCGTCGAAGTTCAGTTCAAGCTGGGATCGTCGAGGATTTGGCATACGACACTCAAGGGGAGGTGGGGTTCTCAGCCGCCAGCAACCACTCCGGGGCGAATGGTTCCCAACCGATGTCGATCCTGCTCAACTGCCGAGTGCGTGCGTGCGGATAGCGTCGAGCGAGGTAGCTCCTGGCGCGATCAAATGATTCGCAGCCGCTGGGGCGAATGAGAAAGACGATGTACTCGTGATCACGCTTTCGGTCCGCTCGATCGAGTAATCGCTCCATCGGTGTCGTTGGTTGATGGTCGATTGTCACGGCATGGTCTTCACTGGGAAGATCATTCAACGAGAACCGCTCCTGGTCCGGATAGGCGACATAACCTGATAAATCCGCTTCAATAAACTGCGGCTGCTTTGTCACGCGAACATCGTCGGCTGGCTTCATAAAAACCGAAATGTCTGCTGAAAGTTCAACACCCGCGAAGAGTGCGTCTCCGTAAGCGATTGCACTTTGCTCCCGATTGAGCGCTAACAGTTCGCGAAGATAGTTCCGTCGTTGCTGAAGGTTGCTCAGTGCCGAACGTTCAGCATCAAGTTCTGCAGAAAGGCGAGCAAGCTCCGCTCGAAATTGCGTGATGTCTTCTGCCGTCAGCGGACTGCCGGATTCACCATGTGTTGCCGCCGAACTCTCAGGAGTATGCTGCGACGTATCATCGACGATTCGGGAACTGATAACCAGCAGGAGAAACAGCATCAACACCCCGATCACAGCGCAAAGGACGCTGAGAAACGGAAACATGTCGATCTTGATGGCTGAATTTCTGATCCGCATGAGCGAACTGTTTGAAATATAAGGGGAGGGGGACAGCGCTAAGTTCTATTCGAATCCTCGTTGTCGAGATTCGAATTCGGGCCGATGATTGTGTCTCCAAGCTGTGCCTTGATCCAGGATTGATCCGTTTGCTGCGCGCTTCGGAGATTATCGAATATTGGCGATAGACGCCCCTCCAGTTCATCAGCCAACTCGCCAAACTTCTGAAGATGCTGTGAGAGTCGTTCGTGGGTACTGATGTTGTTGTCCGATGTCTCACCCACTTTTTCGAGAATGCTGGAAAGTGACTGGGACAACTCGTGCATTTTCCGGAGTCGCTCGGCCTCAGCATCGGCAAGTTCTCGTTGGATATTTCTCACCGATTGTTCAAAGTCGCCGCCGATCGACTGACCGAGTCGTGAAACTTGCGACTGCCATTGTGCAAGCCAGCGCTGATGTTCGCGGAATGCACTATCGAGGCTGTCGCGAACGATTTCTGGTAACTCGTCCGGGCCAGGCTTCTGATAGTCGTCGGACAAACGTCGCAACAGGGACTCATTTGCAAACGAGGCGATTTGATCGAGCATCCGGTATTCCGTCGTGCGGAGAGACTCCGTGGGGAAGAGCAACACGATCGCCATGCTGAGAGCTAACAGAGTCGTGTCGAATGCGGTGGCCAGGCCAGCCGTGACAAGTTGCATGGAGGACATCAGTCCGTCTCCACCCGCTTCGTTGCCAAGTGTGGCATTCAAACCGGTGACAGCCGACCCGATCCCCATCACCGTTCCGATGAAACCAAGAATTGGAATCGCCCAGATGAACGCCCGCAAGAGCGTGTAACCTGCATCGACCTGTGATGCGTCGATTTCAGCTTGGGTGCCAAGATACTGTTGCACTTCTGGAACGTTGTTCCGGGCTTTGAAGTGTTCGAGAGCCCCTTGGATTCGTCGTCCCAGGATGCTGTTCCGCTGAAGCACTGGCATCGCACCCAGATGATCGAGAAACTGGCTGACATTTGTGGCGGTAATCTGCAGACCAATTTCCAAAGGGATGAGTTCGAGTTCCTGGTCGGCGTAGCTCAACTGAATTTTGACTGCCCGGTATTTCAAAAACAGGATCGCAAGTCCCCAGCAAGTCATGAGTGTCGCGACGTAGGGGATCACGCCTCGGTCAACGAACAGCTCTCCGATTGCGTACTTTCGAAAGGGGAAGAAGACGACCAGATAAAAGGCAACGCTGATTGCGAGTCCGATCAGTCCAGCAGTGAACGCGGGAACGTCGGTATCCGTGCGTTGACGGATCTCGACCAGCCGCGACTCATCAGGATGCAGAGAGAGGAGCGAATCATCACCACCTTCCGATTGAATGAGGACCAAGCTGCGACACGACGGGCAGCGGCCTTGCCGGCCGACATGCTCGGCGGACGAACGCATCTTGTTGCCACACTGGGGACACACAACTGTGATTTCAGCAGGCATGTGTCAATCCTTCCGGAGATGGCATAGTGATTTGTCGTGCTAGCATGTCGCCCTGTTCTGTCAGGTCACTCATCTTCGACCACACAGCGAAATCCAAGAAATGGCATCTGAGTCTCGGTTCCCAACACAGTCTGATTCGATCCAATTCCGTCCTTGAAACCAGGTCTCCTCCAGTCGGCCCCCTTGCTCGTTCGCAATGTTTGTCCGTTGCGTTGGACTGTGCCTCGAACAAACTCAGTTGCGTTGCCGACCAGATTGAATACGCCGAAAGAACTCACATCTTTCGGAGTTGCATCAACAGGTGATGTATTGGGGTAGGTGGGATTGTCGCCCACATTCGCAAATGTTGCGTCGTAGGTATCACCCCAAGGGAACAGCCAGTCTTTGTCACCACGGAACGCCCGTATCCACTGTTCAGGAGTGGGCAGTTTCTTGCCGGCCCAGTTGGCATATGCTTCAGCGTCCTCGTATGTGATGTCCACGACCGGATGATCCGCCTTGCCTTGCTCAGGTTCAACACCATCCCAGGATTCGGGCGGTGTACGATCCGTCGCCTTGAGGAACACTGCGTATTCGCTTTGGGTCACTTCGTATCGGTCGATCCAGAATGCCCCCACACGAGTTGTTCGCACCGGGTCAACCGGGATGAACAGTTTGGTCACATCGGGAACGTATGGACGCAGGAACTCTCGAATCTTGTCGTTGTCACTGCCGAGTTGGCCTTGTCCCGCGTCGATGTTGATCATCCCATCGGTGATCAACGGAGCAGGTTTCACATCTCCTTTCGGCGATACTGAGTCTGGCTGGATTGTCAGCAGGCTGGAGACAACAGCGACCACCACGAGCAACGCGGCCCCGATCAGCCAGGCCGGGTGCCGCCAACCCGATCTCGGAGAGACAGAGACAAGCTCCACCAATTCTTCCGGTGGCGTCGTTTGCATCTTCTTCGTCGTGATCAAGTGGGGAGGGACGGAGTCGTCACTTGCATCCACTTGGAGTGATCGAAGCAGCTCTGAAATCCGCTGCGCCATTACCTCAGCACTGTGGAAACGATCCTCCTTGCGAAAGGCCATAGAGCGCTGCACGAAGTCTGACACTTCCGTCGGAATCTCGGGCCTCAATTCGCTGACTGTCGGGATTCTTGCCCCACCGCTGATATGCGTAATCAACTCGTGGTTACTGCGGCCTCGAGCGGGCCTTTCGCCCGTGAGGAGATCATAGAGGGTCGCTCCGAGCGAGTAGATGTCGCTCCGTCGATCGAGCACGGCCGAGCGACACTGTTCGGGTGACATGTAGACCGGCGTCCCCAGTACCTTTCCGGTGCTGCTCAGAACGGAAGCTGACTCTTCGCGGACAAGTCCGAAGTCCATCAGGTATACTTGGCGATCACGACCAACCATGATGTTGCTTGGCTTGATGTCGCGGTGAATCAAACCACGTTTATGTTCATGAGCAGCATGCAGCCCGTTGGCAGCCGGGCGAATCAGTCGTAGAGCGGCCATGTAGGGCAGGCGTCCTCCCTGCTCATTCGCCATGGTCCTCAGGTCGAGACCGTCAACGTATTGCATGACGATGTAATGCACATCGCCGTCACGTCCGACATCATGGATCGTGATCACGTTGGGATGTGTGATCTGGGAACAAAGCTGCGCCTCTTTCATGAACCGACCGACGAGGACGTCTTCAGCCGAATCAGGCGGCAGTAATTTGACGGCGACTTCTCGCCCGAGCGTTTCGTCATATGCGAGATAGACCTCACCCATCCCTCCCCTGGCGAGAAATCGAACGATACGGCAACGGCCGATTCGATCTCCCGAAGACAAGGTTGGTGGTCGGTCACTGCCCATGAGCCCTGCGCGTTCGTAATCGCCCTTCGACGTTTCGACACATACGGCTTTCCCTTTTCTCACTGCCACGATCGACGAGGTGTCAGTCGGCAGTGTTACAAAAGTACCCGTTTGCGAGATGCGTCGCAACAAGCGAGAGGACGAGACAGTTGTGAATGGAAGGCATTGAGCAGAGGCATGGACTGCAATCTCTGCATTGCCGCATTCAGTCAAGAAATGCTTCCACCAAGTCACTTAAGTCATCGTCATCATCGGGGCCATCGAACCAGTCATCTGGGGAATGCACAACCTTCAGTCGAGGACTTTCGTGAAGACGCTCATGTTGGTCACGAATTTCAGCCTGGGTCAGACCGCCGGGAATATCCAGGGTGAGCGTCATCTGCTTTCCGGTCGCGAGATGAACGGCACTGACGTGGAGACGCCCAAATTCGTCGAATTCCATCGTGACGCGAATCTGCTGCGCAGCCGGCATGCCGGCCGGAAAGTTCTGGATCCGACCGACACCGAGCAGTTCTGCCAGTCCGGCGTCGACCGTGTCTCCCTGGGTAATCTCGACGAGGACGAATGTTTCTGCGCTGGTCGGCTGACCCGTGAGGTAGATATGTGACGCTCGTGCGGGAACGGGTGTATTGCGAGGAATCAGAACCGAGTTCCTGGGCCCCTCTGCGCCTTTCAGTTTGACTCCGACTCCATGTGCCGTGACGAAGCGGATCTGGCGAGGTGACTCTGTGAAGACAGATGGCTGTTCAGAGGCCAATGAGAAAGGATCCGAATGCAGGGAACTGTCTTCTGCGGAATGGATGCGAATGACGGTGGGAGCGAAATCTGGATCCTCACTCGAAACTTCAGATTCCTGGATCGACGGGTCTTTCGCATCTCGCGCGTCGACGGAATCGTCTGACCATTCCTCGGGAGGCGATTGGGTGAGCGTGACAATCGGGCGGCCTGCATCAAGCTGATGAGCATACATTGCAGCTCCCAAAGCGACCGCTGTCACAGGGTTGACGGACGAATCAATCGGAGCAGTGGTTGCAGCCTCCAACATCGAGCGGACAGCCGGCATCTGTGACGCTCCTCCGACCAGAATCACTCGCGACAAATCTGCCCAGTCAATTCCAGCGTCCTCCAGAGCAAGTTCGGCTGTGAGTTGAGTTGACCGGAGAAGAGATGCGGTCCGGTCCTCGAACTCTGCCTTTGAGATCGGAATCGCAGACTCGTGTCCGAAGGCCTCAATGGAAATAACTGTCTGGACACTGCGTCCGAGTTTGCGTTTGACTCGTTCGCAGGTCTGGCGGAGGCGTTCCATCACCTCTTGATCATTCCGGACGTCTTGCTCATGCTGTCGGAGGATTTCCTCAGCCGCGTAGTCGATCAGTGCTGTATCCCAGTCTCGTCCACCGACGTCGAGAATTCCATTGGTCGCGAGTTCTTGAACTTCTGCCGGAGTGATCCGGACAATGGTCACATCGAACGTGCCTCCTCCGAGGTCATAGACGAGTACGGTCTGTTCTTCCGGATTCGCGTTCAGGCAGAAGGCCAGTGTCGCAGCCATCGGTTCGTTGAGAGTCGCGATGACATTGAGTCCGGCAATTTCACCGGCATGCTGGGTGGTACGACGACGCTTTTCCGTGAAGTACGCCGGTACGGTAATGACAGCCTGTCGCACAGGACCGATCTGATCTTCAGCACCGTCGACCAGAGCGCGAAGAATGATGGCAGACAGGCTCTCTGGTGTATACATCTGGCCGTGATAAAGTCGTCTCCAGTCACTCCCCATGTGCGACTTGATGAACCGGGCAAGGTCTGGGGCGATAACGCTGGAAGCATCGTGACTTGGCTCGCCGACCACACAACCGCCCTCTTGGAAATGAATCACACTCGGGATTGTCGATCGTCCTTGCGCATTGCAAAGCATGCGTGGGATGCCGTCCCGATCGACATAGGCAAGCGATGAATACGTCGTTCCTAAGTCGATGCCGACGCTTTCGGATCCGCGCTCAACCATCATTCACTTCCTGTAAAGCACATCGCCCGCCAGATTCCAGGGCGATCGTCGTCCCTCACTGCTTGTCGGTCGCCATCGGCGGCGTCAATGAGGATGACATTACCTGCTTCGGGGAAACTGACGCCACTGACGGAGGTGTTTCAGCCGTATTCGATTGTTGGGAAGGTTGTTTTCCACGATGGACGTTGACGCATCTTTCGGGGCACCAGGGTGCGACGTCCTTGTCCGCAAAGTCGTCCTACACTCAGCAATCTCTCATCAGGTTAACAAGACTGCGTGATCAGTCAGCTCAGGTGATACATTGACCAAATGAATTCCACTTTGTCGACCGGAGAGACACACCTGTTCCTGTCGTGCATCCTAACAGAATCTCAGACTCTTCCTCCACAATTCAGCACGTTGAATCATCACCCCTTTGGAGGTAAGCTGGGTTTTGAAAATGCAATCTCTCGATCAAGTGCATTATACAGACTTGAGAATCCGTCGTCTGACGCATTCTGTTGATCGGAGGTGGATGGTACGCTTGTTAATCGATCATGCGCGTTAAGGGCTGGGCTGAGTGGCAGACTTCATCCAATTCTGGCTGACGTGCGACTATCCACCAGCGGATTTCTACCAACTCTTGGGCAAGCAACGGCTCGATCCCCATCGTGAAGGATTGCTTCAGGCTGCACGCGAAGCGTTTCGACAATTGCATGCTTACCAGACGCATCAGGACGCTCGATCTGCCGGAGCTGCCAAACAGCTGCGTGAGTTTGTTTCTAACGCGATTTCGGTTTGCTCGGACACTGCACAGCTGAAAGCCTATGAAGAGGACGTCATCCAAGAAGTGTTGAAGCGGTTCCTGGTGCATGCCGAAACGTCGCCGGATGCCTGTCAGCCTGCGAGAGTGCGGACCTGGTTGTGCAACCATGAGTCGGTCCATTCAAGCCGCGTCGAAGAATTGCTCCCGAGACTTGTCGCTGCGGTTCCCGATCCGACGGGCATTGCATCGACAACTCCGCATGAGAAGTCAGGCGAAAACCCGGCTGTTGAATCCGAACTCTTTTCTCGGAAGCCTTCACTCCCCTCCCAGCGGAAACATTCTGAACCACCAGAACCATCGGTGGACCTGTCTGCTGCTTCTGCCGATCAACCCACGCAGCGAACGGGGCCTCCCCCACGCCGCAGTGGTCCTCCTCGACGTCAACGTTCGGGAAGCCAATCGGGAAGCGCCGGTCAGACTGGAGGCACAGGTGCAGCAAAAGGGCCAGTGGATCAAATTGTGCCCACGACATCCGCATCGCAAAAATCCGCTGATGTCGTGCGTGCCTCACCTCAGGCTCGGACTCGTCCATCAAACAGTAGTAGTTTGTTATGGATTGTCGGTCCCGCTGTCATCACGGCAGGCGTGCTGGCAATTGGAGCAGGCCTGTTCATCGTTCCCCGTCTACGACCGACGGTCGCCGTGTCACAAACGGATGTTGATCAATCAACTGTTGATACGGAATTGCCACTCAGTCCACCAGTCACTCGTGGCGGCTTGAGTGACTCTCCAGCAGAAGGCACACAGTCACCCGCAGCAACGTCTCAGGGTTCGCCTTCCACGGATGAAGACGCAACGGAGCCTCAAGCTGCACGAGAACCATCCTTGAGTGACCCCCCTGAGGAGGAGCCAGCCGGCACCCCTGAAGCTGGTCCCCCCGAGACCCCCACAGCAAGACCCCCTGAGACGAACAACCCTGCCCCTCCCGAGACCGAACTCGCCGGGGGAGGATCATCCGACGATGAGACGACCAGTTCGGAAACACCGGACAACGGCAGCACTCCGGAGCCGAGCAGTCCTGTCGAGACTCCCCCAGCGAGTCCCGACTCTTCGCAGTCAGTGGCGATCACAACAATTACGCATTCTCGACCAGTCGCTGCTGTTGCTTGGAGTCCCGACGGTACACGAGTGGCATCTGCTGGAGACGATCGGTTCATACGAGTCACGAATGCAAGTCACGGAGAGAACATCACCGACTTGACTGGGCACTCGGGATCAGTCAGCGAACTCGCCTGGCATCACGATGGCAAGTTGATCGCCAGCACTGGTGTTGATGGAACGGCTCGTGTCTGGACTTTGGGTGATGAGCCGTCTGTTAAGACAGTCTCAAGCACTTCAGCAGATGCATTCAATTGTGCTTGTTGGCTGCCCGCTGGCACAAGGCTTTTCGTCGGAACCTCAGCCGGATCGCTCCTCCGCTTCGACGGGTTTGCATCGGACACACCGAAGCAAACATATTCTGATTATGAATCGGCCGGCCCTGTGATGTCGGTTGCAACAGGGAAGAGTCATGGAGTGCAATCGTTAGTGGCAGTGCATCTAGACGGCACGATTGCCATATGTGCGGCGAACAACGGGGCCCTGAGTCGGTTGATCCTTCCAACCAGTGGATCGATCATTGAGAATGACGAGTTGCTGTCCAAAGCTCCTAACCGTGCTGTCCTCACACCAACGCTTCAGGAGAATTGCGTCGACTTGGCGCTGCATCCCGATGGTGAGACTCTGGCGGTCGTGAACGGTGATGTTTGTTTGTGGGATATCAGTTCCCCCAATACAAACATTCCTCTGAGGACAATCCCCGGCAGGAGTGACCCCAGCCAGGGATATCGGACTGTCGCATGGAGCCCCGATGGCAAGTACTTAGCCTGCGGAGATGGCACGGGGACCTTGAACATCTGGAAGACTCGCGGATGGAAGGTTTGTTCGACCTATCGCTGTGGAGGTCGGGTCAGTGCGTTGGCATGGTGTCCGAGTGACGGGCAGCGGGTCGCCGTCGCGTGTGGAGATCATGCCGTCCGCATCTTCGATGTCGGCCCCCCGGCTGAGCGGAAAATCCTTGAACCGGAAACGGCGTTCACAGTCAGTGATGTGATCACAACGGCAGACGATTTCCTGGAGAACGAGGAGTTTTTTGCACTTCGTCGCGCGGTGGACTTGCTCTCCATGTATCAAATTAGTGCCAACACTGCACAATCAATTCAACGCTACAACTTCGCGTTGAGAAAAGAGGCACAAGAGAGACTGGATGAGACACTCGCCGTTGAGGAGAGCGACTCGACTCCTCAGGAGTCTCAGCCGACTGCATCAAACAGACGTCCAACACGATCGTCACCACGTACGCTGCCTCAAGCAAATGCCACACAATCGAACGCACAAAACGCAGAGCAAGAGCGGGAAAGTGAGATCGAGCTGATTCTCGCTTTGCATGAAGTCATTCTTCTCGATCCACTTGGTCCCACGGGTAAGAAAGCACGGGAATTTTTAGAGGACAAGGCCAAGACCGGGGGATCGTCTCGGCACTGAACTCGATTTATTTCGGTCCACAATTCCTGAATCGCAGACTCTTCAACAAGTGTCGACAGACTGGAGTATTCTGATCAATGGCAACTTCGACTTCCGCCCTCCCGCTGCGAAGTGAATTGACGTGCCCACACTGTTGGCACAGATTCCCACCAGAGAACATCTGCTGGATCGCTGAACATTCTGACCTCCAGGGCGACCCGGTCACTGGACCCGAGTCGGCGTTGCGGTTTATTCCCACACAGTTCAATGTCGATTGCAATGCCATTGATGCCCGGGGAGAGGCCTGCAAGAAACTGGCCTGCCCGAAGTGCCACTTGGGGATCTGCCGCTCACTGCTGGAACTTGAACCGCTGTTCGTCTCGATTCTCGGCGCGCCCAGTTCGGGAAAGTCTTTCTATATCACATCGATGATCCATCAGTTGGAGTCGACTCTCCAATTGGGGATTAGTGTGGGCGACGCCGATCCAGACGCAAACGAAAAACTCACGTCGTACAAGGAACTCCTGTTCCGCAGCGATACTGACTCTTGGGTTAAGCTTGAGAAGACACAGACAGAAGGCGACCTCTACGAAGCAGTGATGATTGGAGATCGCCCCGTCCGCTATCCCAAGCCATTCGTTTACTCCGTTCAGCCAACACGAGACCATCCTCAGGTGGGAAAGGCCAAAAAACTTTCGCGAGCCCTCTGCTTGTACGACAACGCTGGCGAGCACTTCCTGCCGGGAGGAGTCTCATCCACTGCACCGGTGACCCAGCACTTGGGACTCTCCAGCGCGTTGCTATTCCTCTTCGATCCTACGCAGGAGCCAGAGTTCCGGGCCGCCTGTCGTGGACGAACCTCGGACCCTCAGATGGGTGAATATGGCAAGAAGTTTCAGCAGGATCTGGTGCTCTCCGACGCGGCGCGGCGGATACGCGATCAGACGAAGTTGTCAGAGACACAGATGTACGACAAACCATTGATCGTCGTCGTCACCAAATACGACGCCTGGGCGGGGCTGACGAGCCAGAAGCGACTGGATGATGAACTGGCGATTCGCACTTCTCCCTCGGGGAGCACAGGACTCCGAGTGAGTGCGATTGAAAAGGTCTCCGAACAGATCCGCGGGATCTTGGCCAAACATGCCAGTGGCGTTGTTGCCGCCGCAGAACGTTTTGCCAGTGACGTCACCTACATACCGGTCAGTTCGATCGGTTGCACGCCGAAGGTCGTGAGCAGTGCGGATGGCCATGACGACCTCCTCGTTCGGGCGGGAGATATCCATCCCATGTGGGCGCAAGTGCCCATGCTCTACGCCCTGCACAAAACGGTGGACGGTCTTGTTCCCGTGGCAAAATCCTCTTCTCGGAAGAACTCCAAATCGCAGAGTCCAGAACGCAGGAAGTCACCGCCTCTGAACAAGGCTGATGATGCCGAGCCTCGCGAATGGAAGGAGACTGGATCGTGAGTCAGGAAATCGTCTACACATCCGCACCGAAAGGCCTGAAGCCAAACTCAAGCGGTTTTTGCACCGTACTGAGTACGAACGGGATGGCCCGCAATCTGTCAGAACGCCTTGAGTCTCTCAGCGGGTACCGATTCCACTTCCAGGCTCACGACACAAACGCGAATCTCAACCCGGTCAACTATTCTCATCTCAAGATGACCGTCGGCGGGGAGCAGTTTCATGTACTCTCTCGCATCTGTGATGCAGGACTGGACCACACCAGACGTTCGAACAAGCTGGCTCACCACGTTGCCTTCAAGGCTCGCGAGATCTCCCCGACCATCGGCGGCAGCCCCGCCTGGACGATGGCCTCGCCAGGGTTCTGTGTCACGGAATGGAACGACGAACCCCAACGGGTCCCAGAAGGTCGTAAGAAACTCCCTGAGGCCCAACGGTCCCCTCAGCCATGTGCAGGGTGGAAAGCCGCCACAGGTGATGCCGGCTGGGCGGGCGTATTGGCGAACTCAGCATTGAAGAGACCGCCGCAGCCGATGCATGTCATCTTTCCGGCCGGTACCGATACTGTGACATTGGTGATCGAAGCGTCTCATCTGCTCCCGCCTGAGAAGCGTTGGGACGTGACGTTCAGCACCTACTTTACAAAGCTCGAAGCTGGCACCGATTGTTTGTGGAGGTTCATTCTCGACGGAACGCCCGAAGCCGAAGCGATCCGTCGCGATCCGCACAAGTCCAAGATCGATTTATGTGCCGACCTCGGCGCTGCTCCCGATGGCGAACTCGTCGATGCGGCTCGCACCGGAAAGTCGACGGAGTGGGCCGAACCCGAGTTGCAGCCCCGTCAGCAACCGGTCCCGCGTCCAGAAATGGCCTCGACAGAGAAGCCGCTCATCTTCGTGGAGCCCGACACTCGTCGGCATTCAGCATCTCCGCAAGTCATCCATCATGCGGCCCCGCTGCCCTACCTGGCGCCGGAGAAACGCATCCCCCTGTCGTGGATCATCGCCGGCTCGGTGCTGTTATTTCTGTTCATCACCGTCGGCACGATCACCGCGTTTCTCGCTTTTAAACAATCCTCTATTTCGACGGCCCAACTGGCAGCCCATGAATCGCCTCAAAACATTGTCGCTGGAGAGAAGCCGATCGAACTGGAGGCAGATCTCCTTGAAAGCGAAGAAGCAAGGCTGAAGCTTGAAGAACCACCTCCGCTTCCTGAACCGGAGCCCGTGGAGATGGAGCGGGAACC
>JAJDEJ010000318.1 GCA_029259815.1 Planctomycetaceae bacterium | reverse complement strand
TTCGAAAGTGTCTCGCGTTCCGACTTTGTGAGCCTGACGATCTACTTCTTCAGCATGGGAACCCCCTTCCTTGGTTCCACAAAGTTTGACAGACGCGAATCAAACAGCAACCCGAATTCTTAGCTGTGACGCACCACTAGTCGCTCCAACCAGTAGCACCTGGAGCGGTTCGAGGAGGTAACGAATTGGACTGAAGCACTCCTGGAGAAGGCTCCTTAAGGGAGTCAGCGAGCACGCAGGCCGTCACCCGAGTGAACGCCGAGCAGTCCTCGAAACGCGCAATGTGGGAGCCGACCCAAAGGTCATATGGGGAAGGCCGCCGTTGGTTGAGTGACGTGAGCGACAACGCTCGACCGGTCCCGCCGGGGGAGTGGCGATGGCATGTGTGAAAGATGAATCGACAAGCAACACGGAAAGCCCCGGCGGTGAGGGCGCGTGACCCTCAACGAGAACTCGGTGACGAGCAGGCTCGGTCGTGCGGGGTGGCGGAGAGGCCCGTAGTAGTGATGAAGCCGGCCCTTTTTCATCGTAACAATGGGCCGACGGAGCGAAGGGGCCTTAGTTCAAGGTCAACGCACGACGTGGCGTGAGAGCCGTGAGATTGGCAATGAGCCTACTAACTCGACCAAAGGTTCAGAAACTGCGGGATGCGTTGCACGCCAAAGCGAAGGGATCGCCCAACTTCCGATTCTACGCGCTGTATGACAAGGTGTATCGTCTGGATGTGCTGTGGCTCGCCCACCGTCGCTGCCTGATCAACGGCGGCGCACCGGGTGTCGACGGCCAGACGTTCGAGGACATCGAGCAGTGCGGCCTGAAGAAGTGGCTGGGCGAACTGGCGGAAGGCTCCAGGGGAGCTTCGTCGAGTTTCGATATCCAACCCTCCTGCACGCATTGATCGGCAAGCACCGCAACTGAACAAACCGGCCATGCCGGCTCAGGACGAAGACGTATCGTCCCAGTCCGGTGCGGCGAGTTTACATTCCCAAGCCGGACGGCAAGCAGAGACCGTTGGGTATCCCGACGATCAAAGACCGCATAGTGATGATGGCAGCGGTGCTGGCTTTGGAGCCGATCTTCGAGGCCGACCTGCAGCCGGAACAGTACGCGTACCGGCCTGGACGCAGCGCCTTGGACGCGGTTCACCAAGTCCATTCGCTGCTCAATACCGGCCATACGGAGGTGGTGGACGCAGATTTGTGCGGCTACTTTGACTCGATCCCGCATCCGGAACTCTTGAAATCGTTGTCACGTCGCATCATTGATCGGCACGTTCTCCGCCTGATCAAGATGTGGCTCCAGGCACCGATGGAAGAGGTCGACGATCGCGGGCGTCGGCATCGAACGACCCGGAACAAAGACGAGCGTCGGGGTTGCCCGCAAGGGGCTCCGATCTCGCCACTGCTTTCGAACCTCTCTATGCGGCGGTTCATCCTGGGCTGGAAGACGTTGGGACACCAGCGGCGTCTTGGCGCCAGAATCGTCAACTATGCCGACGATTACGTGATCTGCTGTCGCGGCACGGCCGACGAGGCCATGCGCGTGATGCGGGACATGATGGGTCGGTTGAAGCTGACGGTGAACGAAACCAAAACGCAACTCTGCCGCGTCCCAGACGAGTCGTTTGACTTCCTGGGTTACACCTTCGGCCGCTGTTACTCGCCAAAGACGGGACGCGCCTTCATCGGCACTCTCCCCTCGAAGAAGAAGGTCCAACGGCTCTGCCGGGAGATCAGCGAGATGACCAGTAGCCGCAGGACGTTCCTGGACACGGAGAAGCAAGTGGCCGCCATCAACCGCAAGTTGATAGGCTTGTCCAACCACTTCAACCAAGGTCCTGTGAGCAGAATTTTCAGTGCCGTGGACGAACATACCGTCCGTCGGCTCCGCCAGTGGTTATGCAAGAAGCACAAGGTACGAAGCGCCGGGGTGTCACACTTCTCGGCGGAATACCTGTATCTTGAGCTCGGCCTTGTCCGACTTCGTTGGATGAAGCGTCACTTCCCGTGAGCGAACGCGTGAATTCCTTGTCCCAAAGCCGGATGCGGGAGATCCGCACGTCCGGTTTGATGAGGGGGAGCGTGGAAACGGAGCGTGGTCTGGCTAGTGAGGCACCGGCAAACGAAAGGGCCGGTAACAGATAGGCCACACCTAAACCACCGCGCCAACTTCCTACTCTACCATCAACATTTGTTGCCAGTGTTGGTCATGAGCGCCGAATAGTGAATCACAAATGCCAACGGCGGCGCCCTCATATGCACGCAGCGAGAGAGAGTCCACGACATCGCGACCGCCGTGTCCACTCCGAACCCCGTCCGCCATTCATCACCCAATCCCGTCCGGGGGGAAAGGGGGCCGTCCGCCATTCCCCCACGCACCAACCAAACTCCCTCACGCTCAATGAGCGGATGCAACATCCGGGTTAGCACACTGGTTACCCAAGTGTCCAACGGTTGTTGCGACAACCTGTCACCCCGTTTTTGACCCGTTTAGACCTGATTTTAGGCGACCGACCCAAAAACGCGAGTGGCCGTTTCACCTTTGTTTTGCAGGGCAAAACAGCCAGTTGTCGTTAGAGTCGTCAAGGTTTTCGAGACCAGCGCATTCGGCCACTCTGTCACCTCTCCGGGAGACGTATTCAAGCAGTTTTATGATTCGACTGCAATCGCCCTCGATGATGAGAATGGATCCGCTTGGAACCTGAACAGATGAGGTGGCACGCCAGCGTTCAACAGAGATCAATACAGTCTAACGATCGGCTGTCCGTCGCTGATGACGAATGGGCGTCCAAATCCGTCGTGGTAGTGTGAAGCGGGATCGATGCCGAGCGCCGAGAACATGGTCGCAGTCACATCGGACGGACTCGTTTTGTCATCCTTGGGATAGGCGGCAATCGCATCAGAGGCTCCATAGACTAACCCTGGTTGAACGCCCGCGCCAGCCAGCACGATGGAGTAGACCGAAGCCCAATGTTTGCGGCCCGGCGTCTCACCGGCAAATCCTTTCTCCATGGCGACCCGTGGTGCACGGCCGAATTCTCCCATACAGACGACCAGTGTTGTCTCCAGCAAGCCTCGAACCTCCAAGTCCTCAAGCAGCGCAGAGAAGCCAAGGTCAAAACGAGGCATGAGGTGGTTCTTCATCGCGACAAAGATGTCGTTGTGTGTGTCCCAGCCGTACAGATCGGTCTTTCGTGGATCGACATCTTGTCCGCGGGCATTGTGGTTGAAGAACACTGTGACCCAGGGCACGTCGGCTTCAACTAACCGGCGGGCGAGTAGACAGGCCTGCCCGGCGCGATTCCGGCCATAGCGATCACGAAGTGCATCGTCCTCTTGAGTGAGGTCAAACGCATCACGGCATCCGGGAGAGGCCAGCATGCGGTAGGCTTGTGTGTACAAGCCATCGAGGTCGCCAATCAAATGTCCACGGTCCTGTTGCTGTGTGAATTCATCAATACTTTCCAGCAGCGTCTTCCGGGCATCTAAACGCACCGTCGGCAGGCTCGGCTGTCGCGATAGTCCTGACGGACCGACAGCGGCTTCGTTCACATCCCCGAGAACGAGCGGATCGAACTCACGGCCCAGGAGACCGCCGGATTGTCCCGGTCCGGCGACCAAAGGAACGAAGGCTGGTCCATTCACATGCACGGCCGAGTGAGGGAATTGAGATGCAGGTCTTACGCGCTTCAGTATGGCTCCGTGCGTGGGAGCATCATCCGGAGTGGGCAGCGGATTCGAGGACTTGCGGGCATGAAAACGTCCCGTCAAGGAAAGGTACGTTGCCGATCCGTGATCCAGATCGTCATGGGACATACTCCGAATGATCGCGTAACGATCCGCCAGATGAGCGAGCCGTGGAAAGTGTTCGGAGATCAGAGTTCCCGGAACAGACGTCGGGATCGCGGCAAATTCTCCTCGGATCGCAGCGGGAGCATGCGGCTTGGGATCCCAAGTCTCCAGTTGACTCTGGCCTCCATTGGCATAGACGACAATGACGGACTTCGCACGCCCGAATCCCGGAAGACTCGCGGTCGTCGCTGCCTCAGCCGAGTCTCTGACTGCGAACGGAGCCATTAACCCGGCAAGTCCGCTGATGTGCAGGAATTCGCGACGGCTCGCAGAGCGTCGGGTCGGGCCGTCATCGATCATCAAACGCAGCACTCTAGTTTCCCATCAGGAGACATCGCTGGGACCAATTCGGTACCTTAAAGAGTATCACTGATACAGATGTGAATCATGAGTATTCCGGATATCGACGACCAGTGGAACCGAACGAGACCGTGGATGCCCTCTCGAAGGCTGAATCAGTCGTGTTCGCTGCCAGATCATCAATCCTTCCTGTTCACGACCTCAATGGGATGAGTCTTTCCTGTGAATTGTTTAACCATTCGAGCCCTTTGCCTGAGTTTGATCGCTTGTGTTTCCTCGAGTCGTGAGATCACAGCGGAAGAGTTGGTCGTCGAGACCGAGTTCGAAGGAGGTTCGGCTCGTGTCATGGAGGTCGACTCCGATAAGCGATTCATTCGGATCATGCCCGGCGGCGATCCGGAGCGAGGCTGGCCGGCGTGGTGGTGCTGTCGAGTGACGGGGTTGACGACAGGGCAACTCCTCAAGCTGAGTGTCGTTCCGTCGAGCAGTTTCCTCCCGGTCGGACATCCCGGAGCGGGCAAGCCACTCTCCGCCGGTTGGGCACTTCCGGACCGGGCCGCGTGGTCGACAGATGGAAGAAACTGGCAACAGACCTCGACCGGCGAACGCAGCGAGATCGGGATGACCTATGAACTGACGGCAGACGACCAGCAGCTCTGGGTCGCTTGGGGCCCATTGGCCACTCCGTCTATCACTGAAACCTGGTTGGCCGATGCGGCTGCTTCACATGACTTTGTCAGCACTTTCGAACTGACACAGACACGGGAGGGACGTCGTGTCCGAGGTGTTCGCATTGCGTCCGGAGACATGAGCCTTGACGCTCGTCCGGTGGTCTGGCTCCACGCTCGGCAGCATGCCTGGGAGAGCGGCTCAAGTTGGGTCGCCCGCGGAATCATCGACTGGCTCCTCAGCGACGCGACCAATGCCGTTTGGCTGCGCAGCAACGCTCTCGTCTATGTCGTGCCCATTATGGACGTCGACCGAGTCTCGACTGGTGATGGCGGCAAGGAAGCGAATCCCCATGATCACAATCGAGATTGGTCCGACACACCTCATTACCCCGAAGTGGCTGCTGTTCAGGCTCGAATCAAAAAGTGGGCCGCAGAGAATCGCATGGCGGTGTTCGTCGACCTCCACAACCCCGGTCCCAATGACAAGAAGGCCTACTTCTATGTGGCTCCCGATGAGGCCATTGAAGACTCGCAAAGACCTCCTCGGAGCCGTTTCCTCGACACCATTGAAGCTGCGTGGCACGCACCGATCCCGTTTGATCGAAACACACGCAGCACGGGTCCTGACTATCACCCGCTCTGGCGGCAGATCTCATCGACTTGGGTGACACAGCACAGCAACCATGACTCAGTTTCTGTCTGTCTGGAAACACCGTGGAACACACCGTACAGCACTACGGAAGGCTATGGCAGCGTTGGCGCGTCGTTGGCAGAGGGCATCTCACTCTACCTCCAGTCAGAACAGAATCAGTAGTGGGTCACGTTCGAGTGAGAGATGATTGGGGTAGCATGCTTGTTTTGCAGCGACCGGGCATGGTGACTCGGCTGGGCAGTGACGCCATGCCAACCGAACGATTTGGAAAATGAAACTGGCTCACGACGGGTGCATCCGTTGAATGGTGGTACGACAGTTTGTGGAAGTGGGAGAAAATCGGATCGGGCGGAGACTGCGGATTGGTACGGATTCTTGTCTTGAGTTCCGAGAACGGTTTCGAGGCCAGGCGTCTTACCAACCTCTCGCCGGATCGGCGTGGAATGCTGCCGTCGTCCTTCCGTGCCGTGCCATGTCAGAAGAAAGGGACCACAGATTTCACGGATGACACGGATGTGGCCCGTCTGAGAATTTGCAATTCGTCTCACCCTGTGATCGATCCGCGTGCATCCGCCCCATCCGTGAGAATCCGCTTTTCCTTTTTTTTGCCCTTCATCACCCAGGTACCTCTCAGGGGCCCCACCATCTAACGGAAGCACCCACTCACGACTAATGCTTTGCTTTTGTTCGACCTGCGACGCGTGGTGGTGTATCCTCTAGAGAGCAGTCGGCCTAACGGATTCGTTGACGACAGCGTCCCACCTTGGACCGTGATCCATCCTCCCTGCCTTGGAATCACAGGCGAAATCGAACGTGATGACTCTCAAGTCAAATTGTCGTTGTCTTTTCCGTGAGCTGTCGCTGTTGATGCTGCTGACAGGGACGAGTTTGTGCGCCGAAGAGACGATCGATTACGCGCGGGACATCAAACCTGTACTCCGGGAACGATGTTTTGCCTGTCATGGCGTCCTCAAGAGTGAGAGCAGTTTGAGACTCGACACAGCCGTCTTGAGTCAACAGGGAGGCGACAGTGGTCCGGCGATCATTCCGGGAGACGTTGCGGGAAGCCTGTTGATGGAGCGCGTGACCGATGAGGATGCAGTGTCACGAATGCCGCCCGAGGGTGAACCGCTTACCGCTGATCAAATCGCCAAACTCACAAGCTGGATTGAACAGGGGGCTATTGCTCCCGAAGACGAACAGCCGGAGGATGACCCCCTCGACCATTGGGCCTTTTGCGTTCCTACTCGCCCGTCACTTCCCGTCGTCTCCGATGCGGCATGGTCGGAGAACCCGATCGACCGTTTCGTTGCCCAACAACACGAAGCTCATGATCTGACTCCTCAGCCGATCGCGGACCGGTCACTGCTGTTGCGGAGAGTCTCCCTCGACCTGATCGGTCTACCCCCGACGGCTGATGAGCTGCGGGCGTTTCTCGCTGACGATTCGCCTGATGCTTATCAGCGGGCTGTCGATCGGCTGTTGGAGTCGCCCCAGTACGGCGAGCGTTGGGCGCGGCCCTGGATGGACGTCTGGCGGTATGCCGACTGGTTCGGTCGTCGCATGGTACCCGATGTCTGGAACAGTGCTCCTCAGATCTGGCGGTGGCGAGACTGGATCGTCACGTCGCTCAACGATGACAAGAGCTATGCACGTATGGTTCAGGAGATGCTGGCCGCCGACGAAGTTGCCCCGGACGATCCCGATGTGGCAGTGGCGACCGGCTATCTCATTCGCAACTGGTACGCCCTCAATCCCAATGACTGGATGCGCAGCAACGTCGAACATACAGCGAAGGCGTTCCTCGGATTGACGTACAACTGTGCCCATTGTCATGACCACAAGTACGATCCAATCACTCAGGAAGATTACTTCCGTCTGCGGGCCTTCTTTGAGCCGATTGGCATCCGGCAGGACCGCGTCCCTGGCGAGGCGGACCCCGGTCCATTTCAGGAGTACGACTACGGAAAGCTCCGCAAGATCGAGCGACTCGGTGCGGTCAGCATTCATGACAAGAACCCTGATGCTGTCACGTGGTTTTACGAAGCCGGAGATGAGCGAAATCGTGATGAGGATCGCGGCAGTATCGCGCCGGGCCTGCCCCAGGTCTTCGGGCAGGAGGACTTGTCGATCGAGCCGGTCGAGTTGCCGGCGGTCGCCTACTATCCCGCTGCACGACCTGCCATTCAGCAGTCAATCCTCGACGAGCATCTCGCCACGCTTGCTGAGCGCAAACAGAAAGTCGCAACTGCGAAAGAGGCAGCAGCAGAGGCTCTCCCCGAATTACGTGAGAAGCTGGCAGTCGCCCAAGTCGAATTTAACACGGCCATCGAGACAGCTCGCGAGGAAGGACAGGGAGGAGCGTTAGCGGGAGACAAGTCGCTGCTGCTCGATGCAACCTCCGGGAGACGGATCATCAACAACGATTGCCAACAACTGGCATCGTTGGATTCGGGGCTGACACTTCGCTTCGACTTGCAGATCGTGAAGGACGCACACTTCAATCTCCAATTGGCGAAGGATGTCGCCAAAGGCTTGACCGCCGGTTACGTCGGCTTCGTCGCAGGACAGATCATCGCGTACGAGCCGGGGACGTTCACTCAACTTGAAGTGGGCACGTACAACCATGCAGAAGGTCAAGGACGGTTTGCCGTCGAGCTTGTCCTGGAACCTGAGAACGACCACTGTCTGCTGAGTGTTCGCAGCCTGTCCGATGATGCGGTGCTGGTCGATGCCACACCTGTCGCGTTGAACGGCTGGAATCCAGTCGGTGATCCCACCAAGGCCGTTTCGTTCGACGCACGGGAAGGCACCGTGGCCCTGATCGACGATGTCCAGTTTCTTACCGGGAACGCATCACAAGCTGTCATTGGCAATCTCGCCCCCATCATCACATTTGACTTTGAGTCTCCCGAGCATGTCGTCGGTCAGGACATCGTGGGAACCTATGGTTGGACTGCCTCCTCGTTCAGTTCGTCACCAGCGAGATCATTGATCTCCCCCTTCTCAGATGTGACGGTCCTGAACGACATTCTGTGGAAACTGACACTCGTGCGACGGGCCGTTGAAAGCTACGAGTTAGGACTAAGGGCCACCGAGTTGGCACATGCCGCTGCCCAGGCATCGCTCACAAGTGTCGAGGCGCGGATTGCTGCCGACCAGGCGAAGTACAGCGCCGCACCCGGTGTGGACCTCGACGAACTCTCGCAGTTCGCAGTCAAAGCGGAGTACGATGCACGAATCGCTCAAGCGATGGCAGACGTCGCCGAGCAGGAACATCTTCTGGCTGTTGCAGAGTCAAAGCCGCTGGACGAAGCCAAGCGACAGGAAGCGATCGATGCTGCGAGCCAGAAGTTGGGCGCGGCTCGAACCGCTCTGACAAAAGTCGAGAGTACCGAATCTGACGCCGACTACTCACCACTCAGTCCGGTCTACTCCAAGCAGAGCACGGGGCGTCGCAAAGCCCTTGGGGAGTGGCTCGGCAGCCGCAACAACCCGCTGACAGCGCGAGTGGCGGTCAATCACATCTGGATGCGTCACTTCCATACACCGCTGGTCGATACCGTGTATGACTTCGGTCGCAATGGTTCTCCTCCCACTCACCCTGAGCTGCTTGACTGGCTGGCGGTTGAGTTGATGGAATCCGGCTGGAGCATGAAGCATCTCCATCGACTGATCGTCAACAGCCGCACCTACCAGCAAGCGTCATCAGAGGGCGATGTCACCACCAATGCCGAACATGACCCGGAGAACCGTTACCTGTGGCGGATGAACGTCGGTCGCATGCAGGCGGAGGTCGTGCGCGACAGTCTGCTGCACACGGCCGGCAAGCTGGACCTCTTGATGGGTGGCCAGGAACTGGAAAACAAGGATGCCCTGACGAGTTTTCGTCGTAGCCTGTATTACAGCTGTCAGCCCGAAGTCGACGGGATGAGCCCGTTCGGAGCTTTGTTCGACGCACCCGATGCGAACGATTGTTACCGCAGGACTCGCAGTGTCATTCCTCAGCAGGCATTGGCCCTCACCAACAGCGAACTCGTCCACGCTCTCAGCGGCTCACTGGCAGATTCCTTGAGATCACAAAGGAGTGCATCGCAGGTCGGCGACGATGGTGACATACAATCATTCATCATCGCCGCCTATCAACAAATTCTGTCGCGCTCTCCCTCCGAACAGGAGTTGGTCACCTGTGCCGCATTCTTTGAACGACAGCAGCAGACCATCGCCACTGAGACTCCGGACGAAGCTGCCAGTCTTGCTGCAGAGAGTCTGGTGAGAGTCTTGTTCAGCCACAATGATTTCGTGGGAATTCGCTGAGGGTCATATGACATCGCCACATCATCAACCCGGTTGCTGTTCCAGCTCACGACGAACGTTCCTGTCGGATCTGGGGATGGGCTTCACGGGGGCGGCCTTGGGAGCCATGTTGGCCGACGATGGCATCGTGCGTGCCTCGGAGCCGGAAGGCTGGACACCGCCGAGTGGCCAGCCTCAGTTCGCCCCGAAGACCAAATCCGTCATTTGGATCTTTCTCTCCGGTGGATACAGTCATCTCGAAACGTTCGATCCCAAACCGGCTCTCAACAAGTACGCCGGCAAGACATTCGACGACACGCCCCTTGACAACCCGATCGACTCGCCGCTGCAAATGAAGCGTTTCCGGTCGGTCCTCGCTGAAGAGATCAATGTTCGCGATGTCTATCCGTCAATTTACCCGATGCAGGTCGGTTGGAAGAAACACGGTGAAGCCGGGATTGAAGTCACCGACTGGTGGCCCCATTTGTCGAACTATGTCGACGACCTCTGCTTCGTGCGGAACATGTGGACAACTGACAACGACCACGCCGCAGAGAATCAAATCCACACGGGCCGCCATCGTCTCGACGAAGCGGAGCCGTCGGTCGGAGCATGGGCTCACTATGGCCTGGGCACGTTGAATGAGAACTTGCCCAAGTTCGTCGTGCTGGGGGGACCGACTCGGTCGGACACGAGAGAGTCGATCGACTCCTACTATCTCGGCCCACAGTATGCCGGTGTCCCCATCGAGCTGGACCCGACGAATCCGCTCCCCTTTGGCCAGCGTCAGTCGCGGCAGTCTGTCGAGGAGCAACGCAATGAATATGAGTTGATCAATGAACTCAACGAGTTGACAGCTGTCGAATACCCGCAGGATCAGGAACTGCGGGCGAGGATTCGGGCCTACGAATTGGCCTTCCGCATGCAGTCGGCTGTTCCCGAGGCGGTCGACCTTTCGCAAGAGACGGCTGCCACAGCCGACCTCTACGGACTGGAGGATGACGCCACGAAGCTCGCCGGTGAGCGGCTCCTGGCCGCACGCCGTCTGGTCGAGCGGGGTGTGCGATTCGTCCAAGTTTATCCGTCGTCTTACGGGGTGTGGGACTCCCATCAGAAGCTGAAGGCGAACCACACTCGACTGTGTGCGACGATCGACAAACCGGTCGCTGGCCTCATTCACGACCTCAAACAACGGGGACTGATGGACGACGTGACAATCGTCTTCTGTACAGAGTTCGGACGCACGCCCGGTCTGGAGAAGAGAGCCGGCGGCACAGATGGCCGCGACCATCATCCCAACGGCTTCACCGTCTGGCTGGCCGGTGCAGGCATCAAGAAAGGCGAGGTGCACGGCGAGACAGATGAACTCGGATATCACGCACTCGGCGAAGGCCACTACGTGACCGATCTGCACGCAACCGTCCTGCATCTCATGGGTCTTGATAACCGTCGATTGGAGATCCCCGGACGTAAGCGACTGGAGATGGACCACGGCCGACCGATCCATGAGATCATGACGTAGCTTCCGGTCTGCTTCTCAACGTGCCCCGCTGCAAAGAAGTCGCTGATGATGCCCGAATGGAATAACGTCGACCGTTGGCTAATGGGCAACGCCTGGGTGGGGTCACAAATCAGAGAACACGTCAGCCAGTTGTGTGACGTGATCGGAGTCCGCTGGGCGGGCACTCCTGCGGAGCGGCTCGCCGCAGAGTATGTCGCCGGGGAACTTGAGACTCTTTCTCTCAGTCATTCGACGATCGAATCATTTGGGTTACGGAGTTGGAAGTGCGGCCGTGCTTCTATCGAGTTGATTGAAGACGACGGTCGCAGCCTCGATGCACGGCCCTGCATGTTCTGCCCATCCATCAACGTGGTCGGTGAGTTGGTGGATGTCGGATTTGGAATGCCTGACGAAGTCGCGATGATTCGGGTCGACTGTTTGCAGGGGAAGATCGTGCTGATCGACGCGGACCACGAACCGTTCTCAGAGCCAGTGACGTTCCAACACCGACTGCAATCGCTCGCAGACGCAGGAGTCGTCGCTGCGATCACTCCTTCGGCGGTGGGCGGACGCCGAACAGCCGACTTCTCGGTCAGCGACTGGCGGGACAATGATCCGTACAAAGTGCCGCTGCCTGTGGTGCAGACTTCAAGGGAGGACGGCGCCCGGATGCGGGAAGGGGGCAATGTGACCGTGTGTGTCGATGCCAGACAGGTCGAGGGAGAGTCCTGGAATGCGCTGGGAGAGTTGAACGGCAGCGAATGGCCGGATGAGTCTCTGGTACTCTCCGCCCATCATGACACAACGACTGACTCGTTTGGTGCGAACGACAATGCAGCGGGAGTCGCCGTGCTGTTGGAGACGGCTCGGCTGCTTTCCGGATTACGACAAGAGACCGGTTTTCGTCCCGGACGGACGATTCGCTTCGTCTCGTTCGGTGCGGAAGAACAGGTGCTGCAAGGTTCGAATGCGTACGTTGCGAGGCATCACGGAACCGAGCCGCCGCCACGGCTCATGATCAACCTCGACGAACTCGCGGCGGGTCACATGAAGGGAGTCGTGCTGCAGTTCCCGGAACTGCGATCGCTGGTGCAGTCACAACTGGAATCGATGAACGAAGGGCTTTCCTGTCATGTCCTCTCGCAACTGGACGCCTCGGGTGACATGTTCCCGTTTTCACGTCGGGGGATTCCCTCGGCGATCCTCTGGCGATGGCGTTTCGTTGGTCGGCATCCTGACGTCGCCTTTGGACACACCAGCGCTGACACACCAGACAAGCTGCGGATTCGAGAATTGAAAGAATACGCCGGCTATCTGGCGAGGTTGCTGCTGCGTCTCTCACACGTATCGCCAGAAGATTGGCCGAAGAATCGCCTGGACGTCAATGAGATTCATCGACGCCTTGAAACCGAACGAGGTACGGTGTTTCGCACGATGTGAACCTTCGCGTCCCAAGCCGATGGCTCTGAGGCTGTGAGTTTTTCG
>JAJDEJ010000317.1 GCA_029259815.1 Planctomycetaceae bacterium | reverse complement strand
CCAACGCCCAGCCCCCGAAAGTCAACCAGCATGCCCCATCATAATCCGAATCAAACCCCGGCCTCCCACGGCCACCGTTCGCCAACGCACGCCATAAACACACATTAACCACAACCCAGGAACGCTTGTTCAAGGACTAGTGCCGCAGATATATGTACACCGGTTGAGCTCCAAGGGTTGGATTCCTGGCGAAGCAACCTTCAATCCTGGTGGAGATGACGCAGTCGAAATAGTGAATTTGGTTTCGCCTTCCGCACCGGGAAGAGGAGTGTTGAAGTATTGACGCCCTCCTGGAAAGTAGATGTCCGGCTTGACCGACATCAGATATCCGCTGGAGATGGTGCTCAAGGGACTGGGCAACCGAGAGCCCCCGAGCAAGTCGACTCGTCGGTCGCCCGCCCTCGGTGTGGATTTGTCGGCATGCAGAGCTCCTACAGTCAGCGCGTTGACAGATTCGGATGGTGAGAATGCTCGTCGCAATCTTTGGTCATCTCGCAGTGTCAATAGCGTTTCCGTAGCGAGCGCTTCGGGCTCCATGTCCTGCCATGCGGTCTCGTCGGTCGTGAGCACCACGTCTTGGGTTTGATTCCCTGAGCTGACCAGAATGAGAAGGTTGTAATGCCATGCTAGCCAATCAAGAAGTCTGGCTAGCGGGCTCATCTCTCGGACAAAAGGTCTGTAGGGATCAGCGACGGAAAGATTGACAATCTTCACTTCTGGAGCAACTGGCGGTTCATCACCGTCATGATCCTTCAATCGTCGTATCGCTCGATGAATGAGATCGACAAGGAGAACATTGTTGGGGACAGATTCGTAAGAGTCACCTTGGAAGCCGCTACTTGGCTGGAGGATGGGACGACTGTAGACAGGGCGAGTCAGCGGAGTGCCTGGTGACTCAAGCTCACCATGACAAATGAGTGAGGCCATCGCTGTTGCATGCTGTTGTTGTAGCGGGGCATATCCAGCTCGAAAGTCATCGGGGTCGTCAATAATGACTCGCCCATCCAGTGTAGAGTGTTTTTCCAGAGGGAGACCGTCAAGCAGCGCAACAACAGGCGGTCCCATTGTTGGAGATGGAGGGTTCCCAGGATCGACAGATTCCAAGTCTTGTTCTGAGTCAGAGTGTCGGAAGTGCGCCTGTGCGTGAGGTCGAAAGAACATCACATCGTTGCAACGCAACAGTTCCGTGAATTGCTCATTTCGGATATCGTCCACAGTCTGGCGAACTAGGTCAGCAGGAAGTTCAGCAAGGATTCCGTGATATTGAATCTCGGGAATAACTGCGTGAGTCACCAACCTGCCCGATGACGCTTCTACAAGCTGTTGCAATTGTCGTTGGGACTGATCTCGCGATTGAGAGTCCGACCGAAACCAGAGTTCAACCTCAAATCGAATCGCGGATTGACCGAACGAGAGATTCTCCTCCCAGTATTCAATCACTCGTGTCTCATGGAGGCGGTCTTCAACGCTCCATCGGCGCAGATCTCGCAAGTGTATGAAGACGTTCTTGAATGGACCAAATCCGGTCGTAGCTCGTTTATCCGGATTCGTGTGCCACTCATTCCACAAGGAAAGCAGCTTGGTAATTCCATGCTGATTCGCCATAACGGCGTAGAGCCTGCACGGGATATCTTCGTCTGGGGCCTTCTTGTTTGAGAATCCTTCCTGCGGCGCGACGTCTTCTAGGTCGAATTCGGATAACCACTCCAGTCCTGGCACTTTTGAAATCGCCTTGGCCAAGTTCTCAACATGCTCGCCGATGGTCTCGAAGACGAGCACCTGCTCCGGTTCGATTCCCTGAGTTGATGCTTGCAACGACTTGAAGCTATTTGCAATGTCGGCGAACTTCTTTTGAAGACGTCGGTGTTGTTGGTCTGGTGTGGGTTTCCCGATTGGAGCCCCACCGCCGAAACGACGTGCTTTCTCAGTGAGGACCGGCTCGGGAAGGAGAAGAATCGGTCGGTTGGCCATTCGATACCAATTCAGGATTTGCGTATGTGTGATGGCCGATAACGTTTTGACCATAACTTGAGTTGTTGCTCGGCAATCTTCTTGCCATCGGCATCCGGAAGTCCAAGCACGTATAAACGGGAAACATCTTCCACGAATTCTTCCAATTCCGCGAAACTCGCACCAGATAACTTCTGGGCCAAGGTCTTCGGGGACAGCCCGAGCATGATTTGCGAGCGATTACCAAGATGTTGAAAAAATGCTTCGGCTTCTTTTGGCGAGGGCATCGGGAGTTCCCACCGGTGTTGAAACCGCCGCCACACGGCTCGGTCAAGTAACTCTGGGTGGTTGGTCGCTGTTACGACCACCACGTGGGATGGGAGGTTGTCGATCTGGAGGAGAAGTGAACTGACAACGCGCTTGATCTCTCCTGTCTCATGCTCATCACCACGCTCTTTGCCGACAGTGTCGAACTCATCGAAAAACAGGACACAGCGTCGTGTGCAAACATAGTCGAATAGTTTGCGAAGTCGTGAAGCCGTCTCTCCAAGATAGCTGGCGATGAGTCCATCGTACCGAGCAACAATCAGTGGAACCATGAGAGAATGGGCCATCGCCTCCGCCAGAGACGTTTTGCCATTACCCGGTGCCCCAGCCAGGAGAAGTCGATGGCGCGGCTCAAGTCCGTGCGATCGAAGGAGGTCTGCCCGTTGCTGTTCATCAACCAATTGACGACAGGATTTCCTCACCTCGTCTGGCAAAATCAAGTCATCGAGCGTTCGCCGTGGAGTCGATTCGAAGAAGAGGTCGCTGACTGGCCTCAATGCGCCGAGCGCAGGTGCATCATGATTCCTATGCCCGTTTCGCTCCAAGAACTCAGCCAATCTTCCAGCGAGGACTTGATGATTCTTCGCTCGCTCTTCGGCAACCAGTGCCTCAACCGTCTTTCGAAAGAGCGCTTGATCGCCGGATGTTCCAGCCTTCACCAATGATATGAGGAGATCTGAGCGAGCCATTGAGAGTCGATGCCTTCGTTACGTTTCCTTCGTCAGGATAGCAGAACTGAACATTCTCCTCACCATTGAATGCCAGTCGTTGAGTGACAGATTCTGCTTAGGTGTCGTGTATGCTGAATTGAGAGCTGATTTCATAGGCGGACTCTGTTGGTGATCCGAAGGCGTATCTCCTCTAGCGATTGAACCAGCATGGATTCCATGTGGGGGTAGCTGGCTTCGGTGGCGGATTTGGGTGTCAGGACTACCTCGCCATAATCGGTTTGGAGTCGGCAGGACTTGATGGACTTCCCACGTCGCTTGGGTTTGGTTCGGCGTGACTTCTGTTGGGAGACGGCGGTCGTCACTTCGGTCGAGGTGAGTTTTTGGGAGGTGGCAGCGACAGCCAGTTCGCGTTGGCTTTGCGTGTCTTTCAAGCGAGCGATCTCACGGGCGGCGGTTTTGGTGATCTCGCCGCGAATCATGGACTGTTGGATGTCGTCGGGGAGCGTGAGATAGCGGAGTTGACGGGTGACGGTGGTTTCGTTGACGCCGAGGCGTTTCGCGAGATCACGAGCGGTCCAGTCGTTCTTGTGGATCACGTCCTTGAACGCTTTCGCGAGTTCAATCGGGTTGAGGTTCTTGCGGGCGAAGTTCTCTGAAAGTTGAATCTCGGCGATCTCGCCCTTTGTGATGTCTTCCGGTTTCTCTTTGCATTCGATGTGTGTCCAGCCTGCAAGTTGTGCGGCACGGTAGCGTCGTTCGCCAGCGATGATCACATATTTGCGACGCTGGCTGTCCCAACGGACAACGATCGACTGGATGAGGCCGTGGGCTTTCAGATCTTCGGCGAGTGATTCGATCTCCGCTTGGTCGAAGGTCTCGCGGTGTTGTGGGTCGACGATGATTTGGGCAAGTGGAATCTCGGCCATGTCTTTGGCCCGTGTGCATCCCTCATACTTGGCGGAGCGGCTGGGATGTTCGATGATGTCCGCTGACTTCTTGCCGCGCTGTCCTAACGACTCGTCAATTTGACTCCCCAGCTTCTCCAGAAATACTTGTGACTTGGACATGGCTACCCCGCTTTGGCTTGCTGTTGGTTCATCATGGTGGTGGATGTCTGTATCCGGGTCACGACTTCGACCAGCAGTTCGCGGACGAGCTGAGCGGCCTCGGACTTGGGTCGGTAGTGTGTGACCGGCTTGTAGTGGAACTGGGCTTCCTCATAGGTCGGGCGGGACTTCAAGATCGTGTTGAACACCTGAGGTCCGTAGAGTTGACGCAATCGCAGTTCGAGCGTTTTCTGGATGGCACGACGGATGTGAAAGTTCGTCACGAAGCAGCCCAGGTAGGTCAGATTCGGGTTGCCGTGGGCGATGGCGTTCGAGACCTGGACGTTGACGTCGATGAGGGCCTCCATCGGATTCTTCTGCGGTTGGATGGGCGTCATCACGTACTGGCTGGCCATCAGGGCAGACCACGCTGGCAGGTTGCTGATATTCGGGGGTGTATCAATCAGCACCACGTCGAAGTAGTCATCGACATCGGTCAGAAAGTCCCGGACTGCAAACTGCCGCTCTGACTGTTTGAGAGGCTCGGGCAAGTCGAATCTTTCCATGTGGCCAGAGGCAGGGAGCACGTAGATATCTTTGATCGCCGTCTGACGAATAAGAATGTTCGGGTCTGGCTCCCGGTGGTCATCGAACAACGCGGCGACTGTTTCATGCGGTTGCAGCTGATCGACGAAGTCGTCGCCGAAGAAGTTGGCGGTCAAGCTGCCCTGACTGTCGAGGTCGACCGCCAACACGCGAAAGCCTTGCTCAGCGAATCCACCAGCGAAGTTCTGCGTGTGCATGGTGCGACCGACACCTCCTTTCTTCGCCAGTAATGTCAGCACAAACTCAGCCATGTTTCCCTATCGTTCGTCTCGCATGCCGACGGCATGTTCGTGCATTCTCCAATGATCCCGTGGAGTTGGCACATTTAGTCGGTTTGGAAATCGCATTTGTCATCACTGCAACTATGGCACGACTCTGACCAAACGGGCAACGTGTGATTTCCCTCCGGCTGACATCGCATGCCGTCGGCATGTGGCTCACAAGAAACTTCTTGTCACGAGGAATCCGTCATCGTAACGTCAGCCAAGTTCAATCCACTTGAAGCAGGAGCCATGCGAGCCACCGACAGTCCCCCAATCGAAACAGGAATCCTCAATGCACCGAATCGCACGTCCGCGAGTCGAGACAGAGACATTCACCAAATGAGACAGGCCGTGTCCGCCAGACGAGACAGGCTGGCTCCGCCATTCCAGACAGACAGATACGCCATCCGAGACAGTGACACTCCGCCATGTGAGACAGGATGGTTGGGCCAACACTCCGTCATTATTGAAGGTTTGCCAGCCCTACTGAGTACTGTACGTACCCGTTACCTATGGAACTCATTTTGATGGAGAAGAACACACAAAGCACCGTGCGTGAGGCTGCCCAGTTCCAGAAGGCGCTCTCTGATGTGGGTAACAGTCGCGATGAGATGAACCTCATTGACCTTCCGGTCTTCCTGCTCTCGACCCGTTCTTCCAATGCCAACCATGTGCTGGAGTTCGAACGTGGGGAGTTCGATCGAACGCTTAAGCAGCCCATTCGACGTAAGCTGACCGTCACGGGAGATGCCAAGTACGGCTTACCCACAGCCGCTGCCGAGGAAGTCTACCTCGGGCTGCTGCATCACACAAAGGCCTGGAATGATTTCGCTGACCCGTTGATCTACTTCTCACGCGGCGGACTGCTCAAGACGCTTGGCTGGGGGCATCGGGATTCGGCCTATCAGCGATTGATGCGGTCGATGGATCAGATTGCTGGCGTGCGGCTCAAGTGTGAGAACTTCTGGCGGGATAACCGAGCCAAGCAGTATCGGACGGTCGAGAACATCTCGATCATCGACTACTACCGCTTTCGTGACAGCCGGAACCGACAGACCAGTTCCTTCGAGGAGTATCTCTCAGAGTTTCGCTGGGGCGGGGCTATGTTCGAGTCATTCGACGCGGGCTACCTCAAGCGGCTCGATCTCTCCGTTGCCTTGAAGCTCAAGCCGCTGGCCCGACGGCTGTATCGGATTCTCGACAAACACTTCCATCCGCCCAAACGGTGCCGGTTGGTATTTGATCTGCGGAACTTTGCTCAGGAATGGCTCGGCATGAGTCGCAACTACGATGCGGCCCAGATCCGGCGTTACCTATCTCCGGCTGTCGACGAGTTGGTGAAGATTGGTTTCCTGCGTCCAAAATCGTCGGCAGAGCGATTTGTGCAGAAGCAGGGCTGGAGAGGGCAATGGGATGTGAACTTTGAACTAGTGGTGCGTCACAGCTAAGAATTCGGGTTGCTGTTTGATTCGCGTCTGTCAAACTTTGTGGAACCAAGGAAGGGGGTTCCCATGCTGAAGAAGTAGATCGTCAGGCTCACAAAGTCGGAACGCGAGACACTTTCGAA
>JAJDEJ010000316.1 GCA_029259815.1 Planctomycetaceae bacterium | reverse complement strand
GACAGCTGTCATCATGGTCTGGAAGCCGGGCGGCTGCTCGCACATCGACACCTACGATCCCAAACCTGAGGCTGCGAGCGAGTATCGGGGACCGTTTAGCACCATCCCGACCAATGTTCCCGGGCTGCAATTCACCGAGCTGTTGCCCATGCAGGCTCAGATCGCAGACAAGTTCACAGTCCTGCGTTCGATGCGACAGACAGCGGGAGGACATCCGGCGGGGTCGATGCAGATGTTCTCCGGCGACTCGGACACGCGTGACAAGCCCAAGCCGCGACTGCCGGACTGGATGTCTGTCACCAACTATTTGCGTTCTCAAGAGGGGCCGCGCACGAATCCGCTGCCAACCTACGTGGGCGTCAACCCGCCGACGTCCTACAACGGCCCGGCTTATCTCGGAGAAGCGTACTCGCCATTCTCAGTGACTGGTGATCCGAATCAGCCGAACTTTGAGGTGCCGAATATCGGTCTCTCCGACGCTGCGGAGGTCAAACATCTCGGACGTCGTTCATCCCTGCGACAGAATCTGGACAACCTCGAAAGAGCCTTCGACCAGGCGGGTGAGTTGCAGGCACTCGATGAGTTCGAGACTCAGGCGATGACGCTGCTGACAAATCCCAAGACAAAAGATGCGTTCGATCTCACGCAGGAGGATGACCGTACCCGTGATCGTTATGGTCGCAACACTTGGGGACAGCAACTGCTGATGGCCCGGCGTTTGGTCGAGGCTGGTGTCGAAGTGCTGACTTCCAGCCTACGGGGACCACTGTGCGGTCGGGTGAGCAACTGGGATGATCATGCAGTCAACCATCACGTTTTCGATGCTCTGCGTTTTCGTGCCAAGGCTTATGATCAGGCTGTGTCTGCGTTGATTGAGGACATCTATGAACGAGGGCTCGACAAGCGTGTGCTGGTGGTCGTGACGGGCGAGTTTGGACGCACGCCGAAGATTAGCTATCAGCCCAGCACGGGAGCGGGGAATGCCAGTGCTCCCGCGGGCACCAAGCAGCCGGGTCGAGATCACTGGCCGCGCGCCTTTTCAAACATCTGGGCCGGCGGTGGCATCGAGACAGGCCGCTTCATCGGCTCGACTGACAAACGGGGCGAAGACTCGATCGAACGCATCTGTAGTGCGGGCGATTTCCTGGCAACCATCTATCATCATCTGGGCATCGATTCCTCAAAAATCCTCATCAAGGACTTCAACGGCCGTCCGACACCCATCGTGGACCACGGCAAACCGATACCGGAGTTGATCAGCTGATGAGTTGACGTGTTGATCAGCCTGCCCAATCTGGTCAGAACGGTAGAGCCAAATGTGGCTTGTGGACCTTGCATGAAGCAGTTTCAATACTCCGAGTGGCTGTAGGACGGGTTTTTAACCCCTCCGTATTTCTCGGAGATTTGACGATTGACGGACAGGTTGAAAACCCGTCCTGCAAGTTTTGAAACTGCTTCATGATTGATTTCTCTTTGCGGGATCCAAAAATTCTCCATTGGTCGACTGGACACGCCGGACAATGGGTCGCTTGATCTCGGAGGTTTCAACGTGGCTTGGATATCGATCGCACTGTGGATCAGCATGAACACGGACGCTTTACAGGCGGGGGATCAGACGCGGACGCTCACGGTCGATGGACGGGAGCGGGACTATCTCATCCATATTCCGGAATCGTACGACGCAGCGAGTCCGACGCCGGTCGTCCTTGTTTTGCATGGTGCCGGAACTGACGCGGACATCACTGTGAGATTCACAGGCATGACTGCAAAGTCGGACGAGGCGGGGTTCATCGCGGTTTATCCCAATGGCACGGGCAAGAAGCCGTTCTATCATTGGAACGCCGGGGGAGAACCGACTCCCTTCCGGAGCAATGACGCTGATGATGTGTCGTACATTTCACGTGTACTGGACGATGTGGAGAACATCATCAACGTTGACCAGCAACGCGTCTTTGCGACGGGCATGTCGAACGGCGGCATGATGTGTTACCGCCTCGCTGATGAAATGTCGGGTCGGATCGCCGCGATTGCTCCGGTGGCTGGCACGATGATCATTGAGGATGCCAATCCCTCACGGCCTGTTCCCGTCATTCATTTCCAAGGCATGGATGACCGTCTTGTCCCGCCAGACGGGCCGAGCAAATGGACGCCCAAGTTCCTGTCATTTAAGTCGCTGGACGAGACGGTTTCAATCTGGTGTCGTGTGAACGGGTGTCCTGAGACTCCGGAAATCGTTGACGTGCCGAAGGTCAAGAAGGACGGGACATCCGTCATCCGAAAGACGTACGGGCCGGGGCACTCTGGAGCGGAGGTCATTGTCTATGAGATCGCGGGCGGCGGGCACACCTGGCCGGGAGAAGTGTCGCCGTTCAGAATTCTGGGGAGGTCGACTTTCGACATTTCCGCGAATGATTTGATTTGGGAGTTCTTCGAGCGACATCCGATGACCTCGACCCCGTGACGCTCTCAGGACGAACGAGTGACATGGGAACCAGCGTACTCGTTGTGGGCGGCGGGCTGGCTGGACTCTCAGCGGCAGCCGTGCTTGCTCAGCAGGGGCTCTCGGTCACCCTGTTGGAGACGCGACCCCGTTTGGGCGGACGTGCTGGGTCGTTCCTCGACAGCGAGACGGGTGAATGGATCGACACGTGTCAGCACGTCGGCATGGGCTGTTGCACGAATCTGCAGCAGTTCACGCGGATGGTCGGGATTGATGATCTGTTCCGCGAAGAGCGAGAGTTGACGTTCATCGGACCGAGGGGCGAACGTTGTCGTTTTCGAGACAACATCGGTCCCGCACCGCTGCATCTGACGCGTGCCTTGATGGGACTGCGATATTTGTCGTTGGGCGAGAAGGTGCGGCTGGGTCTCGATCTTCGCCGGCTCGCGAACCCTCGGTGGGCAAATGTGAATGAGGTGTCGTTCAACGAATGGCTGCTGAATCATAGCCGGACGTCGGATGTTCGAGACCGGTTCTGGGATGTAATACTCGTCAGCGCACTCAGCGAGACCGCTTCGCGGATCAGTGTCTCGGCAGCAAGGAAGGTCTTCGTCGATGGGTTTCTCTCGCATCGGACGGGTTGGCGTGTGTTGCTACCGATCGCGCCGTTGGATGAAATCTATGGTCAGCGACTCACCAACTGGTTGACTTCGAGAGACGCGGTCGTCCGCACACAGGCGGGGGTTGCACAACTCGAAGAGCAGGACGGTCGAGTGAGTGGTGCGCGGTTGCGATCCGGTGAGGTGATCACGGCGGATGAGTTTGTGCTTGCCGTCCCCTGGCATCGGTTGGGAGACATCGTCCCCCTATCATTGGTCGATCATTCCACGGTGACTGCCGCATCTCAATTGGAGTCTGCACCGATTTCCAGTGTGCATCTCTGGTTTGACCGCCCCATGATCGATGTGCCGCATGCAGTCTTGGTGGGGCGGTTGAGCCAGTGGATATTTGCGAGGCCGCAGTATGCGAAGGGCGGAGAGAAGCCAAGTGACCGATCTGAGATTTCAGATTTGAAATTTGAGAATACGCGTGTCGATGTTCAAGAACCTGTGACCGACCCTCAACCCTCAACCCTCACCTCTCAACGCTCCTACCTGCAGGTTGTCATCAGCGCGAGCCATGAGTTGGCTGCGAAACCGCAAGTGGAGGTGATCACGGAGGTGGTGCGGGAGCTGGGTGAGATCTGGCCGAAGGTGAAGGAGACGACGCTTGTCCATGGGCGGGTGGTGACGGAGCATCGTGCCGTGTTCTCTCCGCTGCCGGGGAGCGAGGTGCGGCGTCCTGTCCAGCAGTCACCGATTCCAAATTTGCAGTTGGCAGGCGACTGGACGCACACCGAATGGCCCGCGACGATGGAAGGAGCCGTGCGAAGTGGTTACCTTGCGGCAGAGAACGTGCTAAGGCGTCAGGGACACAATCTCTCGCTCGTGCAGCCGGGTCTGCCTGTCAGTCGCGTGGCGAGTGTCCTGTTTGGAATCAAGAGAGACGAAATGCAAAGCAGGACGCACGGATGAAGCGGGTGCTGGTGATCGCAGGCCTGTTAACGGCCCTGGTGTGCACGGGGACAGTGGGGTTTCATCTCACGACAGGCCGCGGCTGGTTGGAGTCGGCCTATCTGGCGGTCGTCACGCTGACAACAGTCGGTTCGCGAGACAGTGGGCAGACGTCAGCGGCAATGGTCTTTACGATGTGCTACCTCATCGGTGGGCTGAGCATCTTCACTTACAGTGCATTTCAGTTGGGACAGTTTGTCGTCAATGTCGAGATTCGCAGAATGCTGGAGAGACGTCGCATGGAGAAAGAGATTCGCAAACTGGAAAAACATTACATTGTCTGCGGCATGGGCCGTATGGGCACGACGATTTGCGAATTCCTGTCCCAGCGGGGAAAGTCGTTCGTGGTGATCGACACAGACAGCGAGCATGTCGAACAAGTGTGCCGGGAGCAGGGCTGGTACGTCATTGAAGGCGACGCAACCGATGATGCGGCCCTCAAGAGTGCGGGCATCGAACGGGCGACAGGGCTGGCGACCGTACTGCCGACTGATGCGGACAACGTATATGTCGTGCTGACTGCTCGCATGCTCTCAGCGGATCTGCAGATCGTCGCCAGAGCGAGTGAGCCCAAGGCCATCGAAAAGATGGAGCGAGCCGGGGCGACACGAGTGATCAGTCCGTTCAGTAGCGGGGCGGTCAAGATGGCCCGGTTCATGCTTAGCCCGAGCGTCGAGGATTTTCTGGAGATCACCGACAGTGGCGGCAGTGAGCTGGAACTGGCCGATATTCAGATTGATGCCGATAGTCCGTATGTTGGCAAGTCATTGATGGAGACTGACTTACGCGACAGCGGAGTAATGATCATCGGCATCCGCAGAGCAAGCGGTGAGCGACTCCTCCCGCCCGCAGGCTCTGCCATCATCGAAGCGGGTGACAGCCTGTTCGCCTTCGGAAGCAGTGAAGCCGTGAATGCTATGACGGGATTGACGTCGAGTGGTTAGGACCGTGCCGGGGACACTTTGCTGAGAACGGCACGTGTCGTCCGGCGACGGTTGTCGGCTGCGACATTGAGAGATAAAAGGGACACAGTCGTCAGTGATCGGTGATCGGTTTACGGTCGCTGCTTGCCCACTGACAACTGTTTACTGAACACATAAGCGAAGGAAGTCACCCATGCCCGCACCCATTCATGTCGCAGTCACCGGAGCCGCCGGTAATATTGGATACGCCCTCGTCTTCCGATTGGCGAGTGGCGAAGTCTTCGGCCCGGATCAGCCGGTCGTCCTGCATCTCGTCGAAATTCCGCCCGTGCTGAAAGCGTTGGACGGGGTGGAGATGGAACTCGACGACTGTGCATTTCCGACACTGGCGGGTGTGGTCAAGGCGGACAGTGATCATCTGGAAGATGGCTTTGCAGACTGCAACTGGGTCCTGTGCGTGGGCAGCATCCCGCGCGGGAAGGGCATGGAGCGGGGTGACCTCATCCGCGTCAACGGACCGATCTTCACCAGCACGGGGCAGGCCATTAACAACGCCGCTGCAAAGGATGTGCGGGTGCTCGTCGTGGGGAACCCGTGTAACACCAACTGCCTGATCGCCATGCACAATGCCCCGGACGTGCCCCGGGATCGCTGGTATGCCATGACGATGCTGGACCAGAATCGGGCACAGTCTCAGCTCGCTCAGAAGAGCGGACAGCCGGTCTCCACGGTTAAGAACCTTGCCATCTGGGGTAACCACTCCGCAACGCAGTTTCCTGATTTCTTCCACGCCACCATCAATGGTAAGACGGCTCCAGAGGTCATTGGCGACGACGCATGGCTGCAGGGTGATTTCATCACCACCGTGCAGAAGCGGGGAGCCGCTGTCATCGAAGCACGAGGTGCTTCCAGTGCGGCCTCAGCTGCGAATGCTGCCATTGATACTGTGAAGGCCGTCCGCGCCAAAACACCCTCGGGAGATTGCTTCAGTGCGGCCGTCTGCAGTGACGGCAGCTACGGCGTCGACGAAGGCTTGATGTTCGGCTTCCCGCTATCGAGTGATGGTCAAACCTGCTCCATCCAACAGGGGCTCGATCACAGTGCCTTCGCCCAGGAGAAGATCAACGCGACGCTCGCCGAGTTGCGGGAAGAACGTGACACCGTCAAAGACCTCCTCCCGGGATGAGTCGATGACAGCCGCATCACAACTCCGTCAGTGGGACAATGCCCACGTCTGGCACCCGTTTGCGCCCATGACAGCGTATCGGGAGGAAGAGGCGCCGATCATCGAGCGGGCGGAGGGGTTCCATCTGTACGATGTCGAGGGACGGCGGTATCTGGATGGGATCTCGTCGCTGTGGTGTAATGTCCACGGGCATCGCGTGCCGGAGATTGATGCGGCTGTGCGGGAGCAGTTGGACCGGGTCGGCCACACGACGTTGTTGGGTCTGGGGTCGGTGCCGTCGATTGAGCTGGCGAAGCGACTCGTCGACATCACCCCCGCTGGACTGACGAAGGTGTTCTACTCAGACAGTGGGGCGACGTCTGTCGAAGCGGCGCTCAAGATGGCTTATCAGTTCCATCGGCAAAAGTCGGGTGGTCCGGAGGAACGTGACCTGTTTGCGACGGTCAGCGGTGCGTATCACGGTGACACGATCGGCTCGGTCAGTGTGGGCAGCATTGCGTTGTTTCACCGCATGTATGGCAAGCTGCTGTTTGAGACGGTCAGCGTTCCTTCGCCGAGTGGATTTCGGTTTCCCAATGGGATGAGCCAAAGTGACTTTCATTCCCACTGTCTGGCGGAGGTGGAGCGGGTAATCGTCGAGCATGCCGACCGATTGGCCGCATTCGTGATCGAACCGTTGGTGCAAGGGGCAGCGGGGATCCTGGTGCATCCGCCGGGGTTCCTGCGACGCGTCCGAGAATTGACAAATGAGCAGGGGATTCCGTTAATCGCTGACGAAGTGGCTGTTGGGTTTGGGCGCACGGGGACGATGTTTGCGTGTGAGCAGGAAGAAGTGCATCCTGACATTTTCTGTTTGGGAAAAGGCATCACGGGTGGGTATCTCCCGCTCGCTGCGACGCTGGCCACGGATGAGGTCTTTGACGCGTTTTTGGGCGATCCGAGCGAAGGTCGGACGTTCTTCCACGGTCATACCTATACCGGAAATCCGCTTGGTTGTGTGGCTGCGCTGGCATCACTGGACTTGTTCGAGCAGAACAGGATTCTCACGAACGTGTCGACGAACGCCGATGTCCTGCGGCAACGTCTGGAAGGCCTGGCAGCTCATCCCCATGTGGGCGACGTGCGACAGAAGGGGATCATGGTCGGTATCGAACTCGTACAGGATCGCGAGACGGGCGAGCCGTTTGATTCGGCACTCCGGGTGGGTCATCAGGTCACACTCGCTGCGAGAAAACGCCACGTCATCCTGCGACCGCTGGGTGATGTGGTCGTCCTCATGCCGGCTCCTGCCATGACGAGAGACCTGATCGAAGAGTTGTGCGATGTGGCTCTGGAGGCAATCAATGAAGTAACCGCTTCCCCAAATGGATGACGAGGATGAGAGTGAGCCAGCAAAAAAGCGAGGCCCACTGGAATGTACCAGTGGGCCTCAGCCGTGTTTCGGGTGTAATGAATTCAGGCCGGCGAAGGATCGAACTCCCGGGACAACACGGTATGAAAAGAATAAATCATCTGTTGCTATACATTAGCAAGCGAAGTGCCGAAACGTCCATTCATATCAGCAAATACTCTCGGTGAGCCTGAGACAGCCCGAAAGGCCCCATGATTTCGTCACAATCGTCAGATTGTTTTTTTAGCGTTCAGAGATGAATGTGCCGAGGACGTGGCTGACAACTGTTGTGCTCTGAAGCAGCCTGTGTCAAGACGATGCAAGAAGTTGATGCATATTCTTCCGGTCGCCATCACCAGGAACCGTCGCAACGCTTCATTGAGTACCGATCAATGAGAAATCTCGGAATTGAATGCCGGTTGGTTCGGACTTCTTGAGTCAAAATCGGGAGAAAACCACGATTCTACGAGGTTATTGAGGAATTGGCGCCCCCGGATTCTGCGAATTTGGCACGCTAAGTGCGTGTCTTTTCCACCGCTGCACGAGCAAGGATTGGCCCGCACTTGCTCAACGGCCATGGAAAGCGTCTTTCGGACTTGTCCGGGAGACGCTTTTCCTTTTTGCTATGAGTAAGGAGAGCAGCGACTCTTCGGCGAGCCAACGAGTGCTGGGAGGGCTCACGATCATGTTCGTTCGTCCCTCATCACGGCCTCACTCGCCGGGAGTACATCCTGAGTGAGCTGACAACAGCCCTCAAATGTCGAGTCAAGAAGTATGGAACGAACCGGGGCCGATCAGCCGAATTTACCTGTCGATGTGACCAACTATTTGGTCATCCGTCGTGGGTCTGCGCGGCGGAGTGTGATTCCGTTGACTCAGGGGGAAATCCTGACGATTGGTCGAGCCAACTCCAATCGTGTTGTCATCCCGGACGCAAAATGCAGCCGCCAACATTGTGAGGTTTTCTACAGTGGCGGTCGCTGGTCGGTGCGTGACCTGGGAAGTCGAAACGGTGTCCAGGTCGATGGCGTGCGGATTGATGGTGAAGTCATTTTAGAACACGGGAACATGCTCACGATCGGAGCGTGCGAAGCGGAGTTCACGCACACGGCTCCTGAGGGATCCATTGTCGTGGGTGGTTCGGTCGACATGGGTCAGGGCGCGACGTTCGATATCATCGAGCGTAAGTCGGGCACACGATACGACAAGCCACAGGTCACTGATACATCAACCCGCACGAAGCCGGGGCTCAACGAACTGTATCAACTTGCTCGTTCGATGGCCGAAGCCTCTCAGACGACAATTCTGGCAGAGCGAGCGCTGGAAGGACTGTTTGCCGGCACGAGTGCATCGCTGGGAGCCGTGTTGCTGGTGACAGGAGATGAAGAGCAGCCGGAAGCTGACGATCTGGAGTACATCGCGACCATGTCCCGTCAAACGGATGAGAAGCCAGCGGTGTCACGCTACCTCTCGGAGATCGTCCTCGAAGATCACGAAGCACTCTTGGCGAGGGACCTGTCCGAGAACGAGTCACTCGCGTTACGTGACAGTTTGAGTCTGATGAGTGCTGAGAGCGCAATCTGTGCTCCGATCCGTCGGAAGAATCGAATCCTCGGGCTCATTCATTTGTACACCATGAAGGAGGGGCGGTCACTTGAGCCCGACGATTTGGAATTCACCCTCGCTGTTGCTGATCAGTTCGGAATTGCCCTTGAGAATGTGAAGCGACGGGAAACTTTGCAGCAGGGATTGTCCAAGGCCGAACAGGTGGCGGACGACCTCCGGCAGCAGTTGGAAGTGGAAACAGAGTTGGTCGGAAACAGCTCTCAGATGGACGAGTTACGGAGCAAAGTGGGACGGATCGCTCCCACAGACGCAACCGTCTTGATCCGTGGGGAAAGCGGCGTCGGTAAAGAGATCGTCGCAAGGGCAGTCCATTTCAACAGCAATCGCCGGGAACAGGCTTTCGTCTGCGTCAACTGCGCGGCACTCTCGGAGAGTCTTCTGGAGAGCGAGCTGTTTGGGCACGAGAAAGGTTCCTTCACGGGGGCCGCTGGTCAAAAAATTGGCAAATTCGAACAAGCCGACAAAGGCACTTTGTTCCTGGATGAAGTGGGTGAGATGAGCTCGGAGGTGCAATCCAAGTTCCTGCGAGTTCTCGAAGGGCATCCGTACGAACGTGTGGGGGGGAGCAAGCCGATCCAGGTCAACGTCCGCGTGGTCACAGCGACGAATCGGAACCTGGAGTCGGCCGTCAAAGCGGGCGACTTTCGGCAGGACCTGTACTTTCGACTCCAGGTGCTTGAACTCTTTGTGCCCCCATTACGCAAGCATCCCGATGACATCCCGGTGATTGCCAGGCACTTCCTCCAAAAGACGGCTGCCCGTTGCCGCGTCAAGTGCAAGGGGTTCACCCATGAGGCCATCGAGGTGCTTCGCGAGTATCATTGGCCAGGCAACGTTCGCGAATTGAAGAACGTCATCGAGCGTTCAGCCATCCTCAGCGACAATGAACAACTCACCGCCGAGGACATTCGGCTGCATAACCTCGATCGACCGACACCTTTGGCAGATCATCAACTCTTCGCTGGCTTGGACCAAAAGGCCGATCAATCGTCCTCAACGCAACAGGAGTCGGTTCCTGCCGACGCGGCGGAGGGCTGGACCGAAGCAATCAACCAGGAGGTGAGCCTCGAAGAGCTGGAGAACCAATACATTACAGCGACACTCAACCGCTTAGGCTGGAACAAGTCGGCAACGGCGCGACAGCTGGGAATCGAGCGGACGACGCTGGATCGTAAGCTCAAGAAGTATGGCATTAAGCGATCCAGTTGAGTCGTCGGCGCAAATGGCTGTGGGATGCGCCTGGAAACATCGCGATGCGATGTCCCACAGGAAGGTGGATTTAGTCGCACGTTTACCATCGAAAACAGGCCCGCAAGAGTTCTCTTGCGGGCCTGTTTCTGGGTCGATCAGTCCGTTGAGAGATTAGAACCCTCCACCGGAGAAGCCGTTAAACAGGAAGTTGAGCTGGATCAGACCGAGTGCAGTGTTGACCGTTTCTTCCATGCACTTGTACTTGAGGATGATCACGTCTTCCGGCTGAATCAAGACTCGTTGACGTGGGTCGTCGTAGATTCGCTTGAGATCAACTCGGATGGGGACTTGGCTGCCATCGCACAACTTGCGGATGATGATGGCATCAGTCGGTGGCAGTGGTCCTCCTCCTTGCGCTCCTCCTCCTCCTCCTCTTCCCCCTCGACCGCCGCCCAACCCTGACTGGGAGAGCACAGCACCCGATGATCCGACTGGCCCACCAGCGATGGCGATGGCACCCATGATATCGAGGTCGTAGTCACGCGGGAGAGGATGTTCTCCGCCACCCAGGACACCGCCCGTGTAGAACTTCTCACGCTCTCGGGACTCGATCATCACGATGTCACCCGAGTTGAGGATGATGTCTTCTTCGGAAAATTCCGGGACGTTCTCCGAATAAAACCGCAGCGGGATGCGTGTCATGTTGGGGGGATCAGGGATCGGCGGCGGACAGCTACACGGCTGGCGTTGTGCATGCATCCTGGCCACGACCTTGTCCCATTCCTTGCCGTCAACTCCCTGACCACGCACGATGAGGATTTCGTTCTTGGCATCCAGACCGGGCAGGCCGCCCGTTTCATTCAGAGCGTGCATTAAGTCGTTCTCACCAGCCGGGAGATCGAGGACAAATCCTGCTCCTCGCTTGATGACTTCATCTTCACGGCCTCTCACTGAGCTACTGGCCCCTGCCTCTTCTCGGACGACGAGGATCCGGTATGTCCGCCGTTTGAGCAGCGTGACAATGATCGAGTCCTTGCCCTCGGGCAATAGCCTTTGGTCGATGGTATAAGCTTTACGGATCACCTCAGTTGCTTGTGCGAGCGTGAGGCCTTCGATGTCCAGTGGAGGCACAAGTGGCAAGGAGATCGATCCATCTTCACGGATGGGAACCGGGAAGCCGATGGACGGAGCCTGTTCGCCGTCTTCGGGAAAGTGGACGGGTGGGGCTTCTTCCGCATTGCCAAGAATGGTCTCGATGTAGATACCAAGGATGTCATTCGCACCCAGCTGATACACGTCTCTGGGTTGTTGACGCAGGCGGGAGAGTGAGATCTCCTGCATGTCCTCTCTCGGACGGCCCAGGATTGAGTTCGGGACACGTTCCACGGGGATCGCGGGGATGTATCCAAACAGTGATGTACTGCTGCATCCACTGCCGGCTAACAGGAGTAAGCCGGCCACGCAGAAGACGGTCGATTGAAGTGAGTTGCGGGTCATCCGTCTGAACTCCAGTTTCAGGCTCGCTCGATGCCGGTCGGAACCGTCCAGTCGGCGATAACGTCAGATGTGAACAATGAGACGACGTGTCTTGCTGTTGTCTTTGAAGGCCGTGTCAGGTTAGAACACGGGTGCGTGATAAGCTTCTGCGGTCCGAGGGGCTGTGGGTGCCATCGGTTGTCGCCAGACTTCCAGGGGTAGTCCCGTTTCAGTTGGTGCCTCGGGGACAAGTTCCCCGCCTTCGTCGAAGTCATCGATTGAGTCGGGGCCATCGAATCCACTGCCCGGTGGCGGTGCAAGTGGGAGGTCATCAGGTGTTGGTTCCGGGTCGTAGTCATCCACACCGTAGGGGTCGGGATTGTTTCCATAGGGGTTGTTGGCCTGAGGCGGTCGATAGCCCTTGAGGGCTGTGCCGTATTCGCCGTTGCCACCTCCGCCAGACCCCGAACTGCCATACGTAGAGATCTGACATTGTCCAGCACAGCCATCGCAGCTGGCTGCGAGGGCTCCATGAGCGAAGCCGTCTGCCCAAGCCATCGCCTTGCCCTTGCCTTCGCAGTTCAAGTAACAGCTGGACCAATAACGTCGCGGTGGAACGGCGGGCGTGCAGCCTGTGTCGTTCCCCATGCAGACATCTGCATAGCCGGCCCGGAACCCTTCACCGAAGTTGTACGGATACGAAACGCATCCATACAGGTCCCGAGCATCCATCCAGGCCATCTTGGCGCGATGTTTACACTTGATGCTGTAGGCAGTGCCATCAACGTGGTCGATGAAGTGACCACAACCTGTCGAGGTGCAAACCAACAACAGCATGCCTAACCAATGCGTCATCCTGACCATGGTAAAGGTCTCTCTTGTAGAATCGTGAATCGGGTCGTATCAGCGTCGTTTGTCGATCGGGTGTCCTTGTCTGTAGAAGCCACCCATAGGGAATGCTCTGCGGGAACAGACATCGAGGTTCCTGATCTGTAAGGTTTATCGATCGCATCGATGAACCGATTGATCACATTGCTCCGTAGGAAGCGGTTTTCCTGCTACGGTGGTCCGGATACGTCGCGTTAGTCAAACTGGGAAGATCCGGGGGAAAGCGTCCAGTTTGCAGGCACGACGAGAGGGTTACGCCTCATGCTCGACCGGCACTCAAGAAGAACGACAATCGGTGTGCTCGTCGTAACCCATTGCAGTAGATTTGTTTATCGCCGCTGCCTGGGAAGTCGATCGCTGCGCGCCATTGCAGCTTCTGTGGAGGCGATCGGTGGTCTGCCTGCATCTGACCGGCAAACGGGTGAGACCAATTCACACCAGCCGTGAGTCGATGTCATCCGGGAAGAGAGTTACGCGTCAACTCATCATCAAGCTGCGGTTCAATAGCCGAGCATCTCGATCAGCTTCTTGCCCCAACCACGTCGGGTCTTGTCGAGTTCGGTTTCGACCGCTCGCATCCGCTCTCGAATCCAGGCTTCACGTTCGTCAGGATTCGAGCATTCGAAGGAGCCGCGTTCGGGCTCAGGTAGCTGGCTAAACTCTGGATCGGCCATGTCAGGGCCATCCCAAGGAGTCTGCGGCGGAAGCATGCCCCCAGTCGGGTCAGGCAGTCCGAGATGTGCTGACGGGTCAGTCGACAGGCCGAGCAACTGATCGCGGAGTGCAGCATGTTGTCGCTCCAGGGATTCAATGCGGTCCTGGTAAGTCGTCGTCAATGTGTTGACGGTCTGTTTCATCGAGTCTTGGGCATGCTGCAATGCCTGCTGCTGCATGACGCCCAATTCCTTAATGATGTTCAGTACGAATTGCTCGGACAGTCCGTTCACTCCACTGGTCGGGCCGTTCTGTGCAGGCAGTCCGGATGTCAGATGAGCCAGTTGATTGAGTGCACTGAGATTCATTTCTGGTTGCGGTGGGTGATGTGTGTCGTCAGGAACGACATCAGTCGCTGTTGAATCAACGAAAGTCGAATTCGCACGTTCTGGCTCAAGCGGTCGTACGTCTGAGGGGGCGGAGAACGCTGGTGCAGACGTGTCGTCAGCGTTATCGCCATAATGGACTGATACGAGAAACCGCCCCACTTGAAACTCATCACCTGATCGTAAGGGAGCGAGTGCGTCCACATGACCGTTGATGATCGTTCCATCATCTGAAAGCAGGTCGACCAACCAGAGTCCGGTGCCAGTCCTCACGATACTGCAGTGGGCTTTGGAGACGGAGGGGTGGGCCAGGTGCACTTTCGCTGCATCCCCACTGCCGATCAGCGTCACATCTCGAGTCACGCGATACCGGCGAACGTCTTGACCCGCGTTGAGGAAGTCCAGAAAGCATTCACTTCCTGCAAGAAACTCGTTGTCCTGCGGCGAATCGTCACTGGCAAACTCGTCCTCTGCTCGTTCGGCGTCGAACAATTGAGGGGCTGGCTCGAACGTCAGCGAATAGGGGCCGATCGAGACTGCCTCGTGCTCATCGACCCACCCGGCCTGTGAGGCTCCATTTGACCAATGCGTGCCGGTACGGGAACTCATATCTGCACAATAGATCCGCTCGTTGATGATCTGGAAGTAAGCATGCTGCCGACTCACTTCAGTATGCGGGAGTCGCAGGTCACAGTCTTCGCCCTTGCCGATGATCAAACTGGGGCGATTCCAAAGGACCGGTTTGGGGCGTGTCCCCGACTCAGAAGAGGCAATCTTCACGATGAAAGCGGTCTGCTGTCCACAAGCCCGGCGAAATCGCGTTAACGTTGATCGCGAAACGTCTGGCTCGGGGAGATGTTTCAGGCCTGGTTTGACGGCCTGCGGCAAGGGCTCTTCCGGTTCGAATGGTGATTCCTCAATCGTCTCATCAGGACTGCGCAACGTGAACAGACGTCGTCGACGACTGGAATTGTCAAATGCCGAATGCATAGGGTCGAAGCCAATCTTGGTACGGTCATTTGGGACCGCAAGGGTCTTGAGTTCCCTGCGATCCGCCTGCGAGCGGTCTTGGTAGGAACATTCAGGTTTGTCAGGCGATTCGTTTGGTGTCGGGCACGTTGCGGCACATTGCCGTGGGGTCGTTAATTACCAGTTGGATTAAGTCACGGCCCGGAATCGTCCTGATTCCCGCTGGCCCAATGGGCTCAGTCGGAAGGAAGGCCCGAAGAGATAGGGTACTCATATGGTACAACTCGACTCGCGGAGGCAGCGATCACAGCACCACCATCCAGCACCATTGTGAGTCAGGTATCATCACAATGTCAATCGGCCATTTGGGATTCTGGTCCACAAACTCCAGATGTCTCGTCAAAGTCTTGTGATTTCAACAGGCAGAGAAGATTCGGAGAATCTGCACATTCTTCCCAGAACCTGGAAATGATCCCTTGGAAGGTCGGTCGGCTTCGAATGTACGTTCTGTTCATTTGTTGCGGCTATGTCGCATTGGGGAACATGCGAGTCCCGAACGGAAAGACGATCGGTCCGGCACTCAGATCTACGCGACGGCTTCCACTCAGGGAGAGGATCGTCGCCACGCTTCCATGCCGCCACCTCTTCAATGACCGGCAGGCCACTCGCGACTTCGACCCAGAAGGCATTTCCTTCCAAACTCGCCTCACTGGAGGTCGGCTTGTATCTCATCGTTCACCTGATTGTCAGCAGGCTCCTTGTAGAATTTCGTCAAGTCGATGCCGTCCTTCTGTTCCGCTTCAAGTAATTGAACACGTGACTCGATCTGTTGAAATCGCATGTCGACAGCCGGGTCGAACAGCGGTTTCGTTCGTGGGGGAACTGGACGCGGGACTTTTGGATAACCCAGTTGCCGTTGCAGGGCTGCGAACATGTACAGCGGGTCTTTCCCGATGTTCGCTTTCGCGATGCGACCCTCCTGCACATCAAAGAGCATTGGGTAACCCGGCTCGTAATCGGGGTTCTGTGTCCGTCGCCGAACCTCAGCGACGTGATGTTGTGAGCGGCGATACAACAGCTCAGCGAAGTCCTGGGTGCCCAGGAGTCCATTCAGCCTTAAAATCCATGTTCGCCAGTCTTCGTTGAACATCGGGTCTTCAGCGATCGCTTTCAATCCTTGGTCGTACCCCAGTCGGTTTCGAGAGAGGCACTCGAACTGATACATGAACAACCCCTGTGGCGTCGGCTCTCCGGACTGGTACTCGGCTTCCTGCTCCAGCACCTGAAAGGCGATCCGTGCATCGAAGCGGGACTCGTCCTCCTCGGCTCGGCTCATCACGAACGCTTGAAAGCTCGTGAAGTAGTGTGACAGTCGGCGCATCCCTGTGCTGACACGTCCGTTCTGCAGCATCTCGGCCCGTAAAAAGTCGATCGCCATCGGCAGCTTGGTCGTGGCGAGGATCTCTTCACCGACATTGGCGAGAACTTCCTGCGACGAGAGGTTGTCCTCGATCCGCTCGCGATAGATGCGGAAGAAGTAGGCCTGCTCGATGTACTCTTCACGATCAAGGAGAGAAGTGGGCATGGGCGTTGACCGAGCCAGGAGTGGAAACGTTCCCCATCGTAACGCATCATCCGATGTTTCGCCTGAACCTCTCGAATTCGCACGGGTCGGCTTCTATACTGATTGATCGAGATTTCGCGATTGCCCTATCCTCATTGCTGCCGATTCTCCGCTGATGACAACCGAGACCGTATCTGCCGCCTCACCCGAGGTGCCCGATCTTGTCGAGCGGCAGTCGGTCACGCTGTTTGATGAGTCGCAGCCGCTCACGCTCGCCAGTGGGCGCACGATCGGGCCCATCACCGTCGCCTATCAGACATACGGTGAACTCTCACCCCGACGCGACAATGCGATCTTTATCTGTCACGCACTCACCGGAGACGCCCACGTCGCCGGGCGACATCGTGAGGACGATCGTAAGTCAGGCTGGTGGGATGGATTTGTCGGACCGGGCAAGGCGCTCGACACTGATCGCTACTTCGTGATATGTGCCAATGTGCTCGGAGGTTGCCAGGGGACGACCGGACCGACATCGATCAATCCCGCCACGGGTGAACAATGGGGTCCCGACTTCCCGTTCATCACCGTCTCCGACATCGTCACGGTGCACAAAGCCCTTGTTGATCATCTGGGAATTGAACGTCTGCTTGCTGTCATCGGCGGCAGCCTCGGCGGGATGCAAGTCCTGGAATGGGCCGCTCAGTACCCGGACGGTCTCGCCTCGGCCATCGTGCTCGCTGCCGGGGCGAAGCTCAACGCACAGGGGATCGCCTTCAACGCAGTCGGTCGCCGTGCAATCTACGCAGACCCTGCCTTCAAGAGTGGTCGCTACTACGGCGAAGAGCACCTTCCGCGATTCGGCCTCGCGTTGGCCCGCATGATCGCACACATCACCTATCTGTCCGAACAATCCATCGAACTGAAGTTTGGTCGCAAACTCCAGCATAGCGAAGAGTTGACGTACGACCTGCTCAAGGAGACGGAGTTTCAGATCGAAAGCTACCTCCACCATCAGGGCAAGCAGTTCGTCGAGCGGTTTGACGCCAACAGCTACCTGTTCGTCACCCGGGCGATGGACTACTTTGATCTGGTCGAGTCACATGGCCCCATGACGACCGCCCTCGGGAAGACAGACGCACGCTTCCTTGTCGTGGCCTACACAACAGACTGGCTGTTCCCCACTCCCCAAAGTCGAGAGATCGTCCGCTCACTGCTGGAGTCCGGGCAACACGCCTCTTTTGCCGAACTGGACAGTCCCTACGGACATGATGCATTCCTCATCGACTCCCAACTCCCCATGCTCGCTCGACTCGTGACGCCCTTTTTGGAGACGACGTATCAAACAATTGCTCAGAGACAAGGGACAAGGGACAAGAGCTGACAGCTCATTGCTCTTGTCTCTCAGCTCTTGACCGACCCCCATGCCCGCCAAACGTCTGCACATGCCCGATCCTCTTGCTGCCGTCACCGACGACGTGATCATGGAGCACGTTGCGCGGGGGAGTCGGGTGATTGACCTCGGCTGTGGCAACGGTCGTCTGCTCAATCGATTGCGTGCAGATCACGATTGCCAAGTGCAGGGGGTCGAGTTGGATTTCAATGAGTTCACCTCGGGTCTCGGTCGCGGGCTGCCGATTATTCGGGCCGACCTCAATGTGGGGCTCAATTCCATTCCCAGCCGCGCGTTCGATGTGGCCGTGCTCTCGCAAACGTTGCAACAGGTGCGTAGCCCGCTCGCCGTGTTGGAAGAGATGTTGCGAGTCGCACGCCGGGCGTTGGTCGTGGTGCCGAACTTTGGTCATTGGAAGGTCCGCTGGCAGGTGGTCTCGGGCGGTCGCGCGCCTGTGACGGATTCACTGCCCTACGAATGGTTCGAGTCGCCCAACGTTCACTTCCTGACGATGATCGACTTCCGCGATCTGGCCCGTCGTGGTAACTTTAGGATTGTTAAGGAGTTACCAATCATCGGCGAACGAGCCGTCAATCGTGCCTGGCTCGCCAACCTGCGTGCCCATAGCGCCCTGTACGTCCTCGAACGCATCGAGTAACACACGTCGATCACGCGAGTGTCGTTCGTAATGGGCTTGCCGATTAGCACAACCTGAGTGCACCCGACGGTCAAATGGTGGTGCTAATCCGCAAGCGCTGATCGCGACGAATACTCTCTATCGACCGAATGATGAGTTGCCATGGGATTTGCGGAATTCAATCTGGACGAGTTGATCGGCGACATTTCCGGTCTGTCGACGTTGATCATCGTCGGGGCCTTCGCCATCCATGTCTTCACGTTCTTCGTGCTGTGGATCTGGGCGCGTCGCGATCTGCGCGCGATCGCGACCTCGTTGTATGACTTCACCCGACGTTTGAAGAACCAAAGCCTGCTCGACCAGCGAGCGCATCTTTCCGTCCAGATCGAAGCGTTTCTTGCCGACGTCAATGACGTGCTGGATGATCCTTCGCGTCAGGAGGACCGCACGGCGCTGCTCGATCGCATGCGTGTGCTGGACGAGAAGCGTCGGTATCTCAATTCGATGCTTTTCGAGACGGTCTACAACATTACGCGCACGATGATCGAGGCGTACCCCCTCGGCGGTGTCCTTGGCACGATCCTAGCAATTGGAGCGGCTCTGGAAATCGACGCGGCCAATCAGGCAGTGTCTGTCAGCTCAATCGTTGGTCGCTTTGGCGAAGCCATCTGGTCAACCTTCGCCGGACTGATGGCGGCCATCCTGTTGATGTTTCTCAACAGCATGGTTGAGACGGGATTCGAGCGACTGACAGAGAGTCGACGTCACGTCCGCGAGACGATTGCCCGTGCGAAGCGAGAACTCTCTTTGCACGTATCGCCCAGACCCGCAACCTCGCAGAAGTCAGAGGAGGAGGCCGCGTCATGAAGGCCCGCCGCCGCCTGACCATGCAGCTCACGCCGCTGCTCGACCTGCTGCTGATCGTAATCTTTGCGCAGTTCATGGACGTGCAGGAGCGAGAAGCGACAACCGTCGATGAGGCCAAACAGGCTGTTGAACGGCGTTACCAGGCAGAAGCCGAACTCGCCGAGTTGCAGGCGACACATGAGCAGGCGGTCGGTGCACTCAATCAGGCGACCGAAATCGTCGGCCAACTGCGGACCGAAAATCGAGAGCTTGTCCAAAACTCAGAGCAACTCCAGTCCGAAGTCGAGCGGGCCGTCGCACAACAACGTTTGCTCGGCGAACTCGTCAGCCAACTGTTCAACGTGCCAGACGAGACGATCGCGGAAGTCCTGACTCCCGCCGGAGCCGATCAGCCTGCAGCTTCTGCTGAGCAGCGGACGTTCCTCGAAGAGCAGTTCCGCGAGTTGTCCATGCAAAGAGCGAGCCGCATGATTCGGCATCTTCTGTCCTACGAGGAGATGCGAAAACGGTGCGATCTCTGGGAGTTGCACATCGACGAAACGGGTTGGTTCAATCTCAAGGCGGGCAAACAAGAGCGGGGCTTTCGAGCGGCCACATCGACGGAGTTCGCGAGTCGCTTCTACGCAATTTATAAATCGCTTCCCGAACCCAAGCAACTGGTGGTCATCATGCTCTCCTACGGCGATGCTCGTGCGGATGTTCGGGAGGCTGCCATTCAGGGACTGCCGCGCGTGACCGAACGCATGCGCCAGGACGCCGGCGGCAGCTTCCGTTTCGAGTACGCTGTCCTCGGCTTCCAGCCTCCCCCCGAAGAGTGACCTCGGTGTGGCACGCCCTGCGTGTGAGCGCCGATGCCAGAGTCGGCCTGTCCTCGTTTTTCCCGGCCTGATAGACTCAGGTTTTCCAAAGTCATCCTGCGGGCCGGGAGTCATGTGATGAGAAAGCGTGTCGGGGGAGCAATTATTCTGGTCGCGGTCGGTATCGGCATCTGGCTCAACAGCCTGTTTACCGGCATCGGCCCCGGCGGTGACGATTCGAACGTCGGACGGAATGAAGAGTTCAACGTCAGCGTCCAGAACAATGAGATCCTGCCGAGCGCGACGACGGAGCAACCGGGCGAGATCAACATCCCCGCAGGCAGCGTGCCGATCGTCCTCATCGACGATCGACAATACCTGCTGCAGTCCGGTGAAGGAGCGGAGGAGACATTCCAACCGGTCACACTCGCCGAGGTTGTCCGTCTCACTCAGGCCGCCCAACCGGGCGAAGACGGCATCCAACTGCACATTAAGAGACGTGAGACGTCCCGAGCCTCGACCGAGAGCGCCCTTTCCGACGCACTGCGACAAGCCGGTGTTCCAGACAACGCTGTGCAGCAGCACGCCGGGTTTGTGGAGTGATGGTATTCCGTAGGACGGACTTCCAAGTCCGTCCGGCCATTGAGCCTTGTCTCAAAGGACGGACTTGGAAGTCCGTCCTACTTCAGTCACGCTTTGCGGTACACGATCCCCGTGTCGATCCGGGTGAAGCCGGCGCCGGTGATTGCCTTGGTTGCATGCTCGTTGGTTTCCGGGGCGTGAATCTCGGCGATCGTGATCAGTTCCTGTCGCATGTGTCGAGAGACTTCGACCAGCAATGCGCGACCATAGCCTTTGCCTTGTTCACTCTCGTGGACGTCGACGTCCACGAGTCCAATGCAGCGGGCATTCCAGGTGTTCACGTAGGCATCGAGACCCACGACGGACACGCTGGCGATGGGAGGCCCTCCCTTTTTCGGGCCGAGGTTGAATCGCAGAGAGTCAATCCGCCCGAGTCGTGCGAACCACCACCAGGATGGGTCAGCGGGTTGATCGGTGATGTTGAGTTCGGTCGCTCGGCGGATGGCGATGAGCTTGAAATGGACGGGGTCGTTTGTCTGTTGGATGTCCCGTTGGTAGACCCCGATCCGCTGTGATGGCTCATATCCGGTCTTCGTCAGAAACGGGTCGGCGTTGTTGTCGGTCACCAGGAAGCCGGACGGTCGTGCTCCGCCGTAGAGGCCGAAGTAGAACGGGTCGTGACCTCGTGATTGTCCTGCCTGGATCTGCTGTGCTCCTTGCCTGGTCAGGTATGTCTCAGCCCGCTGGAGCAATTCGCGACCGATGCCCTGCCGTCGTTGATCCGGATGAACCATCACGGCGCAGATGAGCCCCAGTTCGTGCGACAGGCGAGAGCGGGTCTCATCAGGACCGAAGCCGGCGTGCACCATGCCGACGCACTTGTCACCCTCGTGGGCGATGATCAGACCGTGGCGGTCGAAGTAGGGCTGAGAGAAATTGAACAGTTCGAGGGCGTCGGGAGTGAACCCCTTGGCAGCACCGCGGCCGAGGTTGCATTCGTGCCACAGCCGAACGAGTTGCGGCGGGTCGCCGTTCAGAAATGACCGGTACTCGACCACGAATTCTCATGTCCCGAACGGACACATGTCCGTTCTGCGAAGAAAGGTTGCTTACTTGCGTCCGTGAGCCTGTCTGACGGCATCCGCAACGGCAGCAGCCGTGAGCCCGTACTTGTCCAACAACCCCTGCGGATCACCACTTTCGGCGTACTGGTCGCCGACATTCACAAAGCCCATTGGCACCGGAGCCGTCTCAGCAACCACCTGGGCCACAGCGGAACCGAGCCCGCCATGATGCAGATGTTCCTCCGCCACGACAATCGCACCGGTCTCCTTCGCGGCGGCAGCGATGGCATCACGGTCGATCGGCTTGATCGTGTGCAGGTCAATCACACGACAGGAGATGCCATCGGCTTCGAGCATCTTCGCGGCATCGATCGCACCGGGGACCATCAGACCGTTGGCGATAATGGTGGCGTCGCTGCCCTCTCGGACTGTGATGGCTTTGCCAAGTTCGAACGGGCAGCCGTCGGGGTAGACGATGGCGACCTTGCCGCGTCCGACTCGCAAATACGTCGGTCCATCGAGTTCGAGGCAGGCTTTGGTCGCTGCGGTCGTACAGGCAGCGTCAGACGGGACCACGACAGTCACACCCGGCAGCGAGCATGCGAGGGCAACGTCTTCAATCCCCATCTGGGAGGGGCCATCTTCACCGATGGAGATGCCAGCGTGAGAGCCGACAAGCTTGACATTGAGTTGCGGGAAGGCGACGGACATGCGGATCTGGTCGAATGCGTTGTCAAGCAGGAAGCAGGCGAAGCTCGCCACGACGGGGATTTTGCCACAAGCGGCCAGTCCGCCGGCGACGCTGACCATGTTGCTCTCTGCAATCCCGACGTTGAAGGCGCGGTCCGGGTAAGCGAGGGCGAACGGTTCGGTGCGTGTCGAGTTGCCGACGTCACCATCGACTGTCACGAGCCGATCGTTCGAGGCTCCGAGTTCCTTGAGAGCGACTCCGAACGCATCACGCGTCGCGGCTCCGAGCGGCAGTCCACTGGCTTCACCTAAGTACATCTGTGCTTCCGAGTCTGAGTGCTGTGATTTGTGTATCAGATTTGAGATTTCAAAGTTGAGATTTGAGATTTGAGATCTCAGATTGCGGCCTGTCAGCCGATCATCTCCAGTGCCTTCTTGGCGAGTTCCGGTGAGAACGGCTTGCCGTGATAGTTGGGGTCACCTTCGGCTTCCAGCAGGGGGACGACCGGGTAGCCCTTCTTCGTCTGTGAGACGAGGCAAGTTGGCTTGTCAGTCACGTCACGGGCCGTCTTCAGGGCGGCGACGACTTCGCCCATGTCGTTGCCGTTGATGGTCTGGACGTGCCAGCCGAAGGCTTCGATTTTTGGTTGGAACTTCGAGAGGTCAAGAACGTCCTTCGTGGCTCCGGTCTGCTGATAGCCATTTTGGTCGATGATGGCGGTCAGATTATTGAGTGCGTACTTCTCGGCGGTGGCGATCGCTTCCCAGACTTGCCCTTCGCCCATCTCACCATCGCCCATCATGACATAGGTTCGATAGCTCTTGCCGTCCATCTTGCCAGCGAGAGCATGTCCGATGCCGATTGAGAGTCCCTGACCGAGTGAGCCAGTGGAGGCTTCGATGCCGGGGAGGCGACGCATGTTGGGGTGTCCCTCCCAGGGGGAGCCCAACTTGCGGAGGGTCATGATCTCGTCGGTGGTGTAGTAGCCCGCCTCGGCCATCGCCGAGTAAAGCACGGGACAGGCATGACCCTTACTGAGGATGAAGCGATCGCGGTTTGGATCGTCCGGCTTCTTGGGGTCGTAATTCATGAACCCGCCGAAATAGAGAGCCGTCACGACTTCCGTTGCGGAGAGACTGCTGGTCGGGTGACCGCTGCCTGCTTCGGTGGTGATGCGAATGATGAGTTCGCGGATCTCGGTCGCTTTACTTTTCAGATCGTCCAGACTCAGCTCAGGCACGTCGTCTCATCCTTCGTAGAAACCGCTGATTCGTCGCAGGGGAGGGGTCGCGCAGACGCACCGCTGCGGGGGGATCGAAGCTCGCTATGCTACCGAGGCGGCACGGGGGCTGCAACCACGCCGCAACTCGATCTTGCGACAGAACTTCCGATGGGATACCGTTCCCCGCTGAGTTTTCCAAGGAGGGAACGATGTCGGATGATCGTATGGACTCGGTCTCGTTGCAGGGCCGCATTCTGTTTGGATGTGGGATTGTGCTGGGCGTTTGCCTCGGTTTCGCTGCTGGCCATGTCGCCGTTTGGAGTCGCATTTCCCCTTCTGCAGATTCACTCCAGAATCCCTTTGTGGATGAGACTTCGGGCCACGTTCACTCTTCAAACAATGTTGAGTCGGAACTCCCCTTCGTCGGTGAGAGACCGAATCCGTCGCAACACGGAAGTGTGCCAGGACCGTTTTTCGCGGCAGCCGCTCGACGTCTGAAGACGCCCACGGAAGAGGCTTCCTTGCAGTCCCAACGTGTGCGAGTTGCCACGGACACCTCTCCAAATGCGCCGGTGCCGGACGCCTTACCATTCTCGAACGCGGCTCCGATCGATGAGGAGACACAGCTTCGCGAACAGGTGACACGCACGATCATCGCTCAGGAATTGCCTCAGTCGACCGAACAGGAGCAGGAGATTTGGTTTGATGTGCTCCGTGGGATGGAGGCAGCCGACGTCAAAGGCATTCTGCGAATGCGGAAACACGTTGGCGATGATCCTGCATCCGCCTTTGGAATGCTGCGGGCCGAACCGAACATTGCAACTCCGGCACCTTCCCGGCGTCTCGTGAAAAACGCCGACACAAACAATAACATGTGGTCCGCGACGCTCGAGGGTCTGAGGCGTATCCGCGAAGTCCACCTGCACAATCTGGCGAACGCCCAGACGATAGGGTTTATCCGGCATGTCCCGGTGACACGTGAAGCCGACAGCTCGTCCGGAGAGCGAGGTTCGCAATTGGTGCGGGTCGAACTGGATCGGTTGCCGCAGCATCCCCTGCATACCGGGAGGATGCTTGATGTGGGCATTAGCGGGTACGGTTTTTTTCGAGTGAGACACAATGATGAGACGCGGCTCACGCGGTGCGGTCGCCTCGATATCAACGAGGACCGGCAACTAGTCCTCGCGACGACCGAGCAACCCTGGCGACTCGAACCATCGATTGAAGTCCCGGAAGATGTGAACATGATCGTGTTCCATCCCAACGGAGAGGTCTGGGGAAAGGCCGGCCAAGCGACCGAAGAGGCCCTGTTGGGGACGATCGAACTGATGACCGTCGATGAACCCTGGCGACTCGAAGCCGTTGGTGACGGGCTCTATCGGACTACTGAAGAGTCCGGACCAATTCACGAGGCGCCTGACGGAGTCAAGTTAGAGTGGAGATCGATCCTCATGTTCGCAAGCGCTCACGTCGAAGAAGAGATGGCGGGTCTCAACAGAGTCACCCGGCTCATCGAGGAAATGACAAACGGCACATCGACGCCCTGATGGTGATCCCCCAGGTTGCCGCTGACTCTCCGGTCTCATCAGCGCTTTGAGTTCGTGCTCATCCGCAAGCGTCGTCAGGTGATCATCAGAATTTGGGGATCACGCCTTGTTCTTCTTCGGTGAAAGCACGGGGATCGCGGAAGCGTTCGACGAACTTGATCCCGAAGCCCAGACGCTTCTGATCGGCTGCGACCATGGCCCACGGAGTGTCGGGGTGATCCTGGATGACCTGCTCGTAGAGGTCGAGTGCCTGTTGACGTTGCTTTTCCAGCTCGGCGAAATCGACGCGTGTCTTCTGGGTCTGCTGTTCGTCCGGTTGCAGCATCTCGCCCGTGTAGGCGAGGTCCCAGTAGTTGGTGTCTGGTTCCTGCGGCTGGGGATTCTCGCGGACATGCTGGTCCATCGCGAGCAGGAACTGGAACTCGCGTACACGACAGGCAATCAGTTGTGCATACAGCAGGTCGTACGCGGCACGCCAGCGTTGCTCCGCCTCTTGAGATCGTAGCTCGCGGATGCGGTCAAGGACTGCGAGTTGCTGATTGATGACCGCCATCGCGCGCAGTGAGCGGTCAAAATTCTTACGGCCCTGCTTCTGAAACTCGGGCAGTTCGATGGAATAGTAGTGCCATCGCAAATTGAGCTGCCCATCGATGTGGGGATTAAGCGTGAGGATCACGTTCCAGATGGCCTTACGAAAATCGCTGGCGTCACGACGTCGGGCGTACTCTCGTTTCTCCAGGAGGAGTGGCTCATACTCCTTCATGGCAACGTCATCGAATTTGCGAGCGAGTCCGGTATGTGCGGCGCGACCGGCGAGGTTGGCTTCGTCCTGGGCGAGCAGGAAAAAGATTCCCCCAGACTCACGGACAAGTCGCACTTGTGCGTAGGCTCCAAACCCGCTGGAGTAGGCGTCGTGTCGACCGCGGAATCCGTCGTATTGCAAGCACTCGGGAAACGCCGTCTCCGGCCCACGGTCGATGCGAATCCAGTGGGAAATGCCAGACTCCGGATTCACCCAATGCACGTGTGCATACGGATACCCAAAGACCGCTTCGCGGCCCATGACGTATATGGGCACCTTGAACCGTTGGGCTTTAACGATGACTTCTTCGAGCAACTCTGCGTCATCTCCGACCTCGTCCGTCATCACGATGATGACGAGTTTTCGGTCACTGCGCGCGGCTGCTTTGCTGTGCTTGTCGATCGCTGTCGAGATCGCGCTAAACAGATTCTCACTGCCCGTCTCATCGATCCGGACATCGTCGATGGCTTTCCGAATCTCTGCGAGGTCAGGTGTCGGTTCTTTCGTGATCGAATGAATGCCTTCGCCAAAGCTGTAGATCATCGTCTCCAGTGAATGGAAGCGGCCCCTGACGGCTTTGTCGTTGGCGATGTTGAGTTCGGTGTAGATCTTGTCGAATTGATCCCGAATCTCTTTGCGGTCGTCCTTCAAGCTGTTGGATTCATCAAACAGCCAACAGGCAATCACCTGCTGTTGTCGCATCATGCGCAGCAGTTCCTGCGACAGCCGACTCATGGCTGCACCGTATCCATCAACATGAGCACCTGTTTCTCCGGAGACCTCTCCTTCTCCGAGGTCCGTCCCCAGTGTGTCGAGACCCGGCGCGGACAGGTCGGCGATGTTGAAACGGAATTCAGGTTCGTTGAGAGTTTCCGACTGCTCGATCTTCGTCTGAGCAGCGGCCGCTGTGGAGGATGTGGCACCGAGGCTCGTCGTTTGCAGGCCTCCTGCAGTCACATTCATTGACTCTGAGGCCATCGTGTCGATCTGCAGATCTTGTGCGAATTCCTCCTGCTGTCGCTCCTCGGAGAACACCGTCTCGACAGCAACGTGTGGCGTGGTGACGATCAAGTTGTAACGGATGGCCGCCATCAGCCCGAGCAGGATCACATGCACAATCAACGAGACGATCAGTGCGGGAAGATTCTGAAGTCCGGGCATGAATGTCGGTTCCTCGTCTCAATTGATCGACGAATCGCAGAGGGATGATCTCATAACTTGGGTGGAGGTCGCACTGGTTTTGGTTCGGGACGTTGTGCATCGACACGTTGTTGTTCCTCCTCCAGCAACAATCGCGGTGGCGCGTTTTGGTTGCCGGCAAGGATGGCTTCGATGTCGATACGACCCTCGGCCCATTCCCAGCCGAGCGGCTGACGCAGTTCCCGCTCAGCGAGAGCCGCCCAGGGCGTGCCGGCATGTTCGTCGATCACTTGCTTGAGGAGTACGGTTGACTCGTCGGCCGACTTGCGGACTGACGGGCCGGTTTCAATTTTGTCGGATGGCCTGAGCACCCACAAGTTGTTTCCTTCTGTTTGAAAGGTTTGTGGCGTGCTCTTCATGTTGGCCAGCATGACGTTGTACCCGTGGGCCCTCACGCGCATTGCCTGTATGCGGCCCATGGCCAGATCGAAGCCCGCCCGCCAACGCGGATTATTGAGTGTGTCACGAGCCTGGGTGCCCTGTTCGAGCAATGAGTACAACTTGTTGATGTGGTACTGGAAATCGGCGAGTGGTTTTTGAGCTTCGGTGATCTGCTGCCGTAAGATCGTGTCGTCGTCAGCCCGGAACGCAAGTTGAGGAGCAGGCACTTCGTCGATGTCGACCGCCATCGCCGCCTGCACAAGAGCCGTCATGGCCGGGTTTTGGCGGATGTCACCTTCCAACACGCGGATGGGCCGATAGTCGGGCGAATACTCCCGCATCACGGCCATGTCGAATTTGAAGCCTTTGTTCTCATCCGTAATGAAGAACATGCCGCCCGTCTCAGCACACAACCTGGTGAGTCCGTAGGGACCATATCCGGCCGACATCCGCAGCAGTTGTCCTCCGACACCTTCGCCACCCCAGAAGGCGAGCTTGATCTGATGAGGAAAGGCTGACTCCGGGCCCTGATCGACAACCACATTGCGATGCACGTATCCGTCCATCTCGTCGCGATAGTCGACATAACCTTCCCGCTTCCCGAAGATGGCCGCGTTGCCGACCGTGTAGACACGTACCCCGAACCGCTTGCAGAGTGTGATCGTCTCCTCCAGTCGTTCGATGTCGTCGCCCCGTTCGTCCGTCACAATGAAGACCATCTTGTTCCAGCGGCCCTCGCTGCGTCGGAATCGTTTCCACTTGTCGACTGTCTGATGTACGGCTCCGAAGATGTTCTCAGTCCCCGACTCGTCGACTTCGATTTCACGGACCGCAGTGACGAGTGGCTTCACCTCGGTCACGGGGTCCGGAGTAAGGATGTTCGTCGACTCTCCGTAACTGGCGACTGCGGTGTACAGGCCTTCGGTCTTCCCTTGCGTTTCCAGTTGCTTGTAAACCAACTCGAACCGCTCAGCGATGCTGCTGCGTCGGTCGCGGAGAGAGCCGGATGCGTCAAACAGCCAGAGCACGAACGTCTGTCGCTCTTTGAGAGACGTGGCGATCTCAAAGGTGATGCGGTCCATCGCTCCTTCGACTCCGCCGGGCACCTTGTCCGTCTGTCCCCGGTTCTCGAAGATCGTCGCGAGTTGGTCCTGCAGTGGGATGTCGGACATCTGCGAGAACTCGACGGCTGTCGGGTTGACGAGTTCTTCAATCTCCTCCTGCAGACGGTCCTGGTTTTCCCCCTGCTGGGTCGCCGCCTGCATGGTGGGAGTCAGCGCGTAGGAGTCACCCGCGTTGCCGACAAGATCGGTCGCAGAGACTTCGGTGAAATCGTACTCCCGCTCGGTCAGCTGCTCATCGAAAACACTGGTGATCGCGGTCGTCGACCGCTCCCAGGGCAACTCGTGCACGATGTTGTGCAGCGCGAACAAGACCGAGAGGTTCACGACCAGACTGATCGCCCACGCCGGCAGATCGCGGCTTGTTGAATTCAAACCTGTCTCCACTAAATGACCGTCACCTGAGATCGGCGAAACATGCCGACGAACCCTCTCCTCAGTCTACGCGCCGAACGGCCCTCTCGCAAACAGTTCCGCTCCATTCGGTTGAGAGAACACGAGTTACGACGCCTCTCATGTCGCTGCCGGCAAGGTGTCGACGGAGACTCGCCCTTCAAGATCTCGCTGACTCGCAGTACACCTCCCTCGTGAGCAAAACGTTTGTGCGGAACTTGCAAGCGGATGACGAGGCACCAAGATTGATCAACGCGGCCACGACATTACGGACATCGGACGGTGAGGCCGATCTGTTCGTCCGCAAGTATGCACCGACACGTCGAGATAACGGTCTCTCGCTGGTCGTGATTCACGGCGCCGGTGAACACGGCGGTCGGTACGGACACTTCGTCAATCATGCCGTCCGGGCTGGCTGGACGGTGATTGCGGGTGACCTGCGCGGTCACGGACGGTCCGGTGGCGTGCCCACACATCTCGACAGTTTCGAGCAATATCTCGAAGACCTCGATCTGATTTGGGATCAATTCAATCTGCAGCATCAGACGACAGCTGTCTTTGCCCACAGTATGGGGGGACTGGTTGCTGTCAGGTTTGCTCAGACACGCAGGAATCGCATGTCTGCCCTGGCATTGTCGGCCCCCTTGTTGGGGTTAAGAGTCCGTGTGAAGATGCTCAAGCGGGCTGTGGGCAAACTCTGCTCTGTCGTCCGACCGACCACGCGCTTCCGCACATCAGTGAAGGTGACTCACATCACTCGCAACGACGACGTGCTCGCCAGCCGTGAACAAGACCCCTGGATTCAGCGTTCGGTGACGGCCGGTTGGTTCTTCCAAGTCCAACAGGCAGTCACCGCCGCCCATCTGGAAGCAGAAAACTTCGATGTCCCCCTGCTGTTTCTGCAGGGAGACGCGGACGAAGTGGTCAATCACGAGATGGCCAACGATTGGCTCGAAGAAATCGCCTCAACGGACTGCACCAGACGCGTCATGCCCGATCATCTTCATGAGATCATCAACGAACCGGGCTGGGAACGCACCACGAACGAGATTCTGGAATGGTTCGACACCCGGATGAATCGCGTCATTCACCAGCGCCGCGCCGCGTAAGCGATTCACGAGTGATTGATTTCGTGCCAACCACCGCTTGCGGATTAGCACGATGGGCCACCGTTCATCGGGGAGTCGCAAGGGTGACGCGGAACGTCTTCTCTTCTCCGGCGCGTCTGACGATGACGGCAACTTCCTCACCGGTCGAGAACTCACGCAGCGCCAGGTCGAAATCATCCAATCCGGTGATGGGAAAGTCACCCAACTTGATGATCACATCGCCTCCCTGGATGCCTCCCTTGTCAGCCGGGCTTCCCGGGGACACACCTTGAAGCGTATAGCCGACTTCCTCGCCGCCGAAGTCAGGGATGCTGCCGAAATAGGGACGACTTCCCGTGCGGGACTGCAATTCGGCTTTTCCCTTCACAGCGACGTACTCGGGCACTTCTTCCTTCTGAGCCGTGCTGACGATCAGATCCTCCAACAGATCAACGATCCGTCCCATGCCGTCAACGTTGATCTTCTCCCAGTCGTCAGTCGGCCGGTGATAATCGTTGTGCGTGCCGGTGAAGAAGTGCAGCACCGGAATCTGTTTTGCATAGAAAGACGAATGATCGCTCGGCCCGAAGCCTTCTTCCTTCTTGGAGAGCTTGAGGCGTCGCTCCTCGGCTTCGTCGTCGAGCATGGCATCCCAACGGGTCGCGGTCCCCGTGCCAAACACGGTCAATTTGTCATCCGTCAGTCGGCCCACCATGTCCATGTTGAACATGGCGATCGTCTTCTCGTTGGGGAACACGGGCTCTTTCACGTAATGTGCCGAGCCGAGCAACCCGCGTTCTTCGCCGGTGAAGGCAATGAACACGACCCGACGCGGCAGCGGTTCCGAGCGTGAAGCGAGTCGACGAGCGAGTTCGACCAACGCGACAGTCCCGGACGCATTGTCGTCTGCTCCGTTGTGAACCTCCTTCGAACCGGGGCTCAGTGAACCTTCACCGCCGAGTCCCAGATGGTCGTAGTGGGCACCGACGACGATCGTCTCATCAGACAGCGGACCAACACCGGGCAGGACTCCGATGACGTTCTTCACCTGCTCACGGTTGATTCGCAAAGCTGTTTGTCCTGCCGCTGAGTAACCTCCGAGAGTCATACTGTGGGGTTGTCCGTCAATGTCAATCGCGTTCTCCAGATCATCCAGTGTCTGTCCGAGTGCCGAATTGACGACCTCGCTCATCGCCTCCCGGCTGACCTGCATCACAGGGATCGAATCGCCACGCCGATTGCCGTTGTAGCCGAACTTCATGAGCGGGTCGGGGTCATATTCCTCAATGAGTTTACGGACTTCCAGCAGATGCGTGACAGCAGCAGACAACGACTCCGTCGCTGGCAACTCGCCATGCCCGTGCGGTGAGTGAGCAGCATGCGGGTCGTGGGAATTAAGCGTCGAAGGCTTGGCATCTCCAGGAGTGTTTGACTGCGGCTTCTGTTCAGCTGGCGGGTCTTCCTCGCCTGCATCTGCAGTCGACGTAGCCGCATGAGGGTCGGCGTGCCCGTGAGCGTGCGGATCTTTGGACCCGCCCTTGACCATAGCGATGGCCGCGTCGATCACCCGTTGATCAGCTGCGTCTCTTCGCTGGTGAAGTTTGGTCAACTCCGATTCACCGCTGTAGGCATCATTGACGAACAGCACGGCAACGGCGCCATGATCGATCGCATTCTTGAGTTTCGTATTGAGAGCCGCGTGACGTGAGGTGCCCGAGTGTGGACCGCCAAACAATCCTTCGTCCTTCCCCTGCTGCGGAGTGCGGCGGAGAATCACAGCGATCTTGCCCGAGACGTCGACATCCGCGAAGTCGTTGTAGGCAGGCTCTTCGGAGACGATCCCGTATCCACAGAAGACGAGTGGTGCTGTGAATTCGCCTGCCGCTCCGAATGAGCAGGTACGGACATCGGTGTCGTACTCGATTGCAGTTCGCGTGCCGTCGGGGCTGATGATGGTCAACTCATTGGGTGACTCCAACTCGGACCCTGTCACAACTTCGAATTCCTGAAAGGCACCGCCGTCGACCGCATTCACATCGAGGCCAGCGTCA